>CAYFHI010000001.1:0-74145 GCA_964342875.1 uncultured Dehalococcoidaceae bacterium
ATTAAAATTAAATATGGCATGTTACCCAAAGACGTAAAGATTATGAGGGGGAATATCGATGTCAACTCCAAATACCATGTGGGAGTTGTTGTAGAGCGTGTTCGAGAACTGAAGAAGGAATTCCCTGATAAGATTGTTATAGTCAGTATTGTTGGTACCGGCCTGGAAAAAGAAACTTGGCAAGAACCAACCAGGCGACTGGTCGCTGCTGGTGTTGACGGTATTGAGTTGGACGCTTGCTGTCCACAGGGTTTGCCCGGAGAACCAAATAGGCTTTTATGTGCTGACGCACAACCGCTTAGTGAAGCGACTAGGTGGGTCAAAGAAGTAGCCGGTTCGGTACCTGTGCTCGTTAAAGCAGCCGGAGCTGGGAATGATGTCGAAGCTGCTCAGGCTATTAAAGATGGTGGTGGTGACGCCATTTCAGCTATGGGCCTGTGCATCGGCATCATGGGAGTTGACCTTAATACATTTGTTCCGCTCCCGAGTGTCGCCGGCAAATCAACTTTTTCCGCTTATCTAGGTCCTGCTGTAAAGCCTGTCACGTTGCGAGTGGTTTGCCAGATTGCCATGATGGTAGACATTCCAATTACGGGCGCTGGTGGAGCTGCGACCTGGCAGGACGTTCTTGAGTTCATGTTGCTGGGAGCGACGACTGTTCAGTTTGGTACTGCCGTTCAGCGGAACGGATTCAGAATAATTGACGACCTTAGGGATGGAGTTGAAGCCTACCTTGGAGAGAAGAATATTTCAAAGTTATCCGATATAATTGGAAAAGCCGTTCCTAACATTGTCTTACCAGACGACCTTTCATTTGATTATAAAGTGGTCAGTTCAATAAATCGTGAGACTTGCACAAAGTGTGATTTATGCTATATTGCATGCCGGGATGGCGGGCACATGGCAGTGGAACTGGATGGACAGCGGATTCCGGTTATCGATGAAGAAAAATGCGCTGGCTGTGGGCTCTGTACGATGGTATGCCCTGTCTGGGATTGTGTAACCTTAAAATCCGTTGAGGGGGAATAGAATCTAAATATAATTTCCTCAGCATTGCCAGTGCTTCCTTAGTCAGGTATTCCTTTAGAGGTACTTTACCCTTTGCAGGGTAAAGTACAATCATTTAGGCACTCTACCTATCTGCACCTCCGGTGAGAGATGCAGGTAGTATAACCTAATTAGGCACTCTATGCAAGATTGAACTTTGCCCTTTGCAGCGCTACTTGACTTTTCCCCGCACACACCAAACGTGGGTAGGGCCACGCATGATTAAATGAGCTGAGGCGTTTATTGACATGCAGAAGAATGGTCATAGACGGTTAATTACTGTGCGTTTTTCTGCACCTCTAGCATTCAGCTAGATTCCTTCTTGCTAACATCTGCTCCAACAGTCAATATGCTGGCGGTTGTTGCTTGATGACTTTCTCCCCGAGATATGGCTGGAGTGCTTCGGGTATTATGAAACTTCCGTCGGCTTGCTGGTAATTTTCCATAATGGCAATGAGTACCCGGGGTAAGGCTAATCCGGAGCCATTCAGGGTATGGACGAACTGGGGCTTGGCTTCCAGGGAGGGGCGGTAACGGATATTACTACGCCGGGATTGAAAATCAATGCAGTTGGAGCAGGAGCTTACTTCGAGCCATTCGTTGCTGCCGGGGGACCACAACTCAATGTCATAAGATTTGGCGGAGGCAAAACCTAAATCAGCGGTGCAGAGCTGCACGATACGGTAGGGTAGGTTGAGCTTATGGCAGACCGTTTCAGCAGTGTTTAAAAGTAATTCTAGTTCAGCATCAGATGTGGATGGCTCGGTTAGTTTATAGAGCTCTACCTTGTCAAATTGGTGGCCCCTCTTGATGCCGCGGTTGTCCTTCCCCGCCGACATTTTTTCTCGCCGGAAGCAGGCGGTATAAGCGACGTAATATAGCGGTAAAGTCCCCGGCGGAAGAATTTCATCGCGGTGGAGATTGGTAATCGGCACTTCAGCCGTCGGCACGAACCAGAAATCATCTTGCTCGTCATGATAGAGATTATCAGCAAATTTGGGCAGGTTGCCGGAGCCTTCCATACATTCCCTTTTCACCATAAAGGGCAGATATACCTCTTGGAAACCGTGCTCCTTTGTATGAAGGTCAAGCATAAATGAGATGAGTGCTCTTTGCAAACGGGCACCAGGCCCTTTGAGAATATAGAATCGGCTGCCGGAAAGCTTTGCTCCCCTTTCGAAGTCGATTATGTCTAGCGATTCCCCTAGTTTCCAGTGGGGAGCGGGCACAAAGTCAAAGTATTTTGGCTCTCCCCACGAGCGCAGTACAACGTTGTCCTTCTCATCTTTGCCTGCGGGTACGGAGGGGAGGGGGATGTTGGGTATCCTCAGTAGATGGGCTCTCAGCTGCTCATCCAGTTGCCTCACACCTTCTTCAAGGTCTTTTATCCGACCACGTAGGTCTCGCCCTTCGTTCTTGTCAGTCTTTCTGTCTCGGGCAACTTCTTTGCGGGCATGCCTCAGTTCTTCCAGTTCGATTATCTTCTGCCGGCGTTTCGTATCAAGGTTCAGGATTTTGTCGAGAGGGGCACTGTCCTGGCGGTTGTCCAACGCCTGTTTTACTAGGCCAGTATTTTCACGTATGAATTTAAGGTCGAGCATAAACTACTCTCTACGGTTTATCCCTTAACTGCGGGAACAGAATTACCTCCCGAATCGACTGCTGATTGGTGAGCAGCATTATCAAGCGGTCAATGCCTACGCCAAGACCACCAGTGGGTGGCATGCCGTATTCCAGCGCCAGTAGAAAATCATCGTCGATAGTCCATACTTCATCGGCGGCGTTCTGGCGTTCCTTCAATTGCTCTTTAAACCGTTTCTCCTGCTCAAGAGGATCGTTAAGTTCGGTAAAAGCGTTGGCAATCTCTATACCGCCGATGAAGGCCTCAAAGCGCTCGACAATACGGCTTTCACCCGGCTTTGTCTTTGCTAGCGGAGACATCGAAAGCGGGTAGTCAATGAGGAAAGTGGGTTGGATAAGTCCCGGTTCTACAAATGTTGCAATAAGCTCATCCACCAGATGAGCCCAGTTTTTCTGCTGGTCCACATCCAGCCCCATTTTCTGCATCCGTGGTTTCATCCGGTTTCTCAGTCCGTCAGCCGTAGGAAACTTTACAAAATCGATGCCGCTATGTTTCTTAACCGCCTCACGTAGGATGAGGCGCTTCCAGGGGGCTTTCAGGTCGATAACATGGTCGCCAAACTTAATTTTGGTGGTGCCCATGACCTGCTGGCTGATTTCAGATACCATCGTCTCCAGCATCGTCATAACATCGTTATAGTCGGCATAAGCCTCATAGCTTTCCAGCAAGGTGAACTCTGGGTTGTGCTTCGTGGACATGCCCTCGTTGCGGAAGGTGCGTCCCAGTTCATAGACCCTGTCCAGACCGCCGATGATGAGTCGCTTGAGATAGAGTTCAAGGGCGATGCGCAGGTAGAAGTCTTGGTCAAGTGAATGATGATGGGTGATGAAGGGACGTGCCAGAGCGCCGCCGGCAGAGGGTTGTAGCACCGGCGTTTCCACTTCAATAAAATCGCGCCCGTTCATGAACTGTCTTATTGCCGCGATGATCCGACTTCGTATTATGAATCCCTCTTTTTTTTCTGGATTGGCGATGAGGTCGAGATAGCGCTGACGGTAACGTTTGTCAACATCGGTAAGCCCGTGCCATTTTTCCGGTAAGGGCTGAAGTGATTTGGTAAGTATCTCAAATTTCTCTACCCGGACGGTGAATTCGCCGCTTTTAGTCCGCAGCGGGTTGCCTTGCACTCCGATAATATCACCGATATCTAGGCCATTAAATAATTCGAGGTTTTTTTTATCGAAGTTATTAATATCCTGAAAGAGCAGTTGAATCTTTCCTGAGCCGTCACGGATATCAAAAAAGGCGCTTTTGCCCATTTTTCTCTTTGCCATAATACGACCGGCAACGCTGACTTCTTCTCTCTCGGTTAAACCCTGCTCCAATTGTAGCAGCAGGGCTATAGCTTGAGTGGTGGTGTGGCTGCGATGATAACGGTTCGGATAGGGATTAATACCACGGGCGCGAAGTCGTTCCAGCTTTTGTAGGCGCTGTTGGGCAATATTATCTAATCTAGCTGTCATCTTTATCTATAATATAGTAAAAAGACTGAGAGTTCCATACCCCCAGTCCGGTGCTACCAGTATTATATGTTATCTTAGCTCTGTGGTAAAGCTGTCGGATTGAGTGTTAGTCTCTGTTCCCTCAAGTTATCCAGCCAGACGGCTGACTTTACCTCTCGTTCCAAAAGGTATTTAAGGTAGTCGCTGATTATTCTTTCTAACTCGTTAGCTAGCGATGAGTTTATTTTCAATCGGATGACGGTAGAGTAATCGCTACTTTGTATCAAACGTAAAACTTTCTGAGCGTTAACCGAAAGTGGATAAGGTGTAGGCTGATTCTGGGTGCAATCCGGGCACAGCATACCGCCAGCGCTGGCGCTGAACGAGTTTGTGGTGGGCTTTAACTCGCGGTGGCAGGAAAGACACTCTCTGAGCTGCGGTTGGTAACCCACATTATCAAGGAGGTGGAGCTCGAAATAGCGCAGTACCAGGTCCCTGTTATTCGCCTGGCAGAGTTGCTCCATTGTCTCGAGGAGCAGCCGGAAAAGTGGATAATTCTCGATATGCTCGGCGGTAAACTGGTTAATCAGTTCGATGGTATAGAGGGCATAGGAGGTCAACCAGATGTTGCTCTTCAGCGGTAGGAAGCTGTTTATAGTCTGGCTTCCGGTGATGGTGTCTAGGTTCTTGCCCCGTGCCAGCGATACCTGGCTGTGGGTGAGTAGCTCAAGGTGTCCCGCCAGCCGGCTTTTTGGTTTCCGGACACTCTTGGCGAAACCTTGGATTTTACCTAGGCGTGGCGTATAAAGGGTGAAGATGCTGTCTGCTTCACCCAACTTTGTCTTTTTGATAATGATGGCTTCTGTTTGGTAGCTACGTGCTGTGGGCATTTGTTATTTTTAACCTCAGCCCTTTTGTCCCCCTCTAATTAGCAATGAGAGAGAGGAATTGGGTAAGACGGGCTGACACCTCTCTAAAATTCTTCTGGGAAATATGGCTTTCGCCTTTCCTGCACTCCCCGGGATGTTTTATATGTTTTGTTTTATTATACACTTTAAAGTTATCGGGGGAAGATTTCAAGGATGGAGCGGATTCTGCCTCTCTAAAACACCTTATGAAGTTATCTAAAGTATAGTAGAGAGTTTGAGAGGGGTGCACCCTCTCTCAAATATATTTCCCTTCTTCCATCCACTGATACCCAAGTGAAGGTGTGGTCAGTGGGATAGGTTCCAAATAATTATTAACAGGGTTGCCTGATAGAAATGGTCTAAAATTCCCGTCTGCCTTCGATGGCGCGGGTGAGAGTTACATCATCGGCATATTCCAGTTCGGTGCCGAATGGTAGCCCCCGCGCTAAGCAGGTAACTTTAATGCCCAGCGGCGTAATCAGCTGGCTTAGATACATCGCCGTCTGCTCCCCTTCAAGATTGGTGTTGGTTGCTAGGATGACTTCTTCTATCGGGTTGTTCTGGAGTCGGTTCATCAGTTCATGGATTCTTATATTATCGGCACCGATTCCTTCGGTTGGAGATATCGCGCCGTGAAGTACGTGATACAGTCCTTTGTAGATTCCGGTGTGTTCCAGAGCTAGGATATCCTGTGGTTGTTCCACGATGCAGATGCTGGTGGGTTCGCGCTCGCTGCCGCGACATATGGGGCAGGGGTTGGACTCGGTAACATTAAAGCAGGTAGAGCACAGGCTGACTTTCTGCTTCAGAGACAGGATGGCTTCGGTAAGGAGTTTCGCCTGTTCATCCGAATTGCGCAGTAGGTGATAGGTGATTCGCTGGGCACTTTTGGGACCAATGCCTGGTAGCTTACTGAACTCTTGGATGAGCATATTAATGGCATCGACAGATGGGGTGAGACCGTTCAATATCGATTATCCTCGGCTTTCATTAGGTTAATCCCGGGATTTTAAGACCTCCGGTTAATCCGTCGAATTGTTCGGCGGCAGCCTGCTGTGATTTGGTAATGGCTTCACTGACGGCAGTTAAGACTAAGTCTTCAAGAAGTTCTACATCCTCAGGGTTAACCACCTCCGGTGATATCTTGACCGACTGGATTTTCTGCTGTCCGTTTACAGTAACTTTGATGGCGCCACCTCCGGAACTGGCTTTAACGGTCAGTTTCTCCAGCTCTTCCTGGGTCTTCGTCAGCTTTTCCTGGAGTTTTTGCGTCTGTTGCATCAAAAATTTATTCATTATTCCTCCGCATCGATAATCTGAGCGCCGATTTTCTGGGCAGCTCTCACCAGATGGTTGTCTTCCTCCTCATAAATACAGCGTAGCTGACAGGAACGCTCCAGAAAACTGCTGATAATTTTTTCGGCTATCTTAAGGTTTTCTATCTTTTCCATTTTCTCTATGTGAAACTTATACCTGAAAGATAATACCACTGTGTCATCCTCAATGGCTTTGGCGCTGGCGGTCCTGAGCAGGGCAGCCGCTGGGGTACGTCCGTAATTATTAGGGGCTTCTTGGATAAGCTGTTTCCATTTCTGTCTCATCCGTTCGATTTCACTATCCAGTTCTGAAGGTAAAGCAGGCTTTTCTTCGACTTTAGCTGGCGAAGGCACCGGAGTTGGTTTGATAACTGGTTTAGTCTGATCTGTGGGTTCTGGTTTAAAACAGCTAACTAACTCCTTCTTTTCTTCGCTTTTTTCGGCTGGAGCTAGTGTACTCTCGACCATCGCCAGTTCCAGTGGTAAGGTGGAATAATTATCGAAGCCAATCTCAAGCTGTCCGAAGAGCTTTATCGCCTTTAACAATTGCGGCAGTGAAACCATTCCCGCAAGCTCTTTGAATTCCTTTTTATCTTCAGCGGTGAGGTCGGCATTTTCACCGGAGCCGGTTTTGATTAAAAGTAACGACCGAAGATTTTCCACTAGTTCTCGGTTGAACTGGCGTAAATCAAGCCCATCGTTGTTGGCTCTGTTTATAGTGGCTACCCCGGCGGAAACATCGTTATTTACAATATGACCGATAACCTCTTTGGCTTGCGAGTCGCCGCTGATTCCTAGGATAGACTGGACCTGTTGGAGCTCGATTGCGGAACCGTAATAGGTAGTTAGTTGCTGTAGGAGGTTTTCGGCGTCGCGGAGACTGCCTGTGGTAGCCTTAGCGATAAGTCTTAATGCTTCTGGCTCTATTTGGATATTTTCCGTCTCGCAAATATGCGTCAGCTTTGATACCACGTCTACCTGAGAAATGCGGCGAAAGTCGAAACGCTGACAGCGTGACAGGATAGTGGGTAACAACTTATGGGTTTCAGTCGTTGCCAGGATGAAAATAATATGCAGCGGCGGCTCTTCCAGCGTCTTGAGAAGTGCGTTAGAAGCTTCCTTGGTAAGCATGTGGACTTCATCGATGATATAGACCTTGTAACGAGCTTGGTTTGGGGAATAACTGGTTTTTTCGCGGAGGTTTCGGATTTCGTCAATGCCGCGGTTACTGGCGGCATCAATCTCAATAACATCTAGCGCTTGGCCTCCGGTTATTTCTTGGCATATCGAGCAGGTGTTACATGGTTCTTCCTTACCTTCAGTGGTAAGGCAATTCACCGCCTTGGCTAAAATACGCCCGCTGCTAGTTTTGCCGGTGCCTCGAGGTCCGCAGAAAAGATAGGCATGAGAAATACGTCCGGTGGCCAAAGCGCTAAGTAGCGTCCGGGTTACCTGCTCTTGGCCGACTACCTCGGCTAAGAGTTGAGGGCGCCACTTACGATAAAAGACTTCGGAGGCCATTTTTCTTTATTCCTACTATAAACATTATACCCTGTAATGACGCGCTTGCCAAAGAGAATAGTGTGCGAAGGCTTCGGATATTACTGTGATTATTGATGTCAATCGGAAGTTAGCTGCACCCAAAGCGCAACAACATTTATTATACAAAAAGTATACGGTCAGATACCTTCCAACTACGGTTAATAATTTACTTTATTGTAGCGAGACCGTTGAATCAGTTTAGATCAGCAAATCACAGTAAAGATGGAATGTCTTTGGAGGTATCTTCCATTGCTTTTAGTCTGACTTCGGTGGCTTCCTGCCTCTTTTTGGTTTCGGGAATAAGGTCAGTCGATTTGGTATAATAGCCCCTGATTTTTTCCACATCACTGAGCTCGGAAAGAATCACGGTAACGTCTAGCTGCCCTTTGTCCCTGGGATAGTCACCATTTCTGATAAGAGCTTCCGGTGCCATGTCCCTCATGTAGTCACCCAGTTCCTTAATCATATCCATATTCATCTCTTTAGCAGGTCCGGAAACAAGATACATGGCTCTCCTCGAATCTACCGGATTGCATTTGAGGGATAATTCGCTGATAGCCTCGTCCATTGCCTGGATGCCCTTTTGAATCTCAGCGCCCTTCTTTCTGAAGTCATTCCCCCAATCTTGGGGGAATCGGAGTAATGGAACGTCTGCCTTGCCAAAACCGATTACCGTCCAGCCTACCAGCGTCTGGATGATGTCACCCGCGTCAAGGAGCTTCGACCCGATGTATTTGGGTCTTTTTTCTTCACCGGCGCAGAGCAGGTTGTAAAACGGTTCTGCTATCAAAGAATTGATTTTAGAGAGGTTATGTTTGATTGATGAATCCTTTCTGACATATCTTTGATTATCAATAACAAATATGGCATCAGCTACCGAGTAACAGGATTTAAGGCAGGTAGCCACGTTATAGGCGGTTCTTTCCTCGGTGGTTACCTCATGCTCAAAAGGAAGGACGATAACGTTATAAACTGGTTTATCTAGATATCGTTCTTTTATCTGCTGTGTAATAACGGGTATTGAGCCGGAGCCGGTACCACCGGCTGAACCGGCAATGAGAAGGAAGGCATCCGTTTCATAAAAGTTCTTGGTGGTTCTGATAGCATCAATGACTTTATCGGCATCTTCTTTGGCTACCTCAGCGCCAAGTTCATTTATTTTCCCCACGCCGTGGCCACCGGTTTTTCTACCACCAATGAGAATTCGGTGCTGGTATCCCTTCGGGATGCCGGTGAGACCGCTCAAATCAGCCGCATCCGTATTTATTGCAAAAGTACCGGTGACTATCTGAATTCCGCGTCGGCTTTTCGCCCTTCTATTTAGCTGGGAAAATTCATCGGCAATCTTACCACCACATTGCCCTAACCCTATAACCACTATTTTCATAACTCACCTCAACATTAATCGAGTTTTGTTATTTTATACATACCATTGTGAAAATGTCAATTCCTTTTGGTAAAAAAAGAAATAAAATACTACTATACATATTTTTTCAGACAAGTTTATTAATAAATGTTGAAAAACTGAACAGTCTATACTAGAATGATATGATAGATAAGGATATTAGGGGAAGGGTGATGGTATGGTACCTAAAGTATTAGAGGATATCAACATAGGTATTGGGTCGGTTGAGAAAGCTGTAGCTAAGGCCGAGCAGCTGAGTAGGGAGGCGAAAGAGGCGGTAGAGGCTTCTACGAAGGTTTCTCAGCAGGCGGTAAGTCGGGCGGAGCAGATAAGTACAGAGGCGGGAGTGTCGGCGGCAGAATCGGCAAAAGCCGCTCGAGAAGCGGTAAAGCGTGCTGAGAAACTGAGAAAAGATGCAAAAGAAGCTGTTGAAGCGTCAATAAAAATCTTTGAAGATGCCATACGCCGGGCAGAAGAAGCCGCCAGAGCGCCGAGAGATTCAGCTGAGGCGACTAAGAAAATCTTTGAGGAAGCGATTAGCCGGGCGGAGAAAATCAGCAAGGAAGCGATGGGAACGGCTGAGGCGACATTAGTATTGTCTCAGGAAGTATTAACCAGAGTTGATGAAGTAAGTCGGGGAGCCAAAGAAAAATCAGAATACGCCAGAAAAGTAGCTCAGGAAGCGGTTGATCAGGTTAATGAAGTAAGTCGGATAGCCCGGGAAGCTGCTGAAGTATCGATTAAATCTTCCAGAGAAGTAGCGAGTAAGGCTGAAAAATTAACCAAGTTTGCCAGGGAAGACTCTGAAGCGGCTACCAGAGTGGCTAAAGATGCAGCAAATCGGGTGGAAAAGGCGAGTAAAATCACCAAGGATGATGCGGAAGCATCAGCCAGGGCAGCTGAAGAAGCGACGATACGGGCTGAAGTAACGAGTAAAGTTTCCAAGGAAATTGCTGAAGCAGCGCAGAGAAAATCTGAGGAGGCGATGAGCCAGACTGAGGAGATAAGTAGGAGAGCCGAAGAGGCGTCAGAGTCATCACAGAAGATGTCACGGGAAGCGCTCAGCAGGATAGAGGAGATAAGTCGTGAGTCAAGGGAATCAGCTGAAGAATCACAGAAAATATCGCGCGAGGCAATAGAAAGAGCGGATCGGATTAACAGGGAGACGGTAGAAGCAGCAGAACAGTCTGCAGAACTCTTCCGTGAGGCGATTGATCGGACCGAACAAGTAAGTATTGAAGCAAAGCAAGCGGCGGTAGAATCGGTAGAGGTCTCTCAGGAAACCATAAGGCGGGCGGAAGAAATAAACAGGGAGGCTAAAGTAACCACCGAAGCGTCAGCAAAAGCGGCTCGTGATGCCGCTGAGACTTCCGTAAAGGCATCCCAGGAAGCGATAAGCCGTGCCGAAGAATTAAGTCGGGAGACAAAGGAAAACGCGGAAGTATTCGCAAAAGCAGTAGAAGAAGCGACGGAGACATCAGCTCGGGCTGCCCGGGAAGCGGCGGAAACATCAAAGAAAGGCTTTGAGGAAGCTATAAGGCGGGCGGAAGAAGTAAACAAAGAAGCTAAAGAAATGGCGAAAGCAGCAGAAAAAGCGGCTGAAAAAGTATCTGCAGGTTTGATGACAGCTGCGAAAGAATCGGCGAAGGTTACAGTGAAAACCGCCAGAGAAGCTGTCGAAACGTCCACAAGGATTGCCAGGGAAGCGGCAGCGCTATCAATACACGCTGTTGAAGAATTAATTAGCCGTGCTGAGACATCCGGTAAAAATGCCAAAGAAACGGTAGAAGCGTCCTTAAAAGCCTTTGAAAAAGCGATTATTGAGAATGAGGCGGAGGGTAGAAAATCGGTTGTCACTGATGGTGTCGGTGAGGAATCAGAAGAAGCTATTGAAAAAGCAATGCCGGGTGATGAAGAAAAAGATGGCGAGGTTGACGCTGATGAGGCTGCGTTAAGGGTATTAGAAGACGCAATAAAACGGGCTGAAGATACCAAGTCTAAGAAGAAAAAAGGAACCAGAGGAAAGATTGAGACACGACTGGAATCGTTAGCCAAAATGTATGAATCTCAGAAGGGTAAAGATGCTAAAGGAAAGTCAGGTGCGGAAGATAATTTGGGGATTGACGCGTAGGATTTTACCGGTAGGATTATTCATATGTTCTATATATGTTACGATAACAAAAACCCTAATAGAGGAGTTGTTTGGGTAATCGTAATATGTATGGGAAAAGTTATTTGACTTTTCCGGGTAATTAATATAAACTATGCTTCTAAGTAGCTCTTCATTTTGGGTAGGATATTAGGGTTAATAGGTACGTGTTTCTGTATGCGTATGACGAAAGTACTGGTGCTGGGTATGTAAAAAAGGTGGATAGAACTGACAATATGATGGTATAAAGGAGGTACTTTGTGGCTAATTCAAAGCGGAAGTTCAAAAAAGTCTCTGATAAAGCGGAAGAGCAGGTAGCTCCATCACTCGAAGTTCAGGAAGAAGTTCAGGAAGAAGTTCAGGAAGAAGCTCAAGGATATGGTTTAGAAGGTATCTCAGAACGGGTTGAGGAGACTGTTGTGGAAGAATCGGAAAAAGTAGGTAACCCGCTTGATGAAATGATGGGTCATGCCGAAAGGGCATACGCGGCATATATGGAGGCGGAACGGCAGGTAGCTAGGGCTTACAGGGAGAATGAGTTGCAGGTAGCCAAGTCTCATAAGAGAGCTAACAATCAAATTCAGAAAGAATATGATGAGACGACCACACAGGCCTTGAAGACGCGCGAAGAAGCTTTAACTCGGGCAACGGACGCTCGTGAAAAAGCCTGGCAGGAGGCGGAAGCGATTTTTAGCCAGGCTAAAGAGCAGGCTGATAATGAACTTGGGGCGGTAATGGCAGAAGCGGTAAGGGTAAAGCAGGAGAACTTGGAGAAAGCTTGGAAAGTACGTGACGATACTATTGACCAGGCTTGGCATATTTATTCAAAAATGACAAAATAAGTAAAGATGGTACTATGAGCTAGCGCCATCTTTTTCTGTAATAATTGATAATCTGATAAATCCAGAAGTCCGGCTTTTGTCGAAGGTTAAAGTTCGGTTATAACAGAGAGGGGATATCCTTTATCGTGAGGTCAATCCCTCGTTGCTGGTCTACCAAACCATTCTGGCGTTTCTTAAGTGCAGATATTAACGAGATTGCTTTAGTGAAGTATCCCCTGATTTTTTCGAGATCACTAAACTCGGATAATACCACGGTAACATCCAGCATACCCCTATCTCTGGGGTAATCACCGCTCCTGATAATAGCCTCCGGAGCCATACCCTTTAAATAAGTTCCGAGCGCTTTTATCAGGTCCATACTAATTTCCCTGGCAGGTGCCGATACGAGATACATGGCTCTTTTGGCATCTATGGGGTTACACTTGACTGATAATCCGCTGATAGCTTCATCCATTGCTTGGGTTCCCTTCTGGGTTTCCGTAGCCTTATCCCTGAAGTCTCGCGCTCCATCGAAGAGCGATTTGAGGAGTGACGTATGAGACTTGCCATAACCTAAAGTTGTCCAGCCGGAGAGCGACTGTATTATATCGCCGGCATCCAGCATCTTCGCCCCAATGTATTTCGGTTTTTTCTCTTCTCCGGCACAGAGAAGGCTAAAAAACGGCTCCACTATCATCGCGTTGATCTTGGTCATATTGCTGCTGATCGATGCGTCTTTAGAGAGATATCTTTGGTTATCAACCAGAAATATCGCATCTGCTACTAGATAGCTGGATTTAAGGCATGTGGCTACGTTATATATGGTTCTATCTTCAGTGGATTCTTCGTGCTCAAATGGAAGGATGATAAGGTTATATACCGGTTTATCTACAAACCGTTCCTTAATTTGCTGCGTCATAATTGGGATAGAACCGGAGCCAGTACCGCCAGATGCGCCAGCAACGAGCAAGAAGGCATCCGCTTCAGAGAAACGTTTGGTAGTTCTTACCGTATCAATTATTTTATCGGCATCCTCCTTGGCTATTTCAGCACCCAGCTCATTTATTTTCCCCACGCCGTGGCCACCGGTCTTCCGTCCGCCAATGAGAATACGGTGCTGGTAATCAGACTTTATCGTCGACAGTCCGCTTAAATCAGCTACATCGGTATTAGCAGCATAAGCGCCAACGATGATATCCAGACCACGAGCGCCGCGTGCTTTCCGGTTCAGCCTTGCAAACTCATCCGTAACCCTACCGCCACATTGTCCAAAACCTAAAACTACTAATTTCATAAATAATTACCTAACGTGCGATTGAACTATTGTAATCATCTTGACGTACAAAAGTCAATCTATCCCCTGTTTTTAAGAGGATTCAGGCGTAAGTTCTCTCAAATGGTTGAGTTGTTAAACGTGATTTATTACATGTTTTCTTAAAAAATACAGGATAGATAAAAACAGGTTAGTAATATTACGTTGGTTCCTTTTTTCAATATCATGTACTATCTCTTATTATAGCCCACTATCCATAATGGAATTAATCCAGTCAATCAGGTTATTTTTCTCTGCTACTCCTAGTTTTTAATTGTGGCCCCATTTTGTCATTCTGAGGAAAACCTCCCGAACCGGCTAAAAATATTGATTCTAGTTTTAGTTTTTATTAAGGTTATCTGATATATGCTTATCTTTCATAGTCAGACCGTTATCGTCTGAGTGCCCGTCGGCCGTACTTAAAGCCTTGTTTGCGCCGTTGCAGCATGTCCAGAAATGCCTCAATGCGTGTTTTTTTATGGGTGGTCAGAGAATAATCGTCATTACCTTCTAATATAAGAAAGGGTAAGTTAATGGCGTTACGAAATATAATGTCGCCGATTCCCCGGTGACAGAATGCCTGTACATAATGAATGACCCCATCGACCCGTCTTTTGTCGAGCTCCGCGGTGATGTCTTTTAGTCTTTCATGTATTGAGTATGGATAAGTATAGCTGGAATATTGATCTGCTAGAGAGTTTCCCGCTTCAGGCATCGCAAACTGTCGCTGAATCTCGTTGAATACTATTCTGGCTCCATTGGTCTCAAGATAGGGGAAAAAGTCTCTGGCGTAAACCGGAGGTACGCCGATATATGCCATCCTGAGATAATCTGCGGGATATGATTGACGCCGCTGGCATTCGGTTAATAGCGTCTTTAATTGAGAGTAATATTCGTGGTGGTCCCCGTTGAAATCAGACGAGGAAACCAGCCAGTAGTGGTTCTCGCCGCCGCTGACCAGACTATCTTTCCAGGTCAACTCGTCTAGTTCCCGTGCTAGGTTGCGGCAGGGTTGAAGTTCATCTCTGACTCGGCTTGCCGCTTCTATGCTTGTACCCAGCGTTGCGGCTAATTCCTCTAAGGTCCGCTGCATGATCTCTGTATTGGGAAATTCAGGATAGGCGAAAGGTATAGCCTTGAGGTTCTTCAGTCTGAGGACTTCCATCAGTATCTTTGTGTTAGAGCAGTCACCAGTAGTAACACAGAGGACGGTATCGATTCCATATTCCATACATACCCCATAGATTCCCTTAATCCAGCTGCAGCAGTTAATGGGGAAACCGGCTTTTTCTGCAATGTGCACCAACCTTTCCGGGTTAGAGTCGTTTATGAAAATATTGTTCAGGTCAACCGGCTGATAGCCGGCGGCAATGAGAACTTCTATGGGAACTGTAGTGGTGATGCCGATTTTCTTCATTCACTTTATTATATCAAATATCAGGTTAGCCGGCAGCGTATAAGTCTATCTCTTTAGGTTATGAAATGCCTGCCTGCCGGAAAAGATGGCGCTATCTCCCAGTTCGTCTTCTATTTTGAGTAGCCGGTTATACTTAGCAGTCCGCTCTGAGCGGCAGGGAGCGCCCGTTTTTATCTGTCCTGTGTTAAGCCCCACTGCTAGATCGGTAATGCTGGTATCCTCTGTCTCGCCCGAGCGATGGCTTACAACCGCTGTCCAGTCCGCTTTCTGCGCCATATTAATGGCACTAATGGTCTCGGTGAGCGTACCGATTTGATTGAGCTTGATGAGGATGGAATTGGATGCTTTCAAGTGGATACCCTGACCGAGGCGGTTTACGTTAGTAACGTAGAGGTCATCACCGATAAGCTGTATTTTGCCGCCGAGCTTTTTTGTAATTAGCTGCCAGCCGTCCCAGTCATCTTCCCACATAGCGTCTTCAATGCTGATTATCGGGTAGTCGGTTATCCACTTGACATAATATTCTACCATCTCGGCAGGACTCAGTTTGGTGCCCTCTCGTGTCAGGATGTATTTACCGTCCTGATAAAATTCACTAGATGCCGGATCGAGAGCAATGTAGCAATCTTTCCCTGGTCTGTACCCTGCCTTTTCCATAGCCTGTAAGATGGCTTCTACCGCATCCGTATTTGAAATTCCGGGAGGCGCAAAACCGCCCTCGTCACCGACATTGGTATCGAGTCCTCTACCCTTAAGAACCTTCTCTAACGAGTGGTAGACTTCGGTACCCATTTGCAGGGCGTGCCGGAAGCTTTCGGCTCCGGCTGGAACCACCATAAACTCCTGAAAATCCGTCGAGTTAGCGGCATGCTTCCCACCGTTCAGGATATTCATCATCGGTACCGGCAGGGTATAAGTACTGGCGTCGCCAAGATAACGGTAAAGGGGTACGTTAAGCTGATTGGCGGCGGCGTGAGCTACTGCCAGCGATGTTCCCAGAATGGCATTGGCGCCAAGACGTGATTTGTTAGCTGTGCCGTCAAGTTCAATTAGCGTGCGGTCGATAGCTGCCTGGTTACCGATTGGCTTCCCGGATATTGCAGCGGCGATGGTTTTGTTAACGTTGGCTATCGCTTTCAGGACGCCTAGGCCGTTGTATCGGGAATTATCACCGTCCCGTAGCTCAACTGCTTCATGTTTGCCAGTGCTGGCTCCGGAAGGTACGGCTGCCTTGCCTTTGATGCCATCGGACAGACCCACTTCCACTTCGACCGTCGGATTGCCCCTGGAATCTAGGATTTCTCTGGCTATTACCGACTTAATAGTTGACATTCGTTTCCTCCATAGTCTGAAATCTATTCAGGATACCGGTTCTCGATGAGGCTGATGGCGGTGTTTACTGCGTCCAAAGCGTTTTTCGCTTGAATGATAGCGCTGTCCGGCTGGTTATTTCTGGCCAGCGACCATGTGTTAAGTCCAATAACAGGGATGCCGCTCTGCAAAGCGTGGCTTATTTCGGAGAGGGTGCCGTAGCTTCCGTCGATGGCGATGACTGCCTGGGCTGATTTGACGACGATAACGTTTCGGGCATAACCCATGCCGGTAACTATCGGTATCCGGACATAGGGATTGGCTACTCGGCGGCTTTCCTCGGGGAGGATGCCTATGGTTACGCCGTCTTCGGAAACGGCCCCCTTACAGGCGGCTTCCATAACTCCACCCAGCCCACCGCATATCAGGATGGCGCCGTGCCGGGCAATTTCACGGCCTGCTTCTTCGGCCATTATAGCCTCCTGCGGTGATGGTTCCGCGCCGCCGATGACGGCTATGAATTTCTTATTCTCTAACAAGTTATCTTTATCCTTGACCGGGTACTGTGGATTATATTATTGAGTCGGCTCATCGGCAAAAAACTGGTTGTATTTATTCATCGCAGCGGTTAAATCCTCGGAGAGGAAGCAGAGGATAGCCTGGCTGACGGTAGGGATAACTCGAGCTATAATTCTTCTTTCCTCGGATGTGAAATCAGTTAAGACATAATCAAGCACGACGGATTCTTTATTGGGTAAAGAACTAATAGCATCCGGTCGTCCGATACCTACTCTGATTCGGGAGAATTCCCGGCTTTCTAACTGATCGATAACAGAGTTTATACCTTTATGGCCGCCGGAGCCGCCGCCGTGCCGGATGCGGATTTTACCCAGTGGGGTATCAAGATCGTCATGTATAACCATGAGGTCGTTGAGTTGGACATTAAACTTTTTTACGAGTCGGTTGATCGACTGACCACTCAAGTTCATATAGGTCTGGGGTCGGGCAATCACTACCTTATCACTGGCGACTCCACCCGTGCCAGTGCGCGCCAGCCCCTGTTTTTTAAGAAACCGTATGCCTTGTGTCTTGGCAAAATGGTTTAGGCACATAAAACCGACATTATGGCGGTTATGGGTGTAGCTGGTTCCTGGATTTCCTAGTCCCACTATCAGTTTCATGATTTTGATTCCTTAAGCTTTTCCACAAAAGCTGTTTCATCGAGTATTTCTGTGCCTAGCTTACGGGCTTGGTCAAGCTTTGAACCGGGGTTGGTGCCGATGACAACGTAATTTGTTTTACGGGTAACATTACTCCCCGTAGAGCCGCCGAGGTTTTTTATCCGGTCTTGAGCTTGTTGCCGGGTAAAATCCTCCAGAGTGCCGGTAATGACAAACTGCATCCCCGTCAAGGGTAGGTCGGCAGGTTCAGTTGCCGTTTCCTTCAGCCGGACTCCGGCTTCTATTAGTCTTTTGACAATATTTTGGTTTTCTTCCTGATTAAAGAAGGTAATGATGCTGTCGGAAATCTTGGGACCGATAGCCGGCATCAACATCAGATGTTCTTTTGAGGCGCTAGCCAGTTCATCAATGCTTTGGAACTCTTTTGCCAGGATATTCGCCGTCTCATCACCGACGTGGCGTATGCCTAGAGCAAAGATAACCTTCGGGAAAGGTCTTTCTTTGCTCTTTTCAACGGCTTTGAATATATTACTGATGCTCTTTTCCGCAATTTTTTCTAGGCTGAGAAGCCGTGCTTCCTTACTTCTCAAGTTATAGATGTCGGCAACATTCTTGACCAACTCTTCTTTCAGTAGGATGGCACTGAGTGCTTTGCCTATTCCTCGTATATCCATTGCTCCTCGTGAGACAAAGTGCTGCAATCGTTCCTGTACCTGGTCGGGGCAGGCGGTATTGGTGCAGTAATACATAACCTCGCCCTCGGGCTTGATGATGCTGTTTTTCCCACAAGAAGGGCAGACAGGTTCTCCCTGTTCGTTCTTCAACTTTTCCAGGAGGCTGAACTCCTTTTCCTGTCCGATACGCTTGCTGCTAACCGGACCAACGATTTCGGGGATTACTTCGCCCGCTCTCTGGACTATTACCGTATCTCCAACGCGGATATCCTTGCGCCTGATATCGTCTTCATTATGTAGGGCAGCCTGCTTTATGGTTACTCCTCCCATTGATATAGGTTCCAGGATAGCGTAGGGATTAAGTGTACCTGTTCTGCCGACGCTGATGCTAATGTTAAGGAGTCGGGTGGTGCCCTGGACAGCGGGAAATTTATAGGCGATTGCCCAGCGCGGCTCACGGCCGATATTTCCCAGTCGCTCTTGAAGGTCAAGCTGGTCTATTTTTATCACGACACCGTCTGTTTCGTAGGGCAGGCTATCTCGTTTTTCCTCACAGGTTTCGTAATACTCTTCAACCTGCTTGATACTGATTAGCTGGCGGTTATTGGGGTTTGTTTTGAACCCAAGTGATTTAAGGTATTCCAGCGTTTCCCAGTGAGTTGGCGGGACTGCCCTGCCTTCGGCATATCCGAGCATGTAAATATAAATATCTAGCGGGCGTTTCGCGGTAATGCGAGAGTCCAACAGCCGTACCGAGCCGGCGGCAGCATTGCGCGGGTTGGCAAACTGGGGCAGACCCTCGGCAGCCCGCTCTTGGTTGAGTTTGTGAAAGCCGGTTTTTGACAGGAAGACTTCTCCCCTGACTTCAAAGCGGGGTGGCGCATCTCTATTTATGGAGGTGGGTATGCTTCTGATGGTTCTCAAGTTCTGAGTGATATTCTCGCCGTGGAGTCCATCACCGCGGGTGGCGCCAGTGGTTAGCTGCCCGTTAACGTAGGTGAGGGCGACGGCGAAACCGTCAATCTTGTACTCACCGATAAAGTTGAATTGTGACTCGTTCGTCAGTTTTAAAGTACGGGCGTACCAGGCGGAGAGTTCGTCTCTGGAAAAAACGTTGCCTAGCGAGAGCAAAGGTAAAGGGTGCTCCACGATGCCGAAGGCTTCTACCGGAGTCGCTCCGACGCGCTGGGTAGGTGAGTCAGATGTCAGTAACCGCGGGTACTGCTCTTCAAGCTGCTTCAGTTCCCTCATTAACCCGTCATATCCGCTGTCGCTAATTTCCGGGTTATCCAGAATATAGTATCGGTGGTTGTGGTGATTAATCTGGTTCTTTAGTTGCTGGATTCTGTTCCTGATTTTGTCCATCTCTGCCATTCGGTACGCTCGCTGACAAAATTCATATTTTAGTATAACACAGTGCTTCATCGGGTAGAAGGTAATGAATATCATGAGAAATTAAGGTTAATTGCCTTTTTCTGTCTTAACCTCGCCCTCCTAATCCTCCTCTCCAATCAGCAAGACAGTATGAACCTGCTAGGTTGAGTGCTTTGGAGAGGAGGAGAAATTTGAAGAAGAGGCGAAGCCACTTCTCTCGGTTATTCCTCTTTCCAGCCACTAAGAGTCCAGATCTGTACATGAAACGGGCTGGAGAGGGGTCAGGAGTGAGGTAAACTTGTTAACCAAATGTAGTAAAATCGACATGCTGGATAGCGACGAATGAAAAGATAGTTAAGGCTGGTTGGTGCTCAGAGAGTCGTTGCCGATTTTATCCGTAGAGGTATGCCTGCTGCCATAAGATAGACCTCATCCACGGTCTCTGTCAGCATTTGGTTAGTCTTGCCGAGAAGATCTCGATATAACCGGCTGGTATAATCTGTCGGCACTAGGCCGAGTCCAACCTCGTTGGTGACTAAAATAAAGCTGGCATTAACCGACTTAAGACACCCGTTAAGTCCACCAATCTCTGCTAGGACCTTTTTTTCGGCTTGCTGGGCATCAATCTGTTCATCAGTATCTCTGACGTGTTCAAACATAATATTGTTAACCAGAAGGGTGATGCAATCGATAATCACCGTCTGTGATTCACCGATGTTGTTGGTGATAAGCTTACCTAAATACTTGGTGATTTCAAGGGTGGTCCAATCGACTGGTCTTGCTTTCCGGTGCTCCTCGATTCGCTGGCGCATCTCTTCGTCGCTGGCGGTGGCGGTCGCTACAAAAAGGATGGGCTTACCTGATTTCAGGGCAAGCTCCATGGCAAAATTACTTTTACCGCTGCGGGCGCCGCCGAGTATTAGAGTGTTAATCTGGCTCAACTCCCTTTATCGTCTTCAAAGGAAAAGGAATATCTTAAAGCAAACGCTGCTATCTCAGCGCTGTAACCGACGATGACGACTATTTTTTGCTCTTTTTGGGTTTCTCTTCTATTACCGGTTTGCCCAGAACTTCGTCAATAAGGCCGTACTCGACTGCCTGTCCGGGATTAAGATAGAAATCGCGATCGGTATCCTGAGTTATCTTTTCGATAGATTGCTCTGTATTTTTAACTAGGATATTTTTGATAATCTCTTGCTGTCGCATAATCTCGCGGGCGGCAATGACAATATCAGCCGCCTGACCCTGGGCACCGCCCATCGCCTGGTGCATGTGGATGGTGGCATTGGGCAGGGCATAGCGTTTGCCTTTCTTACCGGCGCAAAGCAGCACCGTACCCATGCTGGCAGCCAGCCCGACACAGATGGTTGATACATCAGGTCGGATAAGGTTTAATGTGTCATAAATAGCTAGGCCAGCGCTGATGACGCCGCCAGGACTCTGAATGTACATGCTGATGTCCTTATCAGGGTCTTCACGCTCCAGATAGAGAAGCTGGGCAATGATAGTATTAGCTACGGGGTCGCTGATGGGTGTGAATAACATTATTATTCGCTCTTTTAACAGCAGGGAGTATATATCCCAGAATCTTTCACCCTTAGGACCACTCTCCACGACACCGGGGATAATATTCATTGGTTGATAATTCATTTTGTTTCCTCCTCATCTTCTGTTTTTACTGTCTCCGTGCCCTTGGCTATTTCCAACAGTCGCTCAATCGTTTTCCTGGTAATTAGTGCCTGTCTAATTGACTGGCGGAACTGAGGCGCATCTATCAGGTTATTCATCTTATTTGCATTTTCCCCAGCTTTTTTTACCATTCTTTCGACTTCTCTGTCTATGTCAGAATCGTTTACTTCAATCTTTTCCTCCTCCATCACCTTACCGAGCATAATGCTGCGGGTAACCCTTTTTATGGCAGCGGGTCGCGTATCTTCCCATAGCTCCTTTTGTGTTTTGTTCGCACTTGCTAGATAACGTTCCAGATCCTTATCGTTCATTTGCAAACGTCTCAACCAATCATTGAAAAGCCGCTCCATTTCTATTTCTACTAGAATCGGCGGGAATTCCACTTGGGTGAGTTCAACCGCAGCATCGATAACTCTCTCTTCAACGTCAGCACGGGTTTTTTCCTCGGCCCTCGATTTAAGGTTAGTGGCTACCTCTTCGCGCAGCTTTTCCAGTGTCTCTATTTCAGGATTGATCTGTTTCGCCAGTGTGTCGTCCAAATCAGGGAGATTTTCCTGTTTGATATCATATATTTTAATCTTGAAAGACGCTTCCTTATCCGCCATTTTGGAGTTGTGAAAATCCTTAGGGGTTCTTAGCTTAAATTCCTTCTCCTCACCCTTAGTAGTTCCGATCAGTTGCTCGGCAAATCCTGGTACGGGCTCGGTTGAATCAGCCATAACTTGATACCGGGCCCCTTTCTGGTTGATAAATGGATTCCCCTCAGCTTCACTTTCAATATCCAGTATCGCTAGGTCTTTGAAGTTTAGTGGTCGCTCCACTGGTTCCCAGATAGAATGTTGATGGCGTAGCTCCTCCAGGACAGCGTTAATATTTTCCTCAGATACGGTCACCGGCTCCGGATCTATCCGTATCTGCCGGTAATCACCCAGTGTAATCGTGGGTGGTAACGGCACTATGGCGTTGAATATAACCGGCTCCATCTGGGTTACTTCAATGCGCGGTTTGGAAATAGCTTTAATATCTTGTTCCTTGATTGCCTTTTCATAAGCTTCCGGTACCAGGTGGTTAACGGCATCTTCAAGGAGATTATCTTTCCCGATGTGACGCTCCAGTATCGAGCGCGGCGCTTTTCCTTTACGAAATCCGGGGATATTCGTTTTTTTCGCCAAACGATGGTATGACGCTTCAAGAGACTCGGCTACTTCAGTCGCCTCCATCTCAACCGTTAAAAATGCCTGACAGTCTTCAGTCTTGTCCCTGGTTACTTTCACTATACCTCCATCAGTTTCGCTTTGCGTTTCTCCTGATAATATCTTAAATATCCGGCGACACTCATATGAACGCTAATCTCTGCCAAGTATTTATATAATAGTTTGTTTTCCCTGACAGGTTCCAGTTCGGTATATCCTCGGGTAATCATTTTATCTGCCACGCCATTGAATTTCCCATCGGTAACAGCTGCGTCAACCATCTTTTCCCAGGACTTAATTTTATCTATAGCTAACTCCAGATTTTCGTGAACCTTATCGCTTACTCCGAAGTGAGCGAAATACATCCGGTCGGCATTTATACTCATCAGCCAGCGAATTGTATTAATGAAGATTTCGGCGTCAAAATTCGGCGGTGGAGTAGCCGGAAGTAAAATATCGTTTTCCGGTAAATATATTCCGGCAGCATCACCGGTAAATAATCCGTGGTTTCGAGTTTCATGGATGACCAGTTCGTGGGGAGCATGTCCTGGGGCATCAATGCATTGTATCTGTTGGCGGTCACTCAGTTTAATGGTATCACCATCTTTTACTGGTACCAACCGCTTTTCATCAATGGGTACAACCTCTCCGAATCTGGCCATCGACTCTTCGCCCTGAACAGCCATAACGCTCTGTACCAGTATTGCTGGATTTACCAGATGCCGGAAGCCTTTATTATGGACGACTACTCTGGCTTTTGGCATACTTCTAACCAGTGTCCCGGCTCCTCCCGCATGGTCTAAATGGATATGAGTAATAACTATATAGTCGATATCCTCAGGGTTAACACCAATCTCCCTGATTCCATCCAGAACGGTATTTACCGTAGTGGTTGGGCCGGTGTCTATCAATACCTTTTTTTCTTCATTAAGAAGATAAACGCTTCCCCACCTTGGGATTGAGTACAGATTGTTATCAATTATATGGACCTTTTCAGCGACTTCTTGTGTGTTAAGCATAAATCATTCGTCTCGCAGGATAATGTGTAATTCTGCCAGCTGCTCCTCCGTAACCGGGGAAGGTGCTTTAGAGGTCAGGTCAATGGCGCTCTGGTTTTTAGGGAAGGCAACTACCTCTCTGATATTCTCCTCTCCCGCCAGCAGCATCACGATGCGATCGATACCCGGGGCAATACCTCCGTGTGGCGGAGCGCCATAGTCAAAAGCCTCTAGCAGATGCCCGAAACGCTCTTCGATTTGTTCGTCAGTATGGCCCAGAAGCCTGAAAATCTTCTTTTGAAGCTCACTTTTGTGAATCCTGATGCTGCCGCTGGATAGTTCATAGCCGTTACATATAAAATCATAACTTTTAGCCTTGACTTTTTCGGGAGCCGTGTCCAGAAAAGGGATATCCTCCTCTTTAGGCGCTGTAAACGGGTGGTGTATAGAGTTCCAACATCCTGCCTTCTTGTCCCATGCCAGCAGGGGGAAATCAACCACAAAAGCAAATGCCAGTGTATCCGGCTCAGTTAGTTTAAGCCGGTGTCCCATTTCTCTCCGTAGTTCGCCTAGTGTGGTATTGACGAGCTTGGTTTCGCCGGCAACGACGAGTAAAAGGTCCCCCATATTCGCTTCCAGACGTTTTGCCACCCCTTTAATCTGCTCAAAGGATAAAAACTTGGCTGCCGCCGATTTTACTGTCTCCGGAGTTAATTCGTTTAAATTGCCGGCGGAAGTGCCCAAGGTGATGGTCAGTAGGCCCCCTGCTCCGAGTTTTTTTGCTATCTGGTTCAGTTCTTCGAGTTGGTGGCGTGAGTAAGCAGCACAACCCGAGGCGTTTATTCCTTTTATGCTCCCGCCCCCAGCAATAACCGAATTGAAAATCTCAAAATCGCATCCGATGACAATATCCGTGAGGTCCCTGATCTCTAGCCCGAAGCGTAAGTCTGGCTTGTCCGAACCGAAACGATCCATAACTTCGGTGTAAGTGAGGCGGGGAAACGGCTTTGTTATACGCATCTCTGGCTTAATTGTTTCCACCATGGTGGTAAACATATCTTCAACCAATCTAATTATGTCTTTTTCATCGACAAAGCTCATTTCGAGGTCGAGTTGGGTAAATTCCGGCTGACGGTCGGCGCGCGTGTCTTCGTCACGGAAACATCGGGCTATCTGGTAGTATTTCTCCAGTCCGGCAACCATCAATAGCTGTTTTAGTTGTTGTGGCGACTGTGGTAAGGCGTAGAACTTGCTGGGGTGAAGGCGGCTGGGCACTAGGTAATCGCGGGCCCCCTCTGGAGTGCTTTTAATCAGGATTGGCGTATCCACTTCGATAAATCCACGGGTATCCAAGTAATAACGCATAAACTTTACAATCTGGTGACGCAGCAGTAAATTCTCCTTCATCCGGAGTCGCCGCAGGTCAAGATACCGATATTTAAGCCGGAGGCCTTCCTCTATCTCAACGTCCTCATTAATATAAAATGGGGGTGTCTTTGACGCATTCAGTATTTCAACATCACGGGCGATAACCTCAACCTCACCGGATGGTAACCTGAGGTTCTCGGTTCCCGGAGGGCGTAAAGCGACTTCCCCGCTCACCCGGATAACATACTCATTGCGTAGCTCACTGGCGATTTTATGGGATTCTCCGGCGATATCCGGATTGAATACTATCTGGACGATGCCGTCCCTGTCTCGCAGGTCAATGAATATCAACCCTCCGTGGTCACGTCGTCGGTGTACCCAGCCGGCAAGTGTTAGTTTAGTCCCAAAATGTTCTTTCCTGGGTTCACCGCAAGTGTGAGTTTTAAGCAAAACAGCCTCCTAGTAAAATGAAACGCCACTTTAATTATAGCTTACTGCGGAGACACACTTCAACCTGAGGGTGCTTCAGTAAGGTAGCTTTGCCGCGCCAATGATGAATGGTACCAAGTGCATATGATGCCGTTGCAGTTCGAATATTTTGAGTCTGGCGGGTTCAATGCTATCGGTAGTCCTGCGGTTCAGGTAGACAACCCGATCCAAGCCATCGCCATTATGGCGTTAGCGTATTCTGTATCCATTTGTGGAAACCGTGATTTGCCTGAACATGTTCGACGAACCGGGAAATTCCGTCCGGTTTAAGGACCCGCTTTACTTCAGACAGAGCCTGAACCGGATTCCGCACTGTGCAGAGGGGTTAATGTGGAGATAACGGTATCAAATGAGGCATCGGGAAGCGGCAGCATTTCCGCGGGACGCTGGTGGAATTTCACTCTCAGCCCTAATTCCTTTACTTTTTTACGAGCCCGCCGGAGTATGAAAGGGTTAGGGTCGATGGCTACAAGGGATACCGACCCTGGATAGTAAGGAAAATTGAATCATGTCCCGACTCTGATTTTAAGGATACGCTCCTTAGCCGCATTCGTAAGAGTCTGCGGTAGGTACGCATCATTCCCCGCTCACTGAAGCGTCCCAAGAAGGCGTACGCCGCCGTGAACCAGTGATGCCCATCGGCATTAAGGGATACGCTCGCTTGTTTATTGAATATCTTCAAAACTTCTGATGAATCATGAAAAATTAGGCGTATAGCAGAGAAACACGTAACCGGCAACCGTTATTTGTTAATAATTAGATTCAACCGGTTTATTGTACCGGTGCCTTTCAGGGTAGAAACCATCCCTGTAATGGTCTCAGAGATAATTTTATTGGCGAAAGGAGTCAGTGAAATCACCGCACCGTTAAGATTTAATTTTACCTGTCTCTCTTCATCGATGGAAAGCTCCAGGTTTTCAATTTTACCTGTTCCCCTCAAACTGCCCAGAATTCCATTGACAATATGCTCTAAAAAACCCTGAGTAAAGTATTTCAGTTTAACGGGGATATCGTTAACCGTAAGTTCTACCTGTTCTAGCATCGTACTGTCCACTTAATACTCCTCTTTTAATCGTGCGTCTTCTTTACGTAGACCTTGATTTCCTCGCCTTCATCTTCTATTCCCAGGAACCCATACCCGGTGGCGTCACACCATGCCGGCATATCCTGCTTTATTCCCTGGTCATCACCTACTACTTCAAGGACTTCTCCAGTCTTTAACTGCTTAATCTTCTCGTTAGCTTTGACAATCGGCATTGGGCAATACAGACCCATGCAGTCTAGGGATTGATCTGCCCTCATTTTCTCCTCCTTGATATGTTATCGAAAACATTGTTTAGATAAAAAGGGTAACGCTGGACTTGCGGGCACTATTCAGGAAATAGGCAGCACCAGCCATACTTGTAATTTCACTGCGGAATGCGTCTTGCTCTGCGGGTAAGCCCATTACCCCGCACGTAGTCGTGCAGGCAATAATTTCTACTCCCATATCATGAGCCATGGTGATATATTCGCTGACGGACGGCATATTTGTATCCTTCATCAGTCTCTTCATCATCCATGTGCCCAGCCCAAACATGTTGAATCGGGAAAGTTTCAGTCTCTCGCTGCCACCTCGGTTTATCGAGTTCAGCATCTTCCTCAACAATCCTTTACTCTTTATACCGTCTTTGTTCTTTTTAACAATATTCAGTCCCCAGAAGGTAAAGAACATGCTTACCTGCATTCCCATGCTGGCACCGGTGACCGCCAGCATAAAAGCAGCCAGAGCCCTTTCCAGATCTCCACTTAAGACCGCTATCGTAAGTTTTTCCTTATCAGCCATTTTACCTCTCCTCCCGATTATATCCTACCCTTTTATTTGAGTCCCGCAATGCGAGCAAATCTTCTTATCTCGGGGTGTAGGCGCACGGCAACTGGGACAGTAGAATATGGTTACTTCGCAAGCACCGCAAGTTGGAATCGGATCATTGGCTATTTCCTCGTCACAATAAGGACAAAATCGTACTTCTTTCTCAATTCTTTGTTTATCTTCCATCCTGCCTGTCCTCCTTATACCTTTCCCTTTTTTTATTCCGGTAATCCTCAATAGCTTTATGCAGAGCTTGGGCGCCAAGGTTAGAGCAGTGAAACTTGTTCTTGGGTAATCCCTCTAGTTTCTCCGCTACCAGTTGAGGAGTAATTTTCATTCCTTCATCCAATGTTTTGCCCATTGCCATCTCGCTGACCATGCTGGATACAGCAATCGCTGCCCCACAGCCGAACGTCTTGAATTTTATATCTTCGAGATGGTCATCTTCAACTTTGATATAAAATGTCATCATATCGCCACATACCGGATTGCCTTCTTCACCGATGCCATCCGGGTTCTCAATTTCTCCTACGTTACGGGGATTCATAAAATGGTCCATTACTGTTTCGCTATAAATCGGCATATTTACTGCCTCCTTTGCCCGTTTTACTGAATTTTGCATAAAGCGGTGACATCTGCCGTAGCCTGTCAACGATGGATGGCATCACCTCAAGAATATAGTCGATGTCCTCAAGTGTATTATCGATACCAAGTGTAAAAAGGATGGAACCCTGAGCAATCTCATGGGGCAATCCCATAGCTATAAGCACGTGAGAAGCTTTGAGTGCCCTCGAAGTGCAGGCAGAACCGCTGGAAACGGCAATACCTTTGCTATTTAACATCATGAGCATAGATTCACCTTCGATAAATTCAACGCAGCAGCTGACATGTCCGGGAAGGCGATTCCGGGGGTGCCCCGTAACTATTACCCGTTTAATCTTCTCTGGTAACTTCTTTAATAAGTGGTTACGGAGTTGTGTCAGTTGTTGCGTTCGTGTGACCATGTTTAGTCTGGCCAACTCCGCCGCTTTGCCAAGACCGACGATCGCCGGAATATTCTCTGTTCCGGCACGCCGCCCTCCTTCCTGAATACCGCCGTCCAGAAGCGGCATAATGCGCATACCCTTTCGCAGGTAGAGAGCGCTACCTCCCTTGGGACCGTAGAACTGGTCGCTCGCCAGGCTTAAAGAATCAACTCCCAATTCCTTGACGTTTATCGGTATGTTCCCAACGGTAGCCACCGCATCCGTGTGGATGGGTATATTATGCTCTCTGGCGATGCTGGCAATCTCCGCTAAAGGTTCAATAGTACCTACTTCTCCGTTAGCGTGCATCACAGAAATTAATCCCGTGTCTTTTCTGATGCTGCGCTTAACCTCATCGGGATCTACCATGCCGTACTTATCCGCCGGAACCAAAGTCAGCTTAAAGCCCCATTTTCCCAAGGTTCTTGCCGAGTGGAGCACGGAAAAATGTTCGATGGCCGAAATTACCACATGTTTGCCTTTGGCTTGCTGAGCCAGTGCTATTCCCTTGATGGCAAAGTTATTACTTTCTGTGCCGCTGCCAGTGAAGATTATCTCTTCGGGACTGGCTCCTATCAGTGAAGCTACCTGTTCTCGTGCTACCTCAATCGCTTCCCTAGAAGCGTCTCCCCAGTCGTGAAGAGAGGACGGATTGCCAAATGTCTCTCCAAAGTAGGGCATCATCGCATTCCTCACCTCTGAGAGAAGGGGCGTCGCCGAGGCATTATCTAAATATACTCTCCTCATTATTATATCTCAACCAAGGACGATAATTCACGATACTTAATAGACACAGCTTGAGTTACTCCCTTCCTGTAGTTCCTGCCAGTATCCTCTTTCGAATTGTTATGAAAAGAGGCTGCTCAATGGCGGTATGTTCCAGCAGTAATTGTCGTGTATGGCTTATATGGGCCCTCATATCATGAGCGCTGGCTTCCCATCTATGACGTGCCAGCCTGTCGCTAATAAGTTCGGTCACTTGCTTCTTCACATGGGTAAGGCGATCTCTAAAAACTCCATGCTGGAGAAGCAGAGCTTTCAAGTCGGAAACCAGTTTTTTATCACCGTATCTTTCAAAGACATGTAAAAGGACCGTTTCTTCACGGTTGAAGTGTGCCAGAAGACCTTGGTTGATTGTATCCAGCGACTCCAGAAACTTTTGTAATCCTTTACCCAAGTCCAATCTGCCAGGCATAAATGCGTCCTTGGCTGCATCTATCCCAGAAATCGCAGCAGCGTCACCAAACATCCCATCAAGTTCTTTAAACCTTTTAAAGGCGATCTGGTGTTCTTGAATAATCTGGTCAATCAAGTCCAGGGCTTCCTTCATTGGTTCCCTCCTACCAAATCAACTGTAAAGCTGCCGGGTTTTGATTGATTGTATCTGAGCAAGAAGATTTTGCATATTCCAGTATGATAACTAGAGATAATAAGCCGATTATGGATATAACTGCTGGCTTGAATCATCTTCAATAATAATTGCATTCGCAGTATAGCTTTCCGCCGCTTCCAAAAGAGTCTTCTCATTGACTGATGACGGGTCTAATATAATCGCTTTGTTCTCATTATCAAAAGCAAAGATCGTCAACGCAATCACCAGCAATTACCCAGGCTAATGCAGAAATCTCTTTCTACCCGTACTTTCATTATCTTTCGCTGCAACTCTTTTTCTCCTTTGATGTTGCTAGGTTCATTTTAACATACACCACCAACTTTTGCTTTCTACCTGTCCCCAACTTCATGTCTAACACATATTTTTCTAAGACCTATCATTCTTATCTAAGTATATGCTGCTATCTACGTTAAGGCATATGACATAAGTCATATTTGATTACTTAGATAAATGGCATTAAAAACTTTTGATAAAGTGTATACTGTATGCTACTATGGGGTATATTAGATAACTTTATACCCTATCGTTTACACAAGGAGGATTGCAGTATGCCAGCGCCAGGAAGACAATATCAATATACTAAAGATAAAGCGGCTCTACAGACGAGAATGAAAAAAATCGAGGGCCAGGCAAAGGGTATCCAGCGAATGATTGAAGAAGATCGTTACTGCATTGATATTGTCCAGCAGTTATCTTCTCTTTCCTCAGCGGCTGAAGAGGTGTCTTTACATATTCTTCAGGCACATATTGAAGGATGCGTAACCAGCGCAATATGTGAACAGAGCGGAGAGAGTTATATTACAGAATTGATGGAAACGATTCGCAAAGCGGTGCGGCGGTAACTCCATGAATAATTATAACTTATACTAAATACTTATTGTTGTTAGAATAAATCTAAAGGACGTATTATTTTGAATAAGGGAAGGAATTGTTCCTGACGACTTTAAACTTGGAGGTGAAGTGGTGGCGAAGGGTAAATACGATACGGCTGTATTCTAGGTAGGGGGGGCGGCGCCAGTTGTTCTTTTTGCAGTATCAGTCACTAGGCGGATAAAAGAAATATACCGCTTAAAAATTGGTTGGAGAAAGCTAATATGAGATCGAATACCATCAAGAAAACAAAGAACGTAATTTTACCCATTACAGGGCTGACCTGTGCATCCTGTGTGTCTTACGTGGAAAAGACGCTGAGAGAACTTGACGGCGTCGTCTCGGTCAACGTTAATCTGGCTACGGAAAAAGCCATTGTGGAATATGATGGTGATAACGCCGATATCAAGATGCTGATTGATGCCATTACCGGTAGCGGTTACGGGGTGACGCCGCAAAAGACAACATTTAAAGTAACCGGTATGACCTGTGCTTCCTGCGTGTCCCAGGTGGAGAAAGCTCTGCGGGGACTTAGCGGTGTCGTCTCGGTAAACGTGAATCTGGCTTCAGAGAAGGCTACCGTTGAATATGATGCTGGTAAAGTCGGTATGGAAGATTTTCGGAAAGTGGTAGAGGGGGCCGGATATGGCGTCGGGGAGGAGATTGACGCTGAGAGTATCGTCGAGTCTGATGTCGTCTTGGCATCGGCAAATAAAGAGATTCTAACCCTGCGTAGCAAGTTGCTTTTTTCCGGCGTTATGGGCGCCTATATGATGATTATCGCCATTGCTGAATTGTACGGTGGATCATGGCTGCCGTCTTTTTTCAGTAATCACTATATACTCTGGGTGCTAGCGACGCCGGTTCAATTCTGGGCAGGCTGGCAATTCTATCGCGGTACGTGGGGGGCATTAAAGCATAAAACATCAAATATGAATACCTTGATTGCCGTGGGGACTTCGGCGGCTTATTTCTATAGCGTCGTCGCTATCCTAGCTCCCGGGTTCTTCGCCGCCGGTGGTCGGGAAGCAAATGTTTACTTCGACACTGCGGTTATCATTGTCGCCCTCATTCTGCTGGGGCGCTTCTTGGAAGCACGGGCAAAGGGTAGGACATCAGAGGCAATCAAGAAGTTGGTGGGTATGCAGGCAAAGACAGCTAGGGTAATGCGCCAGAGTACTGAAACCGATATACCGGTTGAGGAAATAGTCGTTGGGGATATCATCATCGTGCGGCCGGGAGAAAAAATACCGGTGGATGGTGTTCTCAGAGAAGGACTCTCCGGCGTCGATGAGTCGATGGTTACCGGCGAAAGCATTCCGGTAGAAAAAGGGGTTGGCGACGAGCTTATCGGCGCTACAATTAATAAGACCGGTAGTTTTCGTTTTGAAGCTACCAAGGTGGGTACAGACACGGTACTTGCCCAGATTATCAAGTTGGTGGGAGAGGCGCAGGGCAGTAAGGCACCCATTCAAAGGCTGGCGGATATCATAGCTGCCTACTTTGTGCCGGCTGTTATCGGTGTGGCTGCAATCACCTTTCTCTCGTGGTATTTATTTGGACCGGAGCCGGTATTGACCTTTGCTTTGTTAAATTTCGTCGCTGTCATTATCATTGCCTGTCCTTGTGCTCTTGGACTGGCGACCCCTACCGCTATTATGGTAGGTACCGGCAAGGGAGCCGAAAACGGCGTTCTTATCCGTAGCGGCGAGGCACTGGAGACAGCCCATAAAATAAATGCCATTATCCTCGATAAAACTGGCACGTTGACGCAGGGGAAACCGGCGGTAACGGACATTGTAACCGCAGCTAGTTTTAAGGAGGATGAGTTGCTGACGATGATCGCTTCCGCGGAGTGCCGCTCCGAGCATCCTCTCGGTGAGTCAATAGTCACTGCGGCTAAAGAGAAGGGCCTTAACCTTGTTGATGCCACTGAGTTTAACGCCGTTCCCGGGCATGGCATCGAAGCCGGAATTGACGGACGCAAGATACTATTAGGTAACATAAAACTGATGAAAGAGCGAAAAATACCACTGGATGGTCTGGAGGAAAGGGCTGTCCAATTTTCTAACGATGGGAAAACGCCGATGTATATCGCAGTTGATGGCAAGGCGGCAGGACTGGTCGCTGTGGCGGATACCATTAAAGCGGACTCAAAGGGGGCGGTGGCGGAACTGCAGCGACTCGGTATCGAGGTGGTAATGCTCACCGGTGATAATAAGCGTACCGCCGAAGCTGTAGGTAAACAGGTGGGAATTGATCGTATTCTTGCCGAGGTGATGCCGGAGTATAAAGCGCAGGAGGTAAAGAAGCTTCAGGAGGAAGGTGGAGTGGTGGCGATGGTGGGCGACGGCATTAATGATGCGCCGGCGTTGGCTCAGGCTGACGTGGGGCTTGCCATTGGAACGGGTACTGATGTGGCGATGGAAGCCGCCGATATTATCTTGATGAGCGGTGACCTGTGGGGGGTGGTTACTGCCATTTCACTAAGTAAGCGGACATTAAGAACCATCAAGCAGAACCTTTTCTTGGCTTTTGCCTACAACGTGTCCTTGATACCAGTGGCGGCTGGTGTGCTGTACTTTGTTTTCGGGCAGAGTGGAACGCCGCCGGGCTTGCAGTTTTTCCTGGGTGATTTCGGATTTCTGAACCCGATGTTAGCCGCCGTCGCGATGGCTTCCGGTTCGGTGACAGTAGTCTCTAATTCCCTGCGTTTGAAAAATTTTAAACTTGCCACTCTGGCAAATAAATTAAAAGAGGTTTGTATCATGGCTATTGACCCGGTCTGCAAGATGGACGTTGAAGAAAGCACCGCCGCGGTTACCTCTAAATACAAGGGTAAGACCTACTATTTCTGTGCCTTGGGCTGCAAAAAAGCTTTCGATGGTGACCCAGAGAAATACCTGCTTGAGTAATAGATTCGGAACTGTAATCAGGTACAGAAAATTAGGGTAGGCGATTGAAATCTAAGCGGATTATTCCGGTGGAGTACCGTTCTGCATGATTTCCAGGTTGCAGCTTTACTTGCTGGAAGACCATTGCTGATATTCCTTCGCCCATTCTTTCTGTTCATAAATATAGTCGCACTCTCCACAGATATAGACGGTTTTACCGTTTTTTAATGTTTCACTGACCATTGTCTGATTCCTGAGATATATAGACACATTCTAGTTTGAAAACAGGGAAAATGCTAGACTTAGTTATGGGAAGTTACTAAGTTCTCTCTCGTAATCTGATTGTACCTATTAATACATGCCCGCCACGCCACTGGATTCAAGCCAGTGGCGTGGCAGAATTGGCTTATTCTGTAGTTATTCTAATCATTTTACATGAAAATTCCTCTCCATACACAAGCTTTTCAAATTCCTCGCCTTCTAAACGGTTGGCACCAATAATGAATTCGTATGATAGATTCTCAAATAGAGGAGGGTTGTCAAGTTGTATAAGGGCTGACAGTTCTCCTTCATCACCAGGCCCAGCCTTTACCTACTCTTGAAAGCAGCTTGCTTCACATCTTCTTTAAACTCCCAAGGGTCTGAGACTGTTAGTTCTACCTGTTACTCTTTAAGCTCATTTTTCATGGTATCTGGCAACATAGTAGTAGAGACTAGCCTCATCAAGTCTCTGACTGGTAAACTTCTTATCCGTACCTAAATCACATTGACTATTTCGATAATATCCATACGAGTAGTTCTCAGAAGTCATTTTCCCAGTCGCTGTAAATAGCGGTGGGCTTGGAGCGCCGCCTTGGCGCCCTCCCCGGCGGCAATAATAATCTGCTTCTCAGGTACGTCGGTGACATCTCCGGCAGCATAAAGACCGAGAGCCGTGGTCTCACAAAGACAGCTGACGGGTACCTCTTTCTGTCTGGTTAATTCAAGGAGTCCGGCTACCGCACTCGAATTGGGTACTAACCCTATCTCGATAAAAACGCCGGTAACATCCAGATTTTTCTTCTCGCCGTTCTTTACGCTTTTTATGACGATTCCTTTCACCAGGCCATCACCCTCTATTTTCTCGGTATCATATTCAATATAAGTGCTCAGGTTTTTCACACCCGATAGCTGCTTAGTTAGAACGGGGTCGGCAGTTATCGGGGTCAGCGAAACTAGGTCGACATGCTCGGTAATTTTTATCATGTCCAGAGCCGCCTCGACCGCCGAGTTGCCGCCGCCTATCACCGCCACTCTCTGCCCGGAGAAAACAGGCCCGTCACAGATGGCGCAATAAGTTACACCCATCCCGGTTAACTCGGCTTCGCCGGGCACATTTAACTTTCTGGGTTTCTTTCCGGTAGCGAAAACCACTGCTTGTGCCTGGTACTTTTCACCGGAATCAGTGGTGGCTTCGAATCCCCCTTTTATCGCTGTCAGTTTGGAAACCTTGGGACCAATCTTCTGGTCTACGGGAAACTGGCTCACCTGCGCCTGAAATTTACTTATCAGATCCGGACCTTCGATAAATTGATAACCAAGATAATTCTCAACGCCCATAGTACTGTTTATCTGGCCACCGATATCACCACTGATGAGAAGGGCCTTTAGCTGTTTGCGTGCAGCATAGACAGTGGCGCAAAGTCCCGCGGGACCGCCGCCGATTATTATCAATTCATACATCTCCCGACCTCCAAACACGGAATTACAACAGGAATTAATTAGCGATAATCCTATGTCAGCAATCCATCTAATTTTGACTGAACGAAACCTACCATAAGTTCATCACCAACGGTTATTACCGGCACGCCCATCTGTTTGGACTTCCCTATCATCTCCTCTAGAGCGACCTTGTCTTCAGCCACATTATGGTCCACGTAAGAGATACCCTTTTGCGAAAGATACTCTTTCGCTCTCTTACAGTAGGGTCAAGTAGGGGTCGAATAGATAACTATCTTTTTATCAGACATTTTCTTACCTCTCTCCCGTCATCGATTTGTAATGTAATGCTCGAGACCGTATAGTAGCTCAATGGTATAATCTTGTCGGTAAATTTGTCAATTCCGTTGGTTGGACAGTACCGTATCCACGGTTGTATTTAATTCGCTCGTTGTTAGTATGATATACTGGTTAGAAACGCAGGTATGTAACCTTATAGAGGAGAAAACGGATATCGCTTTGACGATGATAGCTAGCAAATTAAACTTCAAGGCACACTGTAAAACCACGGCGATGGCAATAATGCCTCACAGTGGCTTTAACAAAGCGCTGGATATGGTTCTCAGTCTTGATATTCCCTTCAGGCCGCAGCTATCCTATGTGTGATTTAAATCATATGCACCCTCGGTTTTATTAATATAGAATCACTATGGCAAAACTATTGGCAGAATAATAATTTAGATTTATTTTCCATTACACCTTAAGAACGGCGAAATTGTTTCAGGATTCGGAAAGAATGGAATTCATCTGACAGAAGGAGATGGTAAATGGTAACGGAACAGGAAAAAACTGCCGAAGTACTTAAAATGGCTATCCAGATGGAAACCGATGGCAAAGAATTCTATTTAAAAGCCAGTAAAAAAAGCTCTAATGACATGGGAAAAACTTTGTTGCAAACACTGGCTAAGGAGGAAGATTTACATCGGATAAAGTTCCAGGAAATATACGATGCCATCAGTAAAGAAATGGCTTGGCCGACGGTTGATTTGCATCTCGATGGCGGCAAAAACCTGGAAACTGTATTAGCCACGGCAACTAGGGAAATAAGCTCTGATAACAAGGGGGTTTCAACTGAACTTGAGGCAGTTCAGACGGGGATGGCGATGGAGAATAAGACCTATGATTTGTATTTTGCCAGAGGTGAAAAAGCCAGCGGTAGTGCCGAGAAAGATTTTTATAAATCATTATCTGTAGAGGAAAGAATACACTACCAGCTTCTACAGGATTATTATGAATACCTGAAAGACCCGGCGGGGTGGTTTATTAGGAAAGAGCATCCGTCACTGGATGGCGGTTAAGTAAACAATATAGTGTACCTCTCTCACGATCAGATGGTAACTACTTTCCTTGTTAATAACTGTGACACCGGAGAGTTTCGAACAGGCAAGGGAGTGGATTTAAAAGGAGATATTTGAATGAGACCCAGAGAAATAAGGCCTGGGATATATCAGGTTGGAGCGATTGACTGGGACAGGCGGTTATTTGATGCCCTGGTACCTCTCCCTGACGGTACCAGCTATAACTCATATTTAGTTAAAGGTAGCCGAAAGACAGCACTTATTGACACAGTAGACTCTTTGATGACAGACGTACTGGTTAACCACCTGGATAAGCTTGGAATTAAAAGGATAGATTACATTGTCGCTCATCACGCCGAACAGGATCACTCTGGTTCTATTCCCCGTATTATTGAAAAATATCCTCAAGTAAAAATCGTTACCTCCCCCAAATGTAAAGGAATGCTTATTGACCTGTTGACTGTGCCGGAAGAGAAATTTGTCACCGTGGATGACCGGGAGACTCTATCACTGGGGGATAAAACCCTTGAGTTTATCCGCACACCATGGGTTCATTGGCCGGATACTATGGTTACCTATCTAAAAGAAGACAAAATATTATTCACCTGTGATTTCTTCGGTTCCCATATTGCCGGTAGTGACTTGTATGTGACTGATGAAGGAAAGGTAACTGAAGCTGCCAAGAGATATTATGCCGAAATTATGATGCCTTTCCGTACCGTTATCCAGAATAACCTGGAAAAAATCAAGGACTATGCCGTTGACTTAATTGCTCCTAGCCATGGCCCGGTTTATGATAAACCGAAATTCATTCTGAAAGCCTACCGTAGTTGGGTTACTGATGAACCAAAAAACATCGTAGTTTTGCCTTATATTACGATGCATGGTAGCACGCGCCGGATGGTCGAATACTTCGTCGATGCTTTAATCCAGAGAGGCGTGACGGTGAAACAGTTCGACCTGATAGCAACCGATATGGGTAGACTGGCGATAGCGCTTGTAGATGCTGCCACGCTAGTCATTGGGACGCCTACCGTTCTCGCCGGTCCGCATCCAAATGCTATTCGCGCCGTTTTCCTGGCAAATGCGCTGAGACCCAATCTAAAATTTGCGTCGATTATTGGTTCCTATGGCTGGGGGGGGCGTACTGTTGAACAACTGGTCGGCATTATCCCCAATCTGAAGGTAGAACTGTTGGAGCCCGTGCTCTCGAAGGGTCATCCCAGGGAGGAGATTTTTAAGGCTCTGGATAACCTTGCTGAAACAATTGCCCGAAAACACAAGGAGTATAATTTCAATTAATAATGGTAAGGAGAGGTCAATACAAAAGGAAAATCATTGGGCTGTTAAATGCTGACCTTCAGGATGAACATAGTGCCATTATCCAGTATCTAGATCAAGCCTACGTAATGCGTGGAGGCGAAATGTCTTGTGAGGTTGAAGCTATCTACCGGGATGAAATGCGCCATCTGGACTGGCTGGCGAAAGCAATTGTCGAACTCTGCGGCATTCTCAGCCTGGATAGAAGTAAAATGATGATGAGCGGTAAACGGGTGACCGAGTGGATGAGCAATGACGTGAGCTTGGGAGAGAGTGCCATCATCCAGTACAGGGAACAAATAAATCTTATCGATAACCCTAGGATAAAACGACTGCTGAAACGTATCCTTTCGGATGAGGAGGCGCATCGGGATAAATTTACCCAAGATGTGGGGAACGGATATTATCGGCATGGCGAAACTATTCGGAAACTGAATTGGGCCATAGAGCATGAGTACACCGTCATTCTTCAGTATTTATTCCATTCTTACATGACAACCAGCCCGGAAACGAAAAACCAGTTTGAAAACCAGGCGGTTAATTAAATGCAGTACCTTGGCTGGCTTGTCGGGAAGCTGGTTGATATGGGCGGCGTACCAAATTTGATCGTTCTAGGGAAACCGCCAAAATGCCGCGCGCCAATATCGATATAGAAGAGAAGATGGCTACTAAGTATGGACGCCATAGCATGGAAATTGAAGACCCCGACCTGAAAAAACTCCTTCAGCGCATCAGGGATGAGGATAGCGGTCGTATTGACCCGAAAATCAATGAAGACTACCACCATGAGGTGTTTAATGACCTGCTTCAAGAGGAGGAAGGAAGATAAAAGGTACAAATGTTCTTTTTGTAAATCGGAAGAGGAGGTATTTTTAACATGCCTGATTCCTTTACCGGTAATGACCTGATTAATATAGCCATCGGTATCGAAAGAAATGGAATCGCCTTTTACGATATCATGTCCAAGTCGACAGAAAATGCGGAAACCAGCGACATTTTTCGCCATCTCGCTCAAATGGAGGGGCAGCATATTCAGATTTTTCAGGGTATGCTTAATGAATCCAATAGATACCTCGAAATAGAAACCAAGGAACATATATCTTATCTACAGACGTTAGCCGATAACGCTATTTTCACCGATGAAATGGTCACCAGCGAATTGGCTACCCAGGCGGATAGTGACGTTAAAGCCTTGGAACTGGCAATCGTTGCCGAAAAGGACTCACTGTTATTTTATTACCAGATGAGGGACATGGTTCCACGGCAGGCATACCCTGAGGTAAATAAGATAATAGATGAGGAAAAATCACACTTGAGGCTGCTTTCTGAATTGAAAAAGCGGCTAGCGGCTATTTAACCTAGGGATATTTATCGTGTTAGAAGCGAAGATACTAAATGAATACCATAATGTGGCAATAGGCGGCTTATCTTCTCAAGCCGGAGTGGTCCAGCAACCGCGTACTCAGCGAAAACGAGCTGGCGATGGCATGGTTCTAAAGTAGGTACGTGGCTACCATTGCTAAAAAACTGGCAGCGAAATGATCCGGTGATAATATAAGAGGCACAACAAGGTGGAGCAGGTAGTCTTCTATGCTTCACCTGAACAAACAGGTAATTATAAAAATATGTGCTTCGGGGATTTAGAATGACGCTCGCTCACGGTAATAGCTTTGAACCGGCACAATTTCTGGTGGAAAATACCGGACTCTTGCCGAAAGGGAGAGTCCTTGATGTGGCTATGGGCGTCGGAAGAAATGCGGTTTATCTGGCTAAGATAGGTTTCAATGTAGAAGGTATTGACAGGTCTCCGGAAGCAGTTGCCTCTGCCCGGGAAGTGGCGCAAAATGCCGGGGTATCTATCAAAGCACAGCTTGCTGACCTTGAAGATGATTATTCAACTGAAAAGAGCGTCTATGATGTGGTCATCTGCTTTAATTATTTGCAGCGTTCCCTGATACCGCAGATTAAGAGTGGGCTGCGAAAAGGTGGAATGGTAGTCTATGAAACCTTTATCATCGACCAGGTACAATGGGGAAAACCAAAAAACCCGGATTACTTGTTAAAACATAATGAACTTGTTGACATGTTTGGTAGCTTCCGGTGTCTCCGGTATCGTGAGGGAATCATCGGGGTGGGAGGAAATAGGCGGGCTGTTGCCAGTATAGTTGCTGAAAAGGTGTAAGTGTTTACGGGTGAGGGTATTAGCGGATGCTGAAGGATTGTGGAGGACTTAGCTGATACGGATGAAAAGAATTAAAAGGAGATAGTTCACTATGGCGAAAAAATTTATTATTGTTTTGTTTGTTATTTTGGCATGGCTGGGTGCTGGACACGGCTATTACTCATACACACTTAATCAGCAGATTGATTCATTAACTGAACAATTGACATCTTTTCAGATGGAGCAAAGCGCACAGCTTGGTGCCATTAACGATGGACTTGCCGCCAATCTCCCCAGGATTGCAGGACTGGAAGCAGAAACCAGCAGAATCCAGGAAAGTGTCGGGAAACTTGAATCAGAGTTAAATGAAGCCAGGAAGGGCATCGATAAAATAGGGAATGAAGTGCACGAAACGCAATTAAGAGTGGCAATGGCCGAATATGAAATTGGAGGAACCATCGTCAACATTGACACCCTAAAAGACGAAATATCTTCTACCACTGCTGAATTTTCCAAGTCCCAGATAAATGCGCAAATGGTGTATGAACAGGTCTTCCGGGCTACGGTCAGGGTTACCGATGGAGAAAGCACAATAGGTTCCGGTTTTATCTTTGATAACGAGGCGCGTGTCGTGACGGCTCACCATGTTATCGAAAATTTGTCTGAAATACACATTGTTTTTCCGGATGGGAAAACTTCCAGGGCGGAGGTTACAGGCAGTTCTCGTGACGCTGATGTTGCCGTTCTTACCCTTAACGACAAACCGGTTATTGAAGCGCTGGTAATGGCAGACTCTTCGGAGTTAAAAATCGGGGAACCGGTGGTCGCAATCGGTAATCCCTTTGAACTGTCGGAAACATTAACGGCTGGTATTGTCAGCCAGGTTAGCCGTACGGCGGAATTAGGTACTGACATCCCGGCGCGCAGGATTGATAATCTAATCCAGTTTGATGCCGCTGCTAATTCCGGTAACTCTGGAGGTGCCCTAGTGAATTCCAGAGGCGAGGTTGTGGGGATGGTTATTGCCAGGGTTAACCCGAATAAAGGAGACGGAGTCTATTATGCCGTCTCTGCAAATAAGGTTAAAAAGGTTGCCGCTTCACTCATTGATCGGGGATTTTTTGACTATCCCTGGCTCGGTGTTTCGGTAAGTGATATTACCCCGAAATTCGCTCAGGAAGAAGCCCTTGAGTCAGTACACGGTGTTGTGATAAGAGGAGTTTCGTCAGGTGGTCCGGCGGCGGCGTCTGGGATTAAAGTTGATGATATTTTGGTGTCTATCGACGGGATGATAATCCATGACGTAAGTGGCCTTACATCTTATCTGGGAGAGTATGCAATCCCCGGTGACTTGGCAACAATAATATTAATCCGGGGCACTGATAATCTTGATCTATCCGTGGAAATAGGCAAACGTCCTTAATAGCTGGAAATATCGGCGTGCGACGTAATAATTTTAGCCAAGAAATAAACAGTCCGGCATCCAAAATCAACTGACTTTGCCGTATCTGATGAATGCGTAGATCTTTTTCCTGAACATCAGAACCAGTCCGAACCAGAGTAGTATTATCAATCCGATAATCTCAGGTACGAATACGCCGGGATCTGCCAGCAAACTATGAAATATATTCGTTATCCAACCAGATAGATTTAACCGGTCAACGACAAAACCGAATAGGGGCCAGAACAAGGTTTGTGGAGTATTTCACATCCGGTCAAGAATCAGATGTGTGAACGTGCCAAGGGCAAGGGTTAATGGCTAGTTTTTATCATGGCGCTGATGCAAATAAATCCCGGCTGCGCTAATCAGGACGAGGGACAAAAGCCTATGGCCGTATATCCTGCCGTTACTCAGGGTCTCACTGAGAAATACCTGTCCTACCTGTTTGTCAATAATGTCCGGGAGGAGCGAGCCGACCATGAGAAGCCTTACGTTCAGGTACTCTCCTGCTGAAGTAATCCATGTTTTTTTAATTATTCCCCAGAGCGTATGATATAGCAGCTGTCGCCCCAAGAGTAATTCCGGTATGTCCGAATAATAGCATGTCATTTTTTAGAGAGTTACAGGTTTGAGGCCTGCATGGCCTATATTCCTTTCGGTATGAAAAAGATGTCTGGTAGTGTACTGTTGTTGCCTGATTTTTGCTTTTTATAGTCTACAAATTCCCTGTCGCCAAAATGATTAGCAAACTAGAAGAGGTAATGAAAAAGAATATGGCGAGAATTCTCAAGTATATTATACTTGCTTTTTCCATTCAAGGTTTATTATGCTTGATTGACCAATAGTAGAATCTTGTATTAATATTATCTTTACCTTGCAACCTTTCCAACTAATTAATATACAAATTAGAAAACCGCTTAAGTGATCTCCCGGTTCGTTTTGGGAGAATGGCGAAATATAAACCAATAATCCAGAATATAGCGAGTATCAAGATTGTCACGTCTATTAACATTAAACTACCTTCTCACTATCTGAATTGTTTCCAACATCTTTTAAGACCGTTCTTAGGATCAGTATTCTTTTGCTAGACATATTCTAACCTATTTTCGGCTATCGGGAACACTGGTCTTGAAAAGTAATCGAATCGTTAATAGGAAAATCGATGAGAAAGTATGATCCCATATCCCCAAATGGGTCCTCTCTCTTGACGGCTCTACTTGTAGCGGATAGACTGGGAGAGAGTCAGTGAATAATGAAAATAATTGGACTTACCGGTGGTATAGGAAGTGGCAAAAGCACTGTTGCCCGCTTCCTGACAGAACTAGGTGCCGTTGTTCTGGACGCGGACAAAATAGGGCATAAGTTACTATTGTCCGGCGGTGGGGCATGGCAGCCGGTAGTCGACGCTTTCGGTAAACAAGTTGTTGCTCCAAACGGAGATATCGACCGTCAAGAGCTGGGTCAAAAAGTTTTTGCCGATTCGGAAGCAAGAATTCGGTTGAATCGGATAATGCACCCCTTGATATTTGATGTGGTAAAAGCTCAACTTCAGGAATACCGGCAGAAGGGAGCAATCGTTGTCGTCATTGAAGCGCCACTCTTGCTGGAAGCAGCTTGGAAATCGGTGGTTGACGAGGTCTGGGTTACCGTAGCCTCCGAGAGCACGATTCTTAAACGACTCAGGGAAAGAGCCGGGTTAATCGGGCAGGAGGTTCGGGCTCGCATCGGTGCGCAATTACCTTCCGACATTCGAATACATCAAGCCGACATCGTCATTGATACCGATTGTAGCCTTGATGAGTTAAAAGTAAAGACGAAAAAGCTCTGGGAATGGCTCTAGGGATAAAACAATTAATAGCTGTCAGTGGATGGCTATCGGTCTTTTGTTCTTGATAATTGCGATTTTTTCAGCAGGCCCGCTGAAAAAGTAACCTGAGCCTCCCTCCGCCACTAGGCGCATAAATCCGGCGGCGTCATTAACTTTAATTCCTCCCAGTACCGTGACTCCCCGGGAGAAAAAAGGCTCTGGCCAGAGACTGGCGGTTGGCCCTGCCAAGATGATTTCGCCGGCATTACTGCATAGTTGGAGTAATTCGTCGAATCCGCCTTCTACCAGTGCCGATCCGGTAATAATAGCTATATTTGCCTGAGGAAGTACTTCCTCGATAGAATCTGGAGATACCCAAAGCGATAGCTCGTCTTTTTTCAGGGACTCCGGATGCTTGTCGATAATCCTTAAATTAGCCCCCTGTTTCCTGAGTTTCTGGATGAAAGGAATAAAGGCTCCTACCATGACTATTTTATCCGGTGCCTCGATTTTTACCATATCTAGGGCATCCGCTTTAGGCAGTATTTCCCCTCCTGGGATGGCTCTTTCCGCCATCAGGCAGGCAGAAAGAGCGTTAAGAGTAGCTATACCTATGGCGCGCCGCAGGCGAAAAGGGCTCGTAGCCTGGCGTGCCGTCTCCCAGGCATCACGCTCCCTGAGGTGCCCCGCTTCTGGTAGTTCCTTTGCCGAGCGCGGACAACATACCGTATCCGAAAGGTCGCGGGGGGTGAAGGCTGTTCCAACGTGATTGCTGGATAGTCTTACAGCGGTGTAAAATACACCGACGCATATCTCAGCGGTTTTAAGGGGTCGATGATTGAGTCCGGTTGCCAGCGAGCCAATCAATTCGTCAACAAGCATTACCACCTCTCTGGTATATTCTTACACCCGTATATATTTTAACATACTCGTTATCTGCCATCAATGAGTCCGTTCGAATGGTTCTATTTGCATTTGGTTGATAGTCTTGCCTCACCACTGACCCTTCTACAAGCTTAAAAACAATAAGACTATGGTCATTTAACCAGTGTTTGGGAGTGGGGTAGGGCAATAACTAATTATTCGGGTATTAACCGCCACTTATAATGTAGGCTATTACTGCGATAGATAATTCGCTATTAGTCTTTAACATCGTATTTGATCCATCAATTTCACTAATATTGTGGCCATCAAGTTGTATTATTGTCAAGGGCCGAAGTTGCCAATCAGGGGTTAGAATATTGTCTTTGAACTCATTACCGTATTTCTTAACCAATAAACGCAACAAATCTCCCACTGTAGCGTTATCCGAGATATGATACTCCTTATCTCGGTTGCCTACAATGTGTTGGAGCAAACCATAATATGTAATTTTTACCTTACCCATGTGTTAGGGGCTCCCTGTTCATTCTAACGTGGATAAAAAGCAAGCGGCATGAAATTGGCAGGCCATACTTCAAAGCGGTCTAATGTTATTTCTTTCTTCTTATCTATCTTTACAATCCTAGTCAATATAATAGACTGACGGATTAGTACCTAATTCTGCCTGAAGCTGAATACCTCTCCTTTCCCTGATTAATTGTGAGACCTCACTTGCCGGGTCGTCGAGGTTACCAAAGATGCACGCTTTTGTAGGACAGGTAATCACACAAGCCGGTTCCAGCCCCTGTTCTAGCCGACGAAAACAGAAATCACATTTCTGCACTGTTGCCCTCTGGAAATCTTGAGGTGCCGTTACTTCATAGGGATTGAGTCCCTTCGGGAAATAGGTCTTATCCTTGGGCTTCCCCCAGTAAAATCGGCTTCCATAAGGACACGCCATCATACAGGTACGACACCCGATGCAGATATCATAATCCACATAAACTATGTCGTCATCTCGCTTCGCGGTTGCCCCGGTAGGGTAAATATCGTGGCAGGGAGGTTCCTGACAATGGTAACAAAGCGTTGGAAGGTAGGTTCTGTTGACTGAAGGGTATTTCCCTTCTTCCTTCTCTATTACCCGTGCCCAGAAAACTGGCGGTGGGGTTTTATTCTCGACTTTGCAAGCCATCAGGCAAGCGTAACAACCGATGCTTCTTTTTAGGTCCAATATCATTTCGTATCTCACTTTTACCTCTCAGCGACGGCGCGAACTTTTACTTTTATACAGGTATCCATTGCTTGGGTAACTGGGTCTATAGTTTCCAAACTAGCCCTGAGCAGAGTGTTATAGTGGACACCTTTACCTTTGGCGGTAGTTAGTCTGGCTGCCCAATGACCAAAGCAACCAGCAATCCCGATTACTTCGGGGTGGATACCTTCAGTAAGTTTGATTCTCCCCGTTACTTTGTCACCCGATTTGGTTTCAAGTGACACTATGGCTCCGTCTTTAATCCCCTTCTTTTTGGCTATTCCAGCATTCATAAGGATGTTGTAGGCAGAGGGGTGATATTCACTTACTTCATTCAGCCATGGATTGTTACCCGTAATTGAGAAAGTATGAAATGCGATTTTATAGTTAACGGCGTACAGATCAAACTCCGGTTCTTTTTCTTCATAAGCGGGACATGGTTTCCAATCAGGGAGTGGTTGATAATCGGAAACATCCCACTGCTTGATGCCCATCTCTTCAGTTACCCGCTTTACGCCTTCACCCACTTTAATGATATGCTCCAGATAAATTGGCGTTCTCGCCTGGAAGAATTGCGTCGGGTAGACCTCCTCAACCTTCTTGGGCCATTTTATAAAACCGTTCTCCTTAAACCACGCAAGGTCATGCTCGGGATTGAATTCACTTACTATCAGTCGCTCGCATATTTCTTCCCAGGTGTATTTTTTGTTGATGTCAAGTTTGTAAGGTTCGTGTATGTCATAAGAAAGGTTAAGCATATGGTAAATATCTCCCAGAAAGCCTACTCTTTCCGCTATTTCCAAAAGAACTTCATTCCAATTTCTCACACCGGGAGGAGCCTCTACCACTGGCTGTCTGATTTGGAAACACCAATCATTAGCCAGTCCCACCGGGTTCTGCTCACTTTCGCCGCTCACTCCTGCCTCCAGCTTCTCCAGGAAGTGACTATCTGGCAGAACTATGTCGGCCATTTCCGTAGTCTCATCAATCTCAACAGCGAATGATACCACCATATCGAATTTCCTGAACCATTCGGCTCGTTGCTCAGGGTTGCCCGTGGTCATCATAAGATTGGTACGGCTTTGAAACAGAACTTCAGGTTTATAAGGGAATTTAAACTCTTTGGGATTCAGTATATTGAGCAGACCCATAGGCTCCACAACCACAGCCATTGGAGTGAGTTCTCGCAAAAATACATTTTCGGGAGGTGCTGCCTCGGGGGGTGGGTAGGGACTTGTCTTTGACTTTAATATACGTCCTCCGGGCACCATCATTCCATCTTGGCTCATACTATAACTCCAGCTGAAGTTGGCCAATTTATTGGGTAAAAGCACGGGGCAAACACCCACACTTCCTCCAGGCATGCCAACATTACCGATAATGATATTTAACAACTGAATAGCAAAGCAATTCAGCAGAGAGTGCTTATGCTGAGAGGGGCCCTTCCTGTTATGGGCACAAGCAGGCCTATAAGGAAGCTCTTTCCCGTCAATCACAATGGTACTTCCTATTCTGGCAGCTTCGCCAAATTCTGTGGCAATTCGACGTATTGTCTCTGCTGGTACGGTAGTTATCTCAGAAGCATATTCGCAAGTATACTTCTTTACATGCTCTTTTAGTAGTTCGAATGAAGGTCTACCAGTAATGCCATTTACCTTGTAGCTTCCCTCTAAGGCAAAGTCCTTTATGGACGGATCATCATAATATTTCGCCTTTCCGTCTGTAGTGTCCCATACTAAGGGTTTAGAGTTATCTTCGTCTCTGATATAATGTCCATCCGGACCAATAAGGTAAGATCCATTCGCGTATTTTTTTAAAAACTCGGCATCATAGATCCCCAGTTCGTTGAGAAGGACATTAATCATTGCCAATACGAAGGCAGCGTCTGTGCCTGGTCTTAGCGGTATCCACTCGTCAGCTTTGGCAGCTGCCGGACCTAATATGGGGTCGACGGCGATGTGTTTCATCCCTCTGCTCTTGGCATCGGCAGTGACCTCACTTGCTATCATGGCATGTTCGCCTATCGCGTGACCGCTTTGAGCGCCAAATAGAATCAGGTAGTTACAATGATGCACATCAACTTCCTTAGCAAATGCCCCCGTTGTAATATAGGAAATTGGATGCAGTCCGTTACCACAGAACCAATCGGCGGCGCCCACTGATAAGTTTGGCATCTTTGGTGTTCCGAAAGCCAGCATAAAAGTTCCTCTCATAGCCACCTGATTTGCAAGATCGAAAGACTCCCATACCAGTTTCCTCGGGTCCTCTTTTCTGATTTTCTTTAACTTTTGTGATATTGTATCAAGTGCCTCATTCCAACTGATCTCCTCCCATTGTGGGTCTACCCCTTTACCTTTCTCAGGATTTGTCCTCTTGAGTGGAGTTTTCAGGCGGTCCGGACTGTAGAGGTTCATTATGGCGGCATTCCCCTTGGCACATAATCTGCCCTCGTTGTTAGGACAATCCGTGTTGCCCTCTATCTTCGTTGCCACTCCATCAACAACATGTACTTTTGTCCCGCACCCGTTGTAACACATGCTGCAACACGTTTTTATCCATTCATCTCTGACGGTTTTGCTTTCCATAATAATAACTCCCTCCTAACGTGAGTTGTGCTTATCAACACCGGCGTCCAATGTGTTTATTATTTTCACTGTCTTTGAAAGTTTTTAAGCACCTCTCTTGTAGCTTTGAATAAGATAGAGGTTACCTCACTAAAGGTCGTAACAATAAATTCCCAAACGGTGGTAATAATGGTCGCGGGCGTTACCAGAACCAATACTGTGGTTTGTGTAAATAGCTATCTAGATTATAATACCAATTAAGTGTTGAGGCAAATTCTGGTTCAATCGTTAAACTAGAAATAACAGAAGTCATTTATTCATTCTTAATATAAATGGAGGGGGATTAAGATAGTGAGGTAATAGGATTGAGGCAACCAGAACCAAACAGAGCCGGGTCGGATTAGTATTTGACACTCTGTGGGTGTAACTGGTAGAATATTCAAGTCTAGGAGGTATGAGAATTTACGCAATTGTTGAAACTGGCGGCAAACAGTATAAGATAATCCAGGGACAGACCATCGATGTCGACCGTCTAGAAGTGGGCGAGGGTAGTACCGTCGAACTGGATAAAGTGTTGCTTATTGGGGATGGTGACAAAGTTACGGTTGGTAACCCGGTTATTGAAGGGGCAAAGGTCGTGACTACTTCTCGTGGCGAGGGTAGAAATAAAAAAATAATTGTTCTCAAGTTCAAGCCCAAGGTACGATATACCCGGAAAAACGGGCACCGTCAGTTTTATACGAGGTTGGCTGTCGATAAAATAGTGGTACCCGGGGTAATGGAGGGGAAGCCGAGGAAAAAAGTAAGACGGAGTAAAAAAGAGGTAAAACCGGATGGCTCATAAGAAGGGTGGCGGTAGTAGCCGCAACGGTCGTGACAGCCAATCAAAACGTCTCGGGGTGAAGAGATACGCGGGGCAAATTGTGAATGCCGGGACTATTCTGGTCCGGCAACGAGGCACGCGTATTCATGCGGGTAACAACGTTGGTGTTGGCAAGGATCACACTCTTTTTGCCCTTGTTAACGGCATTGTTAAGTATGAACCAGCTAGAGAAAAACGGAGGAAGGTTAGTGTTTACACTTCCTGAATGACATGAAAGAAAAAATTCACCCGAAATATTTTCCCGATGCTCAGGTGGTATGTTCATGTGGTAATACCTTTACCACTGGTTCTACCAGGAAGCAACTGAAAGTAGAGCTGTGTAGTAAATGTCACCCGTTTTTCACCGGGGCACAGCGGATGCTGGATACCACCGGGCGGGTGGAGCGATTTAAGAAACGCTATAAGATGGAAGGCTAACTGAATCTAAAGGAAGGGTAGGAGCGGATTATGATTTAGCCGCTCCTTTTTTATTTTCATATGTCCAAAAGAACATATTATGGCGGTCAGGCGGTTATTGAAGGTGTCATGATGCGGGGGCGGAAAGCTGCGGTTACCGTAGTACGCCGACCCAGTGGTGGGCTGGCTATGGATATTAAACCGCTTTCTGTTTTTTTTACCAGCCGGATGAGGAAAGTGCCGTTACTCAGAGGTATCATTATCTTAACAGAAGCTATGATACTGGGTGTGAAAAGCCTGCTTTTCTCCGCCAGCGTTGCTCTGGAAGAAGAAGAGGAGGAGCTTTCCGGAAAATCGATATGGATTATGCTTGGCATGGCTCTTATTCTCGTGGTTGGTTTATTTTTTATGGCACCCCTGTTCCTCACTAAGCTGGGAAATCCTTATATACATACCTCCATTGTTTTCCACCTCGTTGAAGGTGTTGTACGACTTGTTATTTTTTTTGCTTATCTGAAGTTGGTTTCCCTGATCCCTGATATTAAGCGCGTTTTTACCTACCATGGTGCCGAGCATATGACGGTAAATGCCTATGAAGACGGGGTTTCTCTGGAAGTTGAGGCGGTGAGAAAATATAATACGGCGCATACACGCTGTGGTACCAGCTTTCTGTTTGTCGTATTGATTATCGCCATCGTCGTTTTTGCCATTATCGGGCGGCCGTCGCTCTGGCTGATGGCGTTATCACGAATCATCCTTATACCGGTTATCGCCGCTCTCGGTTACGAGGCCATTTATTTCGGGGCGAGATATGTTCATAATGTATTTGTCAGGTTTTTTCTCGCTCCGGGGTTACTCTTACAGAGGTTAACCACCGGTGAACCGGATGATACCCAGCTGGAGGTTGCAGTAGCGGCTTTAAAAAAGGTTATTGAGATTGATCAGCTTGAGGAAGTGCCTCAGGCTGTTTCTTGACCTTCTGTATTACTATTTTCCGCGGGTAGTTGTTGAAAAAAGCAGGTCTTGTTACCGGTATGGCACACCGGTCCCATTGGTTTTGCTGTTACCAGAATGGTATCGCTGTCACAGTCTTTCCAGACCGAACGCACTAACAGTCGGTTGCCAGAGGTAGCTCCTTTGTGCCATAGCTCCTGACGTCGGCGACTGTAAAACCATACTTCGCCGCTGGATAATGTCCGCCGCAGTGATTTCTCGTTCATGTAGCCCAGCATGAGGACTTCGCCGGTGTCCGTATTCTGAATAATAGCGGGAATGAGTCCTTTTTCATCAAACTTTATATTTTTCATTCACTGAAAACCTTTATCCTATTCATATTACGTTTGGTTGATGTCAGCGATAGCCTGTTTCAGTTTGATGTCTCCGGTATAGAGCGCTTTGCCGACAATAGCTCCTTCCACACCGAGTTTCGACAGTATTTTGAGGTGCTGCAACGACGAAATTCCACCGGCAGCAATAACAGGCAGTCGTATATTTCCAACTATTTCGGCAATTGCCGTAAAATTAGGCTCAGTGAGGGTGCCGTCACGGTTTATGTCAGTGAAAATAAATCGTTCTACACCGAAAGGTATCATCGATTTAGCAAACTCCGTAGCGTCCAGTTCCGTTTCCTGCTTCCACCCGTAAGTAGCCATGTATCCTTCACGGGCGTCAATGCCGATAATAATCGATTCTTTGAATTTGCGACAGGTTTCTTTAACAAGGCTGGGATTCTCCACGGCAGCGGTACCCAGAACGACGCGTTCGATGCCGGCTTTAAGTAATTCCTCTATTGTCGCCAGTTGGCGGATGCCGCCTCCTAGTTGAGTAGGGATGAGCATGGCATTGGCTATTTCTTTTATAATCGCGATATTGTGAAGCTCGCCCGTCGCCGCGCCATCGAGATCGACGATGTGCAGTCGTGGTGCGCCTAACGATTGCCACTTCAAGGCGACTTCCAGTGGGTCTTCGGAGAATACTGTTTCCTTGTCATAATCGCCTTGATAGAGGCGTACACATCGTCCATCCCTGAGGTCTATAGCCGGAATTATTTCTATTTTCTAATCCCTTACAGATTATTACAGATTAATATTGGAATATTTCCGCCAAGGTTTAGCGTTAAATGCTTTGTTATCTTTGTTTTTATTTGTTAGAATATCCAGCGCTCTGTTTATGACCTTTCTGGTATCACTGGGCATGATAACATCATCAATGTAACCCCGTTCTGCTCCGAAATAAGGGTTTTCATATATGTCATCGTACTCTTTTATCCTCTTGGTTCGAGTTTCTTCGGGATTTTCTGATTCCCTTATTTCCCTGGCAAAGATGACACTGGCAGCGGTTTCAGCTCCGACGATGGTAACCCGGGCTGTTGGCCAGGCAAAGACGAGGTCGGCACCGATGCCTTTGTCCAGCATCCCGTAGTGAGCGCCCGCATAAGATTTCCTCAGCATAATTGAAATCAGCGGAATGGTAGCATCTGCCCAGGCGAAAAGTAGTTTAGCGCCGTGCCGTAGGATGCCTTTCCAGTCTTGGTCCGAACCTATCATATATCCGGGGCAGTCTCCAAGGGTAACCACCGGAATATTAAAAAGGTCGCAGGTTCTGATAAATCTAGCACCTTTATCGGCAGCATCACAATCTATGATTCCCGAGGCGACCGCTGGTTGGTTTGCCCAGAGACCCACTACGCGTCCGTTAAAGCGGGCAAAACCGGTTATTGTTGTCCTCGCATGTTTTCCTAATGTTTCAACAAAATATCCATCGTCTACAATCGCTTTTATCACCTTGAACATATCGTATGGCTGCGTTGGACGGTCGGGTATTATAGTATCCAGCTCAGGGCATATTCTTTCCGGATCGTCTCTGCATGTGAGCCGCGGTGGTATTTCCCGGTTATTTGAAGGCAATAAAGATAACAGTTCTTTGCCTTTGTCCAGACAGTCCTTATCATCTTCGGCGAGTATGTGTGTCTGTCCTGACTTAACGGCGTGGGCTTTCCATCCCGAAAGGTCTTCAAGGTTGATTTCTTCCCCGAGCTGCGTTTTGACAAAGGCAGGACCGGCTATTCCCATAAATCCGGTGTTTTTACATTGGATAAGGAAGTCCTGCATTATCGGGTGATATGCCTGACCACCCAGGCAAGGACCCATCAGTAGGGCAATCTGGGGGATTATGCCAGATGCTTCAATTTGAACCCGGAATAAATTACCGTACACTTCTAGTGAATCCATCCCTTCCTGGAGTCGGGCGCCTCCGGAGTCGTTCATACCAACAACTGGCCAACCCATCCCCTTAGCGAACTCAATGGCACGGATCTCTTTTAAGCCATGATATTCGCCAAAGGTTCCTGCCATTGCCATATAATCTTCAGCGAAGGCAACCACAGGCCTGCCGTTTACCATGCCGTAACCGGTGACCACCCCTTCAGCCGGTATCTCTTTCTTATCCATTCCAAAATGAACGGTGCGGTGTTTGACGAAAAGTCCTATCTCTGTGAAGGTATCGGGATCGAAAAAGTAATCTATTCTTTCCCGCGCTGTCCATTGCCCTTTCTGGTGGCGCTTTTCAATGGCAGCGGGGCCACCCATAGCCAAGATTTTATCTCGCTTTTCCCTATATTTTTCAAGTAGCTCTTCAGTTGTCGCCATTATAATACTCCTTCTTGTTTCTTAACCTGTGTTAGAGTGGTTTGAGTACGAAAATAATAATCACCATTCGACCAAGGCCATTATATCACTTTAGCTTTATTAAGGACAATGTTATTGACAGCGTCAGATAGGAGGGTTGATAATATTACTAAGAAAATAATCCGGTTTTATTTAAAGCATTAACATAATAATTTATTGGCTATTTAGCTGGAATAAAGCGAAGGAGGTGGCTGAAAGAAAATGAAGCTATGGTATGGACAACCAGTACCGTTTTTGAAGGAGGAGGAGTCCTTTTCCACTATATTGGAGGAAAATATGAAAGATATGGCGGGAGATGGGACTACAGTTGATGTTAAGTGGCTTAATGATGGTTATTCGGACCCTACATTTACCTGGACGGAGATGTATAATGCCGTGGAAGGGGTCAAGCGCTACTACGAAGCTTGGAAAACCGGATATGACGGTGTTATTATTGGCTGCTCACATGACCCGGGGTTGAAGGAAACTCGCAGTATCATAGATATTCCTGTGGTTGGAGTATTGGAATCGGCTCTTTTACTTGCCTCTTGCCTGGGATACCGCTTTTCAGTTATCGCTCTTCATCAATCAGCCAAGTCGGCGCTGACCGACACGATAAAGAGATACGGTCTAGCTGATAAGCTTGCTAGTATAAGGAGTCTCAATATGGGTCCTCTGGAATCAGCCGAAAAACACTCGGAGCCAGCAACAATGGTTGACCTGTTTCGTGAGAAAGCCGTCAAGGCGATAAAAGAAGATGAAGCTGAGGTAATAATTCCTGGCTGCACCATCGTCAGCACTTTACTTACCTCTCAGAAGGTCTTTGCAATAGATGAAGTACCGATTATAGATCCTGTTTATGCCGGTATCAAAATGGCGGAAGTCATGGTGGATTTAAAAAAGAAGCGTGGAACGGGAGTCTGCCGGGCGGGTATCTATGCGGCGGCTACCGACTGGGAAAAAGTAAAGCAGATAGGTTTTTAATTCGATGTTTCTATTTGAACATATTGGTTTGCCGTCGGCGTCTTGAATATAATATTTCTCATGCTATAAAATTATTGTGATACTAGGAAATGCTTGACAAATGAAGCTAATTATGCTTTAATAATAGTTAAGAGGCCTTGATAATCTGAATAGTGCTTCAGGAGGGAGAGTATGAGGCTTCACATGGTATTTGGAGTTTGGCAAGTAGATAGTTAGTGCCCCGTTTACAGGCGGGGCGGTTGGAACTCGAACTCGACTCGGTACATTAGGTTGGAGACTAATCTCTTGAGTGAGAAGTTCGTTCGGTGATTATCATCGACAAAGAGTTGGGTTTGGGGAGGGACTCATGGTAAGTGGGGGTTGCGGTAGTGACCCCCACTTTTTTTATTTGGTAATCAATGCCACTGCTTATTGCTTTGGTGTCCTCATACCCTGCCGGACGAAAATACACTGACTGTCGCAACATGGACACCATCTCATGCTACATATTTCTGCCTCCACGAGTACCTTGCGGATAGACTGGCGTCATCTGAGTTAATCCCAGTACCCTGTCCAGTTCTCGATAGGCCAGTAGCCCTGTATTCGAGGTGATCCTGGCTGGTCCCGTGGAACTCTAGCCTCAGCCGATTGTCAAATTGGAGTTTTAGTGCCTCCTTAGACTTTTCACCCTTTGGGTTCCTCCAACTAGCACCGTCTAATGTGGAAAAACGGGTGGCTTTTGAAGCTATTTTACCATTAATGCCTGCCTATACCCCCATTTTGATATGGGAAATCTGGATTAAGATAGATTAGACAGTATGTTTAATTTTCTGGTCCGTCCAGTACAGTTCTTTTCAGTAAACCATGTTAAAACTGGGTAACATCCTCGTCGTAAATAGTGTTCTCAGCCCCCAGTAGGGATGATATTAGCGCTTCTCGGTAAATTTTTTCAACGTCCGGTAACAGGTCTTCCAAACTGAAATGATCAGGGGGAATAGTTGTATTCTCGGTCTGTGCCCTTATCAGCAGGGCAGTCTGAACGCCCTATAGTAACAGTCTGCTAATAATTGTTCCGGGGTATTTTGACAGGTAATTATGAAGACCGAGATAAAAACTATAAAGAGTCCATAAAGGTCTGTTTAAGGTTCTATAAAGAATTAGCCTTCGCAGGTAATTCTTGACATTGCGCTTTACGTATATCTAAAATAACGGGGATGAGAAACGCTGATGATAGAACGTAATATTAGCCGGGTAGTTCCTGCTATTCTCACTGATGACCCTAAAACCCTGGAGACATTAGTTCGACAGTCAGAGACATTTACCGATTATGTGCAGATTGACATCATGGATGGCAGGTTTGTTCCTTCTTCCAGCATTACAGTGAAGCACCTGTCCGTCTTGGAGACAAAACTGAGCTGGGAAGCTCACCTGATGGTAAAGTCCCCCGAGGTTTACTTGGAAGATTTTAAAAAGGCGGGGGCTCAAAAAATTGTATTTCATTATGAAGCAACGGATTCGCCGGGGGAAGTTGTTTCTTTGGTTAGGGATTTTGGACTGAATGTGGGGATAGCGGTTAATCCGGAGACTCCAATATCTGCCGTTTTACGCTTGGCGGATAAAATCGACAGCATACTTTTTCTGGCCGTTCATCCCGGTTTCTACGGGGCGAAATTCATACCTGAAGTCCTAGATAAGCTGATGGAATTTCGCCGTGTCAGGTCTGATGTAGAGATAGGTATTGACGGCGGAATAAAAGAAGGCAATATTGCTCGGATTGCGCAGTGTGGGGCTGATGTAATCTTTGTTGGCAGTGCTATCTATTTACAGCCGGAACCAGGTGAAAGTTTCCGTCATCTCCGGGTTCTGGCAGAGCAGGGATCATGGAACCGGGTCTAACCGAATCAGACTACTGAAAAAGTCCTCGGTTTATCTCCCTAAGCAGGTGGTCGGTGGGAACAATTCTGTCATATAAGTAGTTCCAAGAATAAGTGTCGATATCTGGTTTGCAACGCAGGCATACCTGATGGCCTCGATGGGTACAATCATGTCATCATGAAGAAGTCTAACTGGATTACCGCTAAGTGGATAGTATAAAGTGAAAGCATCACCGAGCATCTCTTTATACATCTCGTAATGTTTATACCAGGTGTTAATGAACTCGTATTTATAAAACGGTTTGCTTTTTGGTTCCTAAGGTCGGCATAGCCGCTCCAAGACAGTCCGTATTGCTCACGCTGCTGATTAGCAAATAATTGTTGTAGTCTATCAATGTTTTGTTCTTGTAAGGCCTCACTAATTGGACGCATATTTAGGTCTATGGATTTCTGCCAATGAAGCCCTACCTAGTATTCTGAGGGTGCGGTTTTTGTCCTCTTTAGCCTTAGTATATGCTGCGATAATACGTTCTACCATTCTTCGAGGCAAAATGTTTTTCTCGTGGTCGGCAAATCCTATTTCTAGCCTAGGTATGGCTTTATAATTGCGATACTTCAGGAAGTATTCCGTCAAGACTTTAACAGTTTCGCGTACGCTATAACCTAGTATCAATCTTTCAAACATCGTTCACTTGTCATTAAAATCTTCATCACCAGACATTTCTTCTACGCCGGTAAAGACTGGGTCAAATGACCTAACGGACACGTACTAACTCCTTCGGCAATTGCGATACGACTGGGAAATACACAATTGGAGTTGTTGCAACCTTGTTGTCACATGAGGTGTCGTGAAGCTCATCCCAAGTGTAAATACTATAAAATACGACTTCGCCCATCTCAGTCACTGCCGCTTTCCCCTCCAATACTCGAGAATAGATGGCTGAGGAGAAGTGGTTCTGGTATGGTCCATTGCATCCCTTCCACGTGAGGCCGTTGTTAAAGTTGACTCGCTATTCGTCTTCACCACCCCACTTCTGCATTACCTCCTTCAGTTTCTGCGCCAGCCCCGGATTTGAGCGCAGTCGTTCAATGAAGACAGGACAACCTTCCAGTAATGAATTTTGCGCTGAAGTTGCCATGCTTGACAAAAGGTTCTGTAGGCTGATGTCATTTGGCTGAGGAATATTTATCCCTGGTGCCGCTGATTCCATCTGGCGGCGGATATCTTCAGCGGTAAATCTCATCGGTATTACACAGGATTTATACCAGGGGCATTCCTTGCACTGGACTATACCGTAGGCTTCATTAAGAATATCCCCCATATAAGCACCTCTCTTTATAAAAATTTTTGGGAACTATATACTTATTTGACCTAATTTTTAATATATTATTGTGCGAGCTTGGCGAGTCCCCGCTCTATTTCTATCACGCTGGAAAAAGAACCGATTTTGATTTCTCGTATTATACCCGTATTATCGATGAAAAAAGTAGTGGGGATAGCTCGGATGTTATAAGCCGTGGCTACCGACTGTTCAATGTCAAGCAGCACTGGGAACGTAAGCCCGTTTCCCTGCATAAATTTTTCAGCTGTGGAAGGCCCTTCACCAATATTAATCGTCAGAATTATGGCTGGTTGCGGTTGTCCTGTTTGTCTTTTATATACTGTCTGTATCAACTGCATTTCTTCCCGGCACGGACCGCACCAGCTTGCCCAGAAGTTAATAAATACTGGTTGGCCATTTAATCCGCTAAGCGAAACAGCCTCATTATCGAGGTCATAAAGCGTCAAATCAGGTGCTATTTTCCCAACCTGCGGGCCTTGCGTATTGGATTCACCACATCCCGTTATAACTAGTATGGTAATTAACAGGACTAGGGTAGTCACTAATTGTATTTTACGTTTATTTTCCATAATTACCTCCGAAAAGTATGTTCACGAAGTAATTGATAAGAGCCAGGGCAGGCGGTTGGTTAGAACCAGTAAGCCAACAGCGATAAGCAAGAAACCGCTGATAATATGGAACAGGCCAGAATAACGGTGGATGCGTTTAAATATTGGCGCAACAGCATTAAAAGCAGCTCCGATAATCAGGAAAGGAAGCCCCAAACCCAGGGAGTATATAGCCAGCAGGTAAGCCCCCTGCCATATACTGGCAGAATTCATGGCGAGGGTCAGGATACCTCCCAGTATGGGGCCGACACAAGCTGTCCACGCCATCGAAAAGACGGCTCCGGTTAAAAAAGCTCGCAAATAGCCGGTTTTTTGACTCAAAGATGGGGTAAGGCGTTTTTCATAGTTGAGCCATGGTACTTTTAGAGCAACCAGTAAAAATACGCCGAAGGCAATCAAGAGGCTGCCCGCAATATTATTGAGCAACGCCTGGTTGGGATTAATGATGAAACTGGTAAGCCCAGCAATTACTCCTAGGGTAATAAAAATTATGGAAAAACCGACCACAAAGCTGAGGGAGCGTAAAAAAATGGAAATCCGGTTTTTGTTGAGTCCGGCGTTATTAATCTCAGGTCCGTAAAGGTTTGATAAATATACGGGCGCCATAGGAAGCACACACGGCGAGAGAAATGATAATAACCCGGCAACAAAGGCAACCGTTATTGAAATGTTTTCCGTCATTTTACTCCTTAATCATCATTAGTTATTAAGTAGAGTCGGGATTGCTTTATTGAAATTGTCATTTTCTTACAGGGAACCTTGTGCAGATGGGATAAACAAGGCAGCATACCCCTGTAATCATTGTATAACTTATTCAGCTTTTATTTCTACTCAGACAACATATTGGACGTATTGAGAGTTCGGAAAATAATTGACTATAGACAATTCTCCGACTGCGTTCTATAATTTTAATTAAATACCCGTTTTAAGGTCGAAAGATAATTATTACAATGACAGGAGGAACCGGAGACTGCAACGGGGATTTTAGCAAAAGGGGGGAAAGATGCCTATCTATATTATGTTGACAAATTTAACTGACGAAGGAAGAAAAACAATAAAGTCAAATCCGCAGCGGATTAAAGAGGTAAATAAAGAAGTAGAAGCAATGGGCGTGAAAATACTGGACCAGTATGCTCTTCTTGGCCAGTATGATTTTATTAACATTCTGGAAGCCGCCAATAACGAGGTCGTGTCCAGGATGGCGATAGAACTTGGTTCCCGGGGAACTCTTCAGACGACGACTCTGGCAGCAATGAAACTCGACGAGTTTGTAAACAGTCTGAAGAAGTGACCTTTTTTCTATTGATAGTTGGGTCGGTGCCCCCTGTTGCTATTGGTATGAACTATCAAACCGACAAACCGAGGGAGGAAAGCCATTAAACCTCTGTGCTTTACCCAGATTTCGCTTTATCAGTCCTGTCCTCTATGCTATAAGCTACAATACATTGACGGACTTACGGCCGCGTAAAAATGGTATTTTAGCTTTGGCATAACGCTGCACCGCTGCGTGGAGTATTTTTACAAGGTGAACGTGCCTCCACCGCCATCTTTAGATGATCTGTTGCAGTTTTATCGCAAGAATTGGATTTCTAGGGGATATCAATCAGCCGCCGAAAATAAAAAATATAAGGACTACGGGCAGGATATTCTGACTAGGTTCTGGGAAGCTCATAGCTCTGATTTTCGGTTGCCGTTAGCGGTAGAACGAGTGTTTTATATCGATATTGATGGGGTGAAGCTGAGGGGTTTTATGGACAGGGTAGATAAGCTTGAGAGCGGTGGTTTCTCGATAGTTGACTTTAAGACGAATCAGGGTCTTTTCACTAACGACGATCTGGAGAACGATCTTCAGCTGACGATATATCAAATGGCGGCAGAGCAAACCTGGCAGCTTCCGGTGGAGAGGTTGACGCTCTATGCAGCTGCCAGCCGAGGGATGCGGCCTAGCTTGGGCAGGTAAGACGGATGGTATTGGAAGTGGCGGAAAACATTGCCAGACAGAATTTCCCGGCGACTGAAAACCAGTATTGCCCCTGTGATTTCCCGGAGCGTTGTCCTTATTATCGCCAACAGTATATGGAAACGGTGCCGGAATTAGCCCGGTAGGAGCTTCTTCCGGGATTCGTTGTGGCTGACGCTGTTGAAAGCTATGTTTCTCTTCAACAGGAAATTAAGGAGATTCAGCTTAAGCGAGATTTTGTTAAGAAGGCAATCATTGATTATTGCCAGAGCGAGGGATTAAACCGGGTCTATGGCAATATACATGCCATTACCTGCAAATTGATTGAGAGGACCGACTTCAGCGAGGAGGAGGTCAAAGCACTACTTGAACCGGAGGGTCTCTGGGACAAAGTGTTAAGTTTCGACCCGTCACGTCTCAAGTTGCTACTCGCTGACGGGGAAGTAGCTGAAGATATTAAAAACCGACTGGAAACTTTGAAACGGATTGTCCCTACTCATACCCAGCTATGGGTAAAAAAACTTGCCGAAGAAGAATAAGCCGATGACATCTACACCAAAATATATATGCTCAAAGGCTTGTATTATTATCTAGATTAGCGTATGCTGAAACCAATTGAATAGGTAACTGGGGTGCCCGAACGTAAGTGAGGGCCTAACTGGAAAGCAAGCCGGTGAGAGACCGGCGCGGCCGCGCCACTGTGATTGATGGGGATACCATTAAAAGTCAGAACGCCAGCCCTTTAGTATCCTACACGCTCCGCGGGGAGGGGTAGGAATTTTTGTTACGCAATTATTCCCCTCGCCGCCGGGTGAGGTTTTTTTTAATATCAAACCAGTAATATATCAGGGAGGCGCCGGTTAACATCTATGGAGATAATATTGTTATTGACTTTAGCCATTGCCATTGATTTAGCCCTGGGCGAACCGGCACGCTTTATTCATCCCGTAGTCTGGATGGGTAAAGTCATGTCATTATTGGAAAAAGGTAATAAAGGTAAGTCGCCCATCATACAATTTATTTACGGCTCGGGAATAGTCCTGTTTAACATCGGGCTCTTTGCCGTTCCTGTTTATTTGATACTTCTCTATCTAAAGAATCTCAACTTTATAGCTTACATAGTTGCTGCTGCGGTGCTGCTGAAGCCTACTTTTTCTCTAAAGGAGTTGCGCCGGGCAGCGCTTAAAGTCAAGAGGTGTATCGTCGAGGATAAACTCGATGAAGCGCGCGTTGATCTCCGTTCTTTGGTCAGTCGCGATACTGCAAAATTACCAAAACCCTTACTTATTTCAGCCGTTGTGGAGTCGGTGGCGGAAAACGCCGGTGACAGCTTTGTTGCTCCCCTTTTCTACTTTCTGCTGCTGGGGGTTCCCGGAGCCATCGCTTACCGGGTGGTTAATACGATGGATGCCATGATTGGCTATCACGGAAAATACGAATTTCTGGGCAAGTTCGCCAGCAGACTGGACGATATACTCAATTTCGTACCGGCGAGGTTAACGGCGCTGCTGCTGGTGCTGGCTGCCTTTTTGCTGAGAAAGGATGGTCGAAATGCCTTGCAGGTTGCCTTTAAGGAGCATTCCAGAACGGAGAGCCCGAATGCCGGCTGGCCGATTGCCGCCGTTGCCGGTGCCCTTAATGTACAATTGGGGAAGGTGGGTCAGTACACACTGGGAACGATGACTACCGCTCTTATATCGGAGACCATCGCTGTTGCTTTGAACTTAATGCTGGTGGCAATGATAATCTGGGTGTTAATCTGCCTGCTGGCAGGAGGGACTCAAGTTGTCCTTAGAGCCTAAAGACGAAATGAAAAACCTGGAAGCCTGTCCTCACGGCGGTATCGATTACGCCGAGTTAAGAGCCATGGGTTCGACCCCTGATGATGTTCTCGATTTCAGTGTTTGCTTCAACCCGTTCATGCCCCCGCCGGGAGTAAACCGGGTTCTGCAAGATATCCTTATTAACCGGTACCCCGATTCCGAAGCGACCGAGTTGCGGCAGCATCTCTCGGCAAAATTGGGAGTGCCACCGGACAGTTTATTGGCGGGTAGCGGCAGTATAGAGTTAATTCGTATCATTGCTTTGACCTACTTCAGGAAGGGTGATTCCGTCCTGATAATCGAACCAACATTCGGCGAATATGAAACTAATTGTCGGCTTGTCGGAGCGCGGGTGGTAAAGCAGCGATTGAGGGAAGAAGATGGCTTTAAATTGGGGATGGAAGAAACACTCGACCTTATCCGGCAATACCACCCGCGTGGGGTTTTTATCTGCAATCCCAATAATCCCACAGGGCGCTATATTAACCGGCGGGAGATTGAGACAATACTAAATGCCATCGGGGGTAACCTGCTCATTCTCGACGAAGCCTATTTTGCCTTTACCGGGGAAAACTTGTCGGCTGTCGAATTAATTTCAAAGGGCAACATCGTTGTTTTACGCTCTTTGACTAAGGACTATGGATTGGCGGGATTGCGCCTTGGCTATGCTGTTGCCCGTCCGGAGATTATCCATAACCTGCGTCGTGTCTGCCCGCCTTGGAATGTCAATATCGTTGCTCAGAAAGTAGGTATAGCGGCGTTGGCGGATTTGGACTATCTAGAATGGACCCAGCAAAAAATAAGGGAGGTGAAGCAGTTTCTCATAGATGAACTGACACGGCTTGGATTACTGTTATTGCCATCGGACACCAATTATTTTCTGGTTAGAGTAGATAATGCCACAGAGTTTCGTGTTGCTTTGCTTAAATATGGCATCCTAGTGCGGGACTGCACGTCTTTCGGGCTGCCGCAGTATATTAGAATCGCTCCTCTTGCTATGCCTGACTGCCAAAAACTTATTGACGCAGTCCGGGCAATAAAGAACATATGAGGATGTTAAATAACGGCATCTATGAGGAATTACAATCTGATATGATACAATGTATTTATATAATTACAAACGCATTGCGGTGGTATAGTGATGGTAGCCAATAAAAAGGGTATCATCTAGGGCAACGGCGGGATACAGGAATTTATTTTCGGTCGACTTACCAGGGCAGCCTATGATGTGGCTGAGGCATCACACATAAGGACTGAAAGTATTACCCTTGCCTGGCGCCTCAGTGGTTGATAAATGCCAGAATTACGATATTTGTATTATTAACTGTCCCGCCGAGGCTCTGGACAGACCGGAGACGGGCGTACCTTATAATAATTAATAAGTTCGCCTGTTGTGCTTTTTGAAGTGAGTCTGGAGGTTGTTCTGAGTCCATGCGATCTTGCCCGACGGGTATTTTAAAATCAGATAATGCAATAAAGAAACTGAAAGGTTTAAGTTTAATACAAACTGATAACAGTATAACGGAAAGGAGAAACATGGCCGACCTTAAGCGAATAATTGAGATGATTACTCCTCTTGACACAGAGAGGATGGATGAAACTCGGGCGCGGCAGGACATATTAACGAAGCCGCAGGGCAGCTTGGGTAGGCTGGAAGAACTGTCTATCCAGTTGGCGGGTATTCAGGGCAAAGCTAATCCGGAAATTAAGCAAAAAGCCATTATTACTATGGCGGGAGACCATGGTGTGGTTGACGAGAAAGTAGGTAACTGGCCACAGGAAATTACAGCTCAGATGGTCTATAATTTCCTCCGCGGTGGAGCCGGAATTAATGTACTGGCACGGCAAGCCGGCGCTAGGGTAGTGGTGGTGGATATGGGGGTAGCATCTGACCTAAAACCTGACCCTCAACTTTTAGTGAGGAAAATTGGCTACGGTACCCGGAATATGTGCTTGGGTCCGGCGATGACGGTAGAACAGGCAGTCAAGTCAATTGAGGCGGGAATTGAGATAGTGACCGATGAATTAAAAAAGGGCATTGATATCGTCGGCACTGGCGATATGGGTATCGGTAATACTACGGCAAGTAGTGCTATCTGTGCCGTAATGACCGGAAAAACGGTAGCCGAGGTTACCGGCAGAGGCACTGGCCTGACCGATGAACAGCTTGCCCGTAAAGTAGGGGTAATTGAACGAGCCTTGGCGAAAAATAACCTCGATTCGTCTCAGTCCCTGGACGTCCTGGCGAAGGTAGGAGGCTTTGAGATTGGGGGGCTGGTGGGGGTAATTCTGGCAGCTGCTGCCTATCGTGTACCGGTGGCTATTGACGGCTTTATCTCCGGAGCAGCCGCCCTTATTGCCTCAGCGCTGGCGCCAGGAGTCAAGGGATTTCTTATTGCTGCTCATGTTTCTGCGGAAACCGGTCACCGGATAATACTTGAACATCTGGGACATAAGCCGTTGCTTGATTTGGACATGCGTCTGGGTGAGGGCACTGGCGCGGTACTGGGTATATTCTTGGCTGAGGCTTCCGCCCGGATTCTGGCGGAGATGTCGACTTTTGCCGAAGCCGGTGTATCAGAAGGAGATGGGTCGGTAAAATGAGCTTTTTCGCGGCCCTGCAATTTCTGACCGTTATCCCCGTGCCATGGTGGCATAAAGACAGCCCGGAGGAACTGGGGCGTTCCATAGTATATTTCCCAGTAGTTGGTCTGATTATCGGATTTATCTTGGCCGGTTCACACTGGCTTTTCGGGCTTTTTCTACCCTTTCCCTTAGTGAATGCATTACTACTTGTAGTTCTGGTAATAATTACCGGGGCACTGCATCTTGATGGATTTGTGGATACCTGTGATGGGGCTGGCAGTCGGGGTACCACTGAGGATAGGTGGAAGGTGATGCACGATAGCCGGGTTGGTGCTTTTGGCATCATCGGTGTCGTGTTACTGTTGCTGGTTAAGTATGTCGCTTTAAGTAGTACTCCCGGATATTTAACAGTGATGGTTCTTGTCTTTATGCCGGTGGTAAGTCGCTGGGTAATGGTTTATGTTATTTTCGCCTTTCCGTATGCCCGTCCATCCGGTTTGGGGAAGGTGTTTAAACAGGCAGCCAGATGGCCTAGATTTACGATCGCCACGTTACTGGTTTTCATTGTAGCTGTGGTTTTAATACCGTTGGTTCATCTGGCTGCGATGGTAATAGTGATAGGTGTCTGGATTATCTCTACCCTGGTAGCATTTTATATTAAGAATAAATTCTCCGGGTTTACCGGTGATACCTATGGCGCTATTAATGAAATAGCTGAAGTGAGTACTCTTCTTTTAATTATTCTACTGGCACGACTTGGATTAACCTAGTCGGGAGGGGGAGATTGTCAAAGTTATTATTGGTACGTCACGGTAATACAAAATTAAACAGCCACGAAAGGTTCTGGGGGCAAACTGACGTTGAACTAGGTGTTGATGGGATAGAGCAGGTGGAGAGATTACGAGACCGACTGGCATCATTCAAGATTGACGCTATCTATGCCAGTAATCTTTTCCGTACTAGGGTAACTGCTGAGATTATTGGTGCCAGACAAAAGTCGGATATTGTGATCTGTGCCGAGTTGGGTGAGATTAACTTTGGATATATCGAGGGACTGACGTTCGAAGAAATAAGCCAGCGCCATCCGGAGCTGGCGGTAAGGTTAGCCGACTGGAGTATCAGTCCTGAGTTTCCCGGAGGAGAAAGTTTTAAGGATTTTAATAAGAGAGTTAGAAAATTTATTCCCAAGCTTGAGAGCCATGCGCCGGAGGAAACGATACTTATCGTCGCCCATGCCGGCTCACTGCGTCTTTTAATATGCAATTTGATGAAGATTTACGTACGATTCTGGCGGCAGATGCGCCTAGAGTTGGCTTCATTGAGTATTTTGGAGACACATCCGCATGGTGCAACCCTGATGCGGTTAAATGATATTTCTCATCTGGAAACGCAGGAGATAAATCGTAAGCTCTGACCGCGATTGTTTTTCGATAACCTACTGGCTGCATCTGTTATGATAGGGTTTCCTTTACCTGCTCATTGATTTCTTCAGTTAGGTCATAGCCGTTAATTGGCTTGTTAGCAGCATTCACAACCTGTTCGTCATCGGTGATTTTCACCCTTCCTTGGCTGAAAGCTTTTATAGTGGATATTATCAGAGGAAGCTCCCGGGCGAAACCGTGCTGTCGGATAGTCTGGAATAAATTATTGTTTTCACCTTGGTCTTTCCTGATTTTGTCTATGGGATAACCCCTTATCTCGTCCCAATATCTGTCAAAAGGTTCCCCCCTGATTGGGAATGTGCAGTAAGTTGCTGGCGGTCCCTTGTCAAGCTCAGGGATTACCAGGTGCATTATCACTCCAGTGGTTTCAGCTTCGTGCTCTATCAGCTGCCAGATAACCTCTTTCCAGGTGCCAGTCGGTCCGCCCGGTGCTGCCGGATGAAGGTTAATCATATCGTATTTTCGGCACAGCTCTGGCCCGACAATCAGCATGTAACCGGCAAGGATGCACAGGTCTGGACGAAAATCCTGGAGACGCGCCATTACCTCCCTATCATAGTCAAGCCGCCATGCGGGTAAAGCATTTGGGTCGCTGCCATCGGATTGTCCTTTTTTGAAGTGCTGGTATGAGAAACTGACGAGGGGAATATTGCAATTTTCAATCATATCCAAAAACGTGTCCGTGACTTCAGTTTCACCGCGTTCACGACTGCAGAAAATAAAGGCTATCTCCGCTTCTATATCACCCGATTTGATACTGTTCTGTACTACCTTGAGAAGTCCTTGAGAGCCCTTGCCTCTGCCTGTAGAAAACCATCCAAGTTGACAAGGATCGCTCATTTTCACCCCCAATTATTTTTACGGCCGTATTTCAGGCGTTAAAAATGCTTCTTAAGCCTTGCCAGGACGCTGTGAAAATGTGTAAGTGGGTTTGTCCTGTGTCCGGAAATATTACCATTGTTTAAAATCTGAAGAAAGTCGTCTCTGCCGGTAAATTCAAGCATTTCAACGTAAGCATTTCCTATCTCGTGCAGGCTATGGGCATCACTGCCGGCGCTTTTGGCAATGCCGTGCTTTTCAGCGAAAGCCTCGGCTTTATTGGAACTTCGCAGAAGAGGATCTCTGGCATTGAACACTTCCATAACGTCAATCTGTCCCACAATTTCTTCTATTTTTTTACTGTTCAGGGCCGATCCCCTAACCGTGTCAAAGGGGTGTGGTATGCAAACTAGGCCACCCTGAGATCTTATCTGAGAAAGCACCTCTTCTACCGATTGCCCGCTGGATATGGTCTCCTTGAGGAACATCCCCATAATCTCTCCGTGAGGGGTAAGTATTTCCTCGGAGACAATTACGCTGAAAGGTGCCAACTGTTGCATCTTTAAGGCGCCCTCGATAGTGCCGTGGTCGGCAATGTTAACGCAGTTTATCCCTAATGCCAGACAGCGATTGATAATTTTATCTAGAGGCGCATCGCAGTCCATTGAATATTTGGTGTGGATATGAAGGTCAGCTTTCAGCAATTTGGTTGATATTAGCTGCTCCTTTCCAGATAACTGGCGGTTCGAGTATCAATCTTGAGGATATCTCCTTCGTTAACAAACAGTGGGACTTGCACCGTCAGTCCTGTCTCCAGTGTGGCAAGCTTGGTACCGCCGGTGGCGGTATCGCCTTTGAAACCAGGATCGGTTTTAGTGACCTCAAGTTCAATTGTGATGGGCAATTCAATACTAACAAATTTACCCTTATAACTCGATATATTAACGGAAATACCCTCTTTTAAGTATTTAAGATCGTCGCTAAGTTGGCTGGCAGTAAGCGGTGTCTGCTCAAAGCTCTCCTCATCCATAAAATAATAGAGTTCGCCTTCGTTATAAAGGTACCGTTGTGTGTGGGAGTCAATCCTCGCCCTGACTAGCCTCTCATTGGATTGAAAGCTTCGTTCCATAGTATGACCGGCATTGATGTCACGGAGTTTTACCTTGGCCAGGGCGGTTCGCTTCATTTTTACATGCTGATAGTCGATAACCTGTAACAGTTTGCCGTCCAGTTCAATAATGATCCCTTTTCTTAGTTCACTTCCGCTAATCATAATAAACCCTTTCTCGCTTTTGAAATCGCGGTAACTTTGCCTTTTTCCAGTATTACGAGGTCTTCAATTCTTACCCCTCCCCAACCGGGGAGATAGATGCCAGGTTCGATGCTAAAAACCATATCAGAAGTAAGTGTCTCGGTAGAACCGGGCCCTAGGCAGGGCGATTCATGGGACGCTAGCCCGATGCCGTGTCCGAGGGCATGCCCGAAATTTTCTTCATAACCTGCTTGCTCAATAACCGTCCTAGCAAGGCTGTCCGCCTGCTCACCGGACATACCCTCCTTTATTATAGCCACAGCCGTTAGCTGGGCGCAATGGACAACGTCATATATTTTTTTAAAATTAGCGTCAGGGTCGCCGAGACAAATGGTGCGGCTCAGGTCGCTGCAATAGTTTCCAATTCTGGCTCCAATATCAATAATAACCGGCTCTCCGGGACTAATGGTGCGCTGGGAGGGCTTGGCGTGAGGCAGGGCAGCGTTAGGTCCTGAAGCGACAATAATATCAAATGGCAGCGACTGGCTGCCGTTCTCCCGCAGAATTTTCTCCAGTTCCCAAGCGACGTTAATTTCAGTCATGCCGGCGTGGATGGTATCTTCAATGTATTCAATGGCGTTATCGCTTATGCCGGCGGCTCGGGTAATACACTCAATTTCTTCAGGTTCTTTTATCATCCGCAGGGATTCTACTAGGTCGTCAACAGGGGTAAGCTTTAGCGGAAGGTTCTGTTTCTTGAGTGTTTCGCTTAACTGCTGGTACTGGGAAGAGGTAATGTGCCTCGCCTCGAATCCCAGTCTGTTCAAATTTAATCCACCTGTCAGTTCCGGGAACCAGCTTGCAATACCGTTAGTTATTCTGAAAATTTTATAACCGGGCGCCTGTACCTTCGCCTGCTCGATGTATCGGAAATCGGTAGCTAAGATGGCATCTTTCTTCGTAATCAGCAGAAAACCGGCAGAGCCATTAAATTCGGAAATGTAGTATCTGTTCTCAGGTTGAGAGATAAATATAGCGTCAATCTCTCTCCTCTCTAAACTGTCACGCAGTTTTTGCAACCTGCTAGCTATCTTCAGTTTCATCTTTTCCTGCTCGCGCCATCGGGTGCGCCGAAAGGTATATTTTTTTTGCCTGGCTTTTGGTTACGTGTGTATAAATCTGAGTAGAGGACAGACTGGTATGCCCTAAAAGCTCCTGGACAACCCTGAGGTCGGCACCCCCGTCAAGAAGATGCGTGGCGAAGGTGTGGCGTAGCATATGCGGGTGTACCTTTTTATCCAGAATTACGGCGTACTTTTCAAGGATTTTCTGCACTCGGCGTGCCGGAAGGCGTTCTCCATAACGGTTCAGGAATAATGCTTGACTCTTCTTATTGTTCAGCAGCCGGGATCTGCCCAGGCTAATGAATACGTTCAGTGCCTGTGCTGCCGGTTCGCCTACCAAGACAATACGCTCTTTCGCCCCCTTACCCCAGATCCGGATTTCATTGGTATCAAGATTGACTTGGTCGAGGTCAAGGCTAACTAGCTCGCTCACTCGGAGACCGGAAGCGTAGAGTAATTCAAGTAAAGCACGGTCGCGCTGACCTTCCGGTTTGGATAAATCAGGAGATTCGATAAGCGTCCTTACCTCATCGATACTGAGAAAAGAGGGCAGGCGTTTATCCAGCTTTGGTGAAGGGGCATTCTTCAGCGGATTGGCAGGTAGTATGCTCTCCCGTTCCAAGTAGCGGTAGAAGGAGCGAATCGCCGATTGCTTACTGGCGATGCTCGTTTTGGATAGTCCCTGCTCGACAAGGTAGGATAGGTAGCTGCGCCAAACATGCCTGTCCACTTCCTTTAAGGAACCGATCCCTTTTTGTCTCATAAAACCGACAAAGTCGAGTAAAACGGCGGAATACAGGCGTACAGTGTGAGGTGAAGTATTGCGTTCTGCCTGTAGATAGTCGATATATCGCTTAAAGATTTTCTGCATTGGACTCAGAGTTACTTTTCCTTACCCTTATAACCCTTATAATCGCACTTGGTGCATTTTACCTGATTCCCTCGGTACATCGTCAAGATTCCGCCACATTGAAGACAGGGTTTGGGTATAGGTTTGGAACTGGTGATGAATTTACAATCCGGGTATTTGTTGCAACCGTAAAAAGCACGTTTTTTCTTGCTTTTTCTTTCTATCAACTCGCCGTCGCAGTTCGGACATTTAACACCGATCTTGACCTGGAGTGATTTAGTAAATTTGCACTCCGGGTATCCGGTACAGGCGAGAAACTTGCCGAAGCGTCCCGTTTTCACCGCTAGGGGTTTGCCGCACTGCGGGCATGCCTCGTCGGTAAGTTCGTCAGTTAGTTTTACCTTTTTGACTAGATGAGCCGCTTTTTCCAGGGTTTTATTAAACGGGACATAAAAATCGTTAATCACGCCCACCCAGTCGCGGGTTTCATTGGCAATATCATCCAGTTTGTTCTCCATCTGAGCCGTAAATTTAACGTTCAAGATATCCGGGAAATGCTGGTTCAGTAAATCATTAACCACACAGCCAAGCTCCGTGGGCTGAAGAAAGCCACTGACTTTGGTGACATATTCGCGTTCCTGTATCGTCGAAAGGGTGGGGGCATAGGTGCTGGGACGGCCGATACCCCATCGTTCCAGCGTTTTAATTAGGGACGCCTCGGTGAAGCGTGGTGGTGGCTGGGTAAATTTCTGCTCCGGTAATAGTCCTAGAAGGGCGAGCGTGTCACTCTTTTTCAGTTGCGGTAACGGCGAGCTTTTTTCTACTTTGTCGGCTTCGTCTTCCCCTTCGCTATATAGAGTAATAAAACCGGGAAACACATTCACTGAGGTGGAAGTCCTTAACAGGTACGCCTTTTCCGGACGTTTGGCTTCAATATCTACGGTGGTATTGTCAAAGACAGCCGCTGCCATCTGGCTGGCGATCATTCGTTTCCAGATGAGGGTATAGAGCTTGAGCTGGTTTTTGTCAAGAAACTGCTTAATGGAGGTAGGTTCCCGCCTTATTTTAGTCGGGCGAATTGCTTCGTGAGCTTCCTGCGCCCCTTTTACTTTTCTGGTGAAGAAACGGGCTTTAGGTGGAACAAATTGAGCGCCGTATTTGTCGCGGATGAAATTCCTTACCTCAGCTATTGCTGAAGTAGCCACGCGGGTGGAATCAGTGCGCATATAGGTAATCAGGCCGGCGTTTCCGCTGGAGCTGATGGGAAGACCTTCATAAAGCTGCTGGGCAAGCGCCATTGTTTGCTTGGCGGAGAAGCGAAACTTACGCGAGGCTTCTTGTTGCAAAGTACTGGTGATGAATGGCGGCGCTGGCTGGCGGTTCGTTTTCTTGGTGGTTGCTTTGAAAACACTGTAGGTTGCCTGCTCCAGTTCGTTATTAATGTCGTCAGCCTCTTCCTGGGTATGAATGTCTAGTTTGGAGTTGCCCATAGCGCCAATTAACATTGCCCGGAAAGAAGTCTTTTCATCTTTTTTAGTTAGCTTTGCCTCGATAGTCCAGTATTCTACCGGGGTGAAACCTAGGATTTCCTGCTCGCGGTCAACGACAATCTTAACAGCTACCGATTGAACTCTACCTGCGGAGAGACCGCTCCTGACGTTTCGCCAGAGAAGCGGGCTAATCTTGTAGCCCACCAGCCTGTCCAGGATGCGTCTTGCCTGCTGAGCATCTACCAGGGCCATATCTAAAGAGCGGTAGTGCTTGAATGCATCTTTGACCGCTTCTTCGGTAATTTCATGAAAGATAACGCGGCGGTAAGATGCATGGTCGGATTTGGTAACCTCGGCGAGGTGCCAGGCGATTGCCTCACCTTCGCGATCAGGATCGGTAGCCAGGTAGACCACCGAAGCTGTTTTTATCGCCTTTTTGAGTTCCCCGACGAGCTTGCTCTTTACTCTCGGTACAACGTATTTGGGTAAAAAGCCGTTTTCTATGTCGACACTTAACTGGCTACGAGATAAGTCCCTGACGTGTCCCACGGAAGATTTAAGGCTGTAGTTTTTACCCAGTATCTTACCTAGGGTCCTTGCCTTAGCCGGTGACTCAACAATTACTAAATATTTACCCATAAATATTAATCTACCTGTACCCTGTATTCTTGCTTGGCTTCCCGCGTCAGGATGTAGCTCATTATCCCTATCTGCTTCGCTATTCCCTTTAGTTCCATCATTGTCAGTGTACTGCTGACGGTTGCCGTCGGGAGATCGGTGTTGGGGTAGACCTCATCGATATGCGTCGGCTCAGCGGTCAGTTGTTTCAGATCTTTGTCAAGGTTGATGCGGGGCCGCCATGAAGTAATGGCGTTTACCGAATTTCCGTCCGAATCGGCGTGCTTTAACGCTTCGGTATTAGCTTCCCAGGTATCTTCCAGCTTACTAAAGTAATGCACAAATTGTGAAAATTTAACCCGGTCGATGCTGGGATTGATGCTGAATCCTATCCAGTATTTGATATCTTTATCAGACATTTTCTAACCATTACCTTTATGTGGCGGAGAGAGTGGGATTCGAACCCACGGTAGCCTTGCGGCTACACACGCTTTCCAGGCGTGCCTGTTAGGCCACTCCAGCATCTCTCCATGATTTAGTGTGTGATAATAACTTATTATATAACGTATTCGTAATGCTTATATTATGTTGGCGGAGAGGGTGGGATTCGAACCCACGCTCCACTATTAGTGGAGACCGCTTTTCGAGAGCGGCACCATCAACCACTCGGACACCTCTCCAAACGATTGAAATGAAGCTAAATCAGTAAAATGTCGAGTATTAGCGGAATTAACATAATAGCGCATTGCTAATATGTTGCTAACCGGTAATTTCATTGGTAATTTTATTATACTTGGTAAAGATTGCCTCGTCAAAACGATTGGCTGCTGCTTCTTGAAGTCCATGTGCCACGTGTGACTAGGTTATCTAAGGGTATTGAAATAGTGGAGTGACCTAACCGCTCTTGAACTATCTTCGGATGAGTCAGGTTAACATCCTAAGATAGATTTGTTAATTTACCGTAATGTTGTCTATTTTTTGAACAAAAAGGAAGTAAAACAAACGCAAGTATTTTGTATCCGGGCTGACATCCACAAAGCAAGAGTAACCAGCCAGTTGTAAATTTATCTTGGCGCTGACAACCCAGTTGAGGAAGGAGGAGCTATCGCTAACCATCCCTGCAGCGTCGCCTAGGACGAAAAGAGCAGCCAGTTTCTTCATATAATGAATTTACCAGGGGAAAGAGCAATAAAAGAATCGGTAGGAACATTCCTAGAGCGACTATTATCATGCCAGGGCGGACGATATTTCTTTGACTGCGCATAGGCTTTGTCGATTTTCTCCTCGGCGGTGAACTTGCGGTGGGTTATGCGTTTGATATCGTGGATGAACTGCTTGGTTCCTTGCATCATGGTCTTGCTCCTTTCTTAACCGATACTTTACTTTTTCGGGGAAGCAGGTGCAAGCCCTAAGTGTCCATTATCTTTTGTCCCGGAAGTGGCCTATTTACACTGGCGATTTACACTGGTTATAAACTTCGCCACCATTTAAGATGAGGTATTCTTGATGAAGTGAACAAGAGCATCTATTTCCTCTGAGTTGAGGATATCCTTCCACGGCGTCATGGCTGTGCCAGGTCTACCGTTTGATATGGTATCCTTTGTCTCGGCGTCACTCACCTCGGCCAGGCTCTGAGGAGTTAAAGCTGGACCCAAGTTAGTCATCCCCTGCCGATTTGCTCCATGGCAGGCGGCACAGTTAGTTTCATATAATGCACCAGTATCTATTGCCGATGGTGTTGGTGTTGAGGTCGGTGCCGATTCCGACCCTCCGCAGGAAGCCAAAAGTAATCCTACCATGATCATAGTAATGAAGAACCCTAAGTTTCGCATCTTAACCTCCTTAAGCTCACTAAACTAGCACATCTAAAGCCATAACCAGAAACAGGCCCAAAAGATATATCCCGGAAAGTTTATAATTAGTCCATGCTCTATCTCTTTGCGGCTGTCTCCGCAGATGGATACTCGAAGTCAAGAAAATGGCACCCAGGAGGAGAGAACCAAACAGATAAATCTCTTTAAAGGGACCAAGGAAGTAGAGGAGGAAGGAAGCTAACACGAGAAGTCCGCTATGCAACAGGATATAATTGGCGGTGCTTTTGGCCCCGGCGACAACCGGCAACATAGGTACGCCGGTTGTCTGATAGCTTTCTCGGTGAACCAGGGCAAAGCTCCAGAAGTGGCTGGGAGTCCATAGATAGATGACTAAAGCTATCAGAAAGGGGGTAAGAGATAACTGGTTAGTCATTGAAAACCATCCCGCTAGAGCCGCACAGCTTCCAGCTAGACCGCCGATAACTATATTGAGGGAGCTTCGTCTTTTCAACCACATGGTATAAAGCCCGACGTATACCAACGCACCAGCCAGGAGAAGCAGCGCCACTAGATAGTTCAGCCGTAACGCAATTGGCAGCGACAAGATGACGAGTACGATACCAATTAGGAGAACCTTACTGGGGGTAAATCGCCCATTGGGGAGAGGCCGGTTTCTAGTCCGCTCCATAATGGCGTCTATGTCCCGGTCGAGGTAGTTGTTCAGAAGAGAGGAACCAACACAAGCCATGCCCCCCGCTAGGACCAGCAGGGTGATTCGGACAAAGGAGACATCACCAGCCCCAGCTACTATTGCCGCCACAATAGCCACCAGACCAAGGAGGGCCACAATCTTAAGCTTTA
>CAYFHI010000002.1:0-56248 GCA_964342875.1 uncultured Dehalococcoidaceae bacterium
CCGATGCCGCCAGGATAGGCGTCATAGATAAATATCTGACCTTTACCTGTATCGTAATGATGTAGGGTGGAGACACCACCTATGTCGTTCCGGTCACACAGAGCAAATAACGGTAGCATATCAATACTCGCGTGTTCGACGGCATGCAGTCCGCCGGCAAAATTCACGTTTTCACGATCCAGCCGAGCTGTTGCCTCAGGTGGCAGATCAAACCACAGGGAAACGGTCGAAAATGTCTTGGACGGCAGGTTAAGCGACTCCTCACCGACTACTTCCTCGGTGAATTGTGCTTTCTTTTTGAAACCGACCACGGTAGTATTTACCTCTACCTCACCAAGATATACGTTTACTTGCCCAATGGTCCGACTGCGATTTACTTGTGTGATACGCAAATCTGTAAGGTCTTTAGTCTGGGTATAATAAGCTGCTGTTGTTGGGACTGCATAGGCAGTATGGTTAGTTATGTCTAATCTTGTTACGAGATAGGCTTCGCCCTGATGAAGATAGATTGCCCCAGGATGAATCTGGGAAAAAGCAACGCTATTTTCTACGGTTTCCAGCAGTGAATCTGTAGAGGTGTCAATAATAGCATAATTATCGCCAGTAGTGGAACGGATATTAAGTGCCTGTGCCGGGTAAGAAATTGACGGTGACAAATACCAACGCCGGTAGCGTTTTCTGAGCATTCCCTGCTCCTCCAGTATCTTTAATTCTTTGTTAAAAGTAAAGCCGAAGAGCTTCTCATCATCCATACTCAGCGGCCGTTCCCAGGCGGCACAAAGTAAATGTGCCCTTAAAATATAGGGGTTCTTCGGGTTGACCAATGCATTTTCAAAATCGTTATGAAAAAAAGAATCGGGGTGGCGCATAAAGTACTGGTCTATGGGATTATTAAGAGCTACTAGGAAACTCAAGGAATCGCTCTCACTACGACCGCTTCTTCCCGCCTGCTGCCAGGTGCTGGAAATGCTTCCCGGATAGCCAGTAAGAACTGTCGCTTCAAGGTCACCGCTGTTAATACCCAACTCCAGAGCATTGGTTGCTACTACCCCTAGGAGCTGCCCTTCGAATAGTTCCCGCTCTATTTCCCGCCGTTCTTTGGGCAGATAACCGGCACGGTAAGGCTTGATTCGTTTTACTAATTCGGTACTTATCTCAGCCAGCTTTCTCCGTGAGTAAATATATATAAGCTCGGTCAAACGGCGGGTGCGAGTAAAAGTTAGGGTGCGAATATGCTGGCTCACCAGTGCCGTAAATAAACCGGTGGCTTCGCCGTTGGAGCTGTGCCTGGTTCCCTTGACCTCATCGATAATCGAAGGGCACCAAAAGACAAATTCCTTCTTACCGCGCGGCGATCTGTCACTTTTGATAACCTGAAAGGGTAACCCAGTCAACCGTTCCGTATGTTCACCGGGATTGGCTATTGTCGCTGAACAGCAGATAAACTGGGGGTTTGAACCGTAATAAGCGCACAGACGACGCAGGCGACGCAGTAAGTCGGCAAAGTGAGAGCCAAAAACGCCCCGGTAAGAATGGACTTCATCAATTACCACGTATCTCAGGTGACGTAGCAACCCGGACCAGGATTGGTGGTTTGGTAATATGCCGATATGCAGCATATCAGGATTAGTAAGAATTATTCTGGCGCCCTTCCTTATCCCTAAACGTTCGGCACGTGGCGTGTCACCGTCAAAGGTAGCACTTTCTTCCGTTTTGATGATTCCAGGAGAAAACATCTGGTGCAAAACACTCAGTTGGTCCTGAGCCAGCGCCTTGGTAGGGTAAAGGTAAAGCGCTCGACTAGTCGGCTCCGTCAGAATTTGTTGCAGGACAACGATGTTATAGCAGAGGGACTTACCGCTGGCGTTGGAAGTAGCTATGATAACATTCTCGCCCTGACGCGACCTATTTATTGCCTCTGCCTGATGGGTATAGAGAGGATATAGAGCGTGCTTTTCCAATCTGTCTTGAAGTTCTCCGACTAAAGGCTTGTCCAGTACATCATATTCAGCTTTACGAGCAGAGATATGCTCAATATGAACCATTTGGTCCTGGTAACCGGGTTGAGCCTTCAGATAACGCAGGAAAGCAATAGTATCCATTATATTTTTATAATTTCTATAAAGTTATGATTTCAATATCGTAATCAAGTATTTCTAAATCAAACCGACTGTCGATGACAAAATTAACCACTTTCGACAGTATCGTATTAGTGTAACGCTTGTCGTTACTGATACAGCAAATTCCTATCGTTACCAGCTGCCACTGGTCATTATCGTCAATCTCAGCCACGGATACATTGAACTTGTTCCGGAGGCGGCTGGTAATGGGCTTTATTACCTGTCTTTTTTCTTTAAGAGACGAATTGTCCGGCAGGCGACATTTAATGGCGCAGATACCAACGTTCATTATATAAATGCCCTGAGATTCTCATCTGTTATAAACTAATATATTCCGTTTCCTGGAAACAGAATGGCGCCTATGCTGTCTTGATTGTCTTTGCATATTTAATCATATAAGCCGAGTATTTATCTACATCGATCTTGTTCTGGTCTTCTATGACCAGGATGAGGTCGGTTTAATCTACACTTGAATATAACTCTATCCAACTACGCATCTTCGACAAACCTTAAGATGCCCCCAGCTCGCTGGTGTATGATTTTATATTAGCTTTAAAACCATAGTCGTCATACTGGTCTTGTCTCTGTTGCTACTTTTATTACTTGCTTTCCGTAAACAGTATCATCAAGCTTGTCTGCAATATGGACAGTATCACGTAATTCGATCATAAAAACATCTCCAATGGGCTAGGTTATCCCTATTTCACGTTGTATTCTTACCCATTGCTCTAAAACTCGATTCGCATTCTCTACAAACGCGTCACTAGATGTGGGGGTGATCGCTATGTTCCACCCTCTCTTTTTCACTATTACTATGTAACGCTTGGTTATCCTGGTAACGAAATTAACAGTTAGCCCTGTCCGGTTTGTTATCCTTATGGTCTTTACGTTCCGAAATCTAACTTTAACTGAGAAAGGACCCACCAATACTATGCGCAGGTGGTCGTCGAATAGCTGGTATGCCCGTGGGAATACCAGCCAAAATATTAAGCCACTAATTAAAGCTCCTAGTATAGTAGATAAAGGCTCCCAGAAACGTCACCTGATAGATATAAATAGAGACTTCCTGCCAGAAATACCACTGCTACTATTAAACCAAGGTTCAAAAGAAGTCCATGTGTGGGTTTATCTTGATAGAGTAATTTACTTTTTGAATATCGCAATTCAGTGATCCCTTTCCTATATCTCGTCTAATCTATCACCTGCTGTTACCCATGTCAATGAAAAATAATTGACAAAAATACGTTAAGTACTTAGAATAAAAATCAGCTAAAGAAATCCAATTATGATGATTTGGAGGTCCCAGAGTGACGAGCGGAATGGTTACAATTACCCTTAAAGTCAATGGCGATGACTATGAACTGGCAGTAGCGGCACACTGGACACTGGCGGATGTGCTGCGGGAGAAACTGGGATTAACCGGCACCAAGCTGATGTGTGATGAAGGCGACTGCGGTTCATGCACTGTGCTGATTGATGGAGTGGCGGTTCTCTCCTGTATAATACTGGCAGTCGAAGCCCAAGACGTTGATATCCTGACCATCGAGGGACTGGCGGAGAACGTGACAAATGAGCTCCATCCCGTCCAGCAGACCTTTGTCGAGCGCAGCGGTATGCAGTGCGGTGTTTGCACACCGGGTATGATACTGACTGCCAAGGCTCTGCTGGACAAGAACAACAACCCTACGGAGGATGAAGTAAGAGAAGCCCTTGCCGGAAACCTGTGCCGCTGCGGTAATTATAAAAGAATCGTAGAATGCGTACTGGCCGCCGGCGATATCATCAGGGGAGAGGCATAAAATGCCAGAAGGGCCCAGCATTCTAGGCAAGCGCTTACCACGTAAAGATGGCCTTGAGAAAGTGAAAGGGGAAGCCGAATTCGTCACTGATATGCAGCTCCCGGGAATGTTATACGCGGCATACCTTAGAAGTCCCCACGCCCATGCCTTTATTACCAAAATTGATACTAGTAAAGCGGAAGCATTACCTGGAGTTAGGGCCGTGCTTACCCATAAAAATACACCCAAAGTCCACCCGAGAGGTAAACTAGGATACCTGCTCAACGAAAAGACTTACAGTGCCGGTGATGAAGTGGCGGCAGTAGCGGCAATCTCCAAGGAAATAGCCGGAGAGGCGTTGAAACTTATAGACATAGAATATGATGTATTACCGCCAGTATTTGATGCAGAGGAAGCGATGAAGCCGAATGCTCCGCTCTTGTTTCCTGATTATGGTACAAATATGTTTCACGGTAGCAACACTCAGCCGGTACCCCGGTGCCAACCCGACGGCTGGTTACCGTTGGAGGTTGGCGATGTTGAAAAGGGGTTCGCTGAAGCTGATTACGTTTTGGAAAATAGTTACGAAACTCCGATGCAATATCCGTGTTCACCGATGCCTCGCGCTGTTATTTGCCAGTGGAGTGGCGATAAACTAACCTGCTGGATAGATACACAGGTTGCTTCCAGAGTATGGCTAGACATGGCAAAAACGCTTAACATGCCGCAGTCAAACATACGTATCATTTCAACGTATCCGGTTGGCGGTTTTGGAGGTAAGGAACCGGATAAAACGGGGTTCCTGACGGCATTACTGGCAAAAAAAGCGGGGAAACCGGTGAAATCGGTTTTCACAAGAGAAGAGGACTTCATTGCCACTCACCGTCGTCTGAATTATAAAAGTCAAGGGAAAATAGGGATTAAAAAAGACGGGACTATCACAGCTTTACAGCAAAGAATGATTACCAATTACGGCAAAGACTCTGTTAGCAGTATGCTGATTTTAGCTTCATCTGGAGTTGGCACTTGCAGTATGCTTTATCCCTGTCCTAACTCAAAATGGGAGGGATGCTCTGTTATAAGCAACACTCCTTGTCATGGTCCGGTGAATGGATTTGGTGATCCGGAAGCCGGGTTTTGTCTGGAGAGACTGATTGATGAAGCTGCTGAGAAGATAGACATGGATCCGGTTACGTTCCGTCTGAAAAACTGCATGCGTTATGGCACCCGTGGACTGGGTGCTCGTGAAGCGATGGGACTGGCAGAAGCCGGAGGCATCGGAACGCTCGAATTGGAATGGGGCGTAGTCGGTACAGATATGGATAGTCTACCGGAATGCATTATCCAAGCCGTCGAGAGTGCAGGTTGGAAGGATAAATGGAAGGGATGGAAGACACCGGTAGAGGTTAACGGATCGAAGAAAAAGGGTATTGGGATTGCACTTGGAATGCACCACAGCGCTTTCCATCTTTCCGGGGCTACAGTAAAGATAAATCAGGATGGTACGGCTAATATTTTGTCTAGCTTTGTTGACATGGGCTCCGGGTTCGGGACGGCTTTATCTCAGGTGGTGGCCGAAACACTCGGAATGAATTATGAAGATGTCACTGTGCTGCTGGCAGATACAATGGTAACCCCTGTAGGCCATGGAAATACCGGAGAAGCCGGCACGTCCAGCGGTATTGCTGCTGCAAAGATTGCGGCTGATGATGCCAGGTGTCAGCTTCTGGGAATAGCCGCCGAAAAATTAGACGTTAATGCGGATCAACTGGAAGCGGCTAACCGGAGAATCTACATTAAAAATAGCCCAGAAAAAGGTATATCAATTGCCGAAGCGTGCCTAGCTGGTTATCAGATTACAGGGGTAGGTATAAATCCCCCGCTGGATACAATAATCGACAATAAATCAGGCAAAGGGATCAATCCGTACGCCGCCGCCGCCACCATTATCGAAGTGGAAGTAGACACCGAAACCGGAGAACTGGAGGTATTGACGATTGCTTCAGCACATGATTGCGGTCGTGTGATAAACCCGACTATGGTTGAGAATCAGATAAACTGTGCCAGTACGATGGGTAACGGATGGGTAAGGTCAGAAAGGTATGTTATCGATCGGAAAGCGGGAGTAATTATGAATCCCAACTTACTGGACTACAAGATATTAACATTCCTTGATATGCCTCATAGTGATGGTATAAGAGAAATCTTTGTTGAAAGGCCATGTGCCTGGGGGCCATTTGGCGCCAAGGGAATGAGTGAGACGCCAATCACGACACCTGCGCCAGCTCTAGCAAACGCTATATACAACGCAATAGGCGTGAGGATTACAGGAGAACATCTCACTCCGGATAGAATCCTAGAGGCGCTGGGGAAATAAATAACAGCTTCTTGCAGCTGATTATTAAAAGGCAAGCTAAATCCATTCTACCTGTTATCAATCAATTATAGAGCGCCTATAACGAGAGTCCATTTCCTGGACTGTATTAGGTGCGGAGCATCGATGATATCCGCCATTATTCTAGCTGCCGGTAAATCTACTAGGATGAGATTTCCCAAGCTATCGTTAACCATTAGAGGGAAAGGCCTCCTGCAACACGTGATTGATAACGCATTGAAGTCAAAAGTCGATGATGTAATTGTCGTTCTTGGTGCCGGGTCGGAAAAGATGCGAAAAGAAATCAATCCCGGCAAAGCCCGGATAATTATTAATCCATTTTTTAATGAAGGACAAAGCACATCCCTTAAAGCCGGACTTAAGTCAATCAGTCCTGAGTCTCGAGCTGTTATCATCCTACTGGGAGACCAACCATTTATTAATGACGCTACTTTAAATGCCTTGATAGACAAATATCGAGAGTCAGGAAGCCCCATTGTTGCCCCGGTTTATAACGGAAAAAGGGGAAATCCGGTACTTTTCGACAGGGCTCTTATTCCCGAGCTAATAAACACCAGCGGGGACAAAGGTGGCAGAGCAATTATCGGGAAGTACGCCCATAGAATTGCCACGCTAGAAATCGATTCATCTTTAATTGGGATAGATATAGACACCTGGGATGACTACCAAAAATTGTCCCGTTTATTCTAAAATTCATCATAGCTAATATTTGCAGGAGATGGGCGGAAAAGAGTTCATTAAAGAACAACCATGATTAGGAGATAGACATTTGATCTTATAAACGTTCTCATATCAACATGGCGGCTTATGAAAGTAGCAAAGATCGTTCAAGCAGCATTGGGGGCAAAGGGGACGAGAACGGCATATATTTTTGGCAAGGTAAACTAGTAGAGCGTGGTACTCATTAAACAAGCGGGAATCATTAGGTAGATTCGTCATGAAAAGTTTCTGATATTTAGCGTAACCGGCATTTTTCTGCTCCAGACCAATGCGATTGATGATACGGCGAGTATAAGTATCGATAACAAATATCGGCTTATTAGCGGCATAGAGTATTATCGAATCGGCAGTTTCCTCGCCGATACCATAGACCATAAGAAGCTGCTGACGTATATTGTTAACATCTCCGGCAAAAAGTCTACTAAAATCGTCGTCATAGTGTTTCCCCAGCCAGCCCGCAAACGCCTTAATTTTTTTTGCTTTGGCGTTATAGTAACCAGAAGAGAAGATAAGACGTGCAAGTTTATCTTGAGTGATTCGTCTTATGGAATCCGGTGATAGCGCTCCGGCTGCTGTAAGATTAGTTATCGCTTTCTCCACATTGACCCAGGCAGCCGACTGCGTTAAAATAGCGCCTATTATTATCTCGAATGTACCCTGCGCCGGCCACCACTGCTGAGACCCATAACGGTTAAAAAGCCGGTTAAATATTTCCTGTAACGTTTTGCTTAATGAGTCGCTGTCCATAAGTAAACCCGGGCATTATCCACGAATAAAGCATTTGATGTTAAATAATCAGTGTGCCAGACCCGATAAGTCAACGGTTATTCGAGCGGTTTAAGCTTAAGAAGTTCTTGGCAATCCCAAGGTATTTAACTATAAACAACAGCTAATCCTCAACCAATGGTTCTTGCACTTCCAGATTGGCATATCTTGTCAGTTCCAGCATCTCATTGGCTTCTTCTTTGTTCTCGAAGAATATCCCCATCTCACCCAGATAAATGTTTTTCAAAGTCTTTTCTGGTTTGGATAAACCGAGTTTGGCGGTTTGTACTACATCCCGATTGGTTACATCAAGTAAGTAAATCTTGGGCGTCTGGATTTCTTCCTGCAAAAATGACTCGGACAGGTGTTAAGGTGATATAGATTCGTATTGATAATAACATGATTATATGAGTCTAGGCAAGAATGGCTTGTTTGTCTTTCTCTCAACGTTGACACCTGTATGACCAAATAAAAATGAAGAGAACTTTAATAAATATTACTTGCAATTGTGTCTGATTGTCTGGTAAGCTTTCAGCCAGAAAGCGGTTTTTCAAAATGGATGAACAATAATTTAGACCTCTCCGTTCAGTTAGCCCCCAAACACAAGAAGGGGCTGCTACTGTCCAATCCGGTAATGACCGCCTCCGGTACATTCGGATACGGGACAGAGTATAGCCATATGTTTGATATCCAAAAACTGGGAGCTATCATTTGTAAAGGGACTACTCTCGAACCCAGAGAAGGGAATCCCCAGCCTAGGGTCACAGAAACCGCGTCCGGCATGCTCAATTCAATCGGTTTACAGAATATCGGAATTGATGCATTAATTAATGAGAAGGCACCAATATGGGCGAGTTGGCAAGTACCAGTTATCGTGAATATTGCTGGTGAAACTATCGACGATTACGTCAGACTGGCGGCTAAAATAAACGGAGTCTCCGGAGTCAGTGGTATTGAGATAAACATTAGTTGCCCAAACGTTAAGGCAGGCGGGGCTGAATTCGGTATACACCCGGATTCAGCCTCCAGAGTAACCGCCGCTGTAAAAGTTGCTACGTCCCTGCCAATACTGGTCAAGTTAACTCCCACTACTGGTGAGATTAGGAATATAGCCATCGCCGTAGCGGAGGCTGGAGCCGACGCCATTTCCTTAATCAATACTCTTAGGGGAATGGCAATTGACGTTTCCCAACGCCGTCCCCTGCTGGGGAATGTTACCGGAGGATTGTCTGGACCGGCAATAAAGCCGATAGCTCTGTCAATGGTTTATGAAGTGGTTGGTGCAGTGGATTTGCCTGTTATCGGCTGTGGGGGAATCGTCAGCGGTAAGGATGCCATCGAGTACATCATGGCGGGAGCCAGCGCCGTCCAAGTGGGCGCCACCAACTTCATCAATCCGCAAGCCCCGCTGGATATTCTTGAGGAAATAGAAGATTTCCTCAAGTTAGAAAAAATAATACAGTTAACTGATCTTATCGGTGTCGCACGCCGGTAAATTTAACATTCATTCCATGGTTAACCTGTCCAGTATCTCTTTCTCTTTGGCTATCATTATCTTCTGTTGTTCAAGCTCGTCGTGGTCATATCCCAAGAGATGAAGAACACCGTGAATAATGAGCATGGTAATTTCCTTCTTTAACGAATGCGTGTGTTCTTCTGCCTGGATGATTGCCTGGGAAAAGGAAATAATCACTTCACCAAGGTGGACAACATCGTCCGGCGGCACAATAAAAACAGGACTATCTGTTGTTGGAGCTTTGTCAAGTTCAAGAGAAAAGGCTAAAACGTCCGTGGGTTCGTCTTTTCCTCGGTAGTTTCTATTTAAATATCGTATCTGCTCATCACCGGTAATAACTAGGCCTAGTTCTAGATTAGTACCCATTTCCTCGGTATTGATAACCTGTTCTACTACGTCTCTAAGCCAGTCCGTCGCCGGGCAATCTTTGAATTCTTCTTCAAGTAAGATTTCAGTCTCCATAACAACTCAGCACCAACCATCATAGCACGGTTAATCAGAGGCATCAAATATGACGTATATATAATAAATTATCCATATTTTCCGTAATTAAAACAGTTTGAGAGATGAGCACAATTGTGATAGAGTATATAAAATGGAGTATCGTAGCTTGAGTTAGATTTTGGAGGGATCGCATAGTGGTCTAGTGCGGGCGCCTGCTAAGCGCTTACCCTGAGAAATCGGGGTCGTGGGTTCAAATCCCACTCCCTCCGCCACAGACTTGATTATCGAACTTACCCTTTTTATGTAAAATATATTTTTAATAATATTGAGTTGAAAATCATGCTCCAATATCATATCTGGACGATTGGTTGTCAAATGAACAGGTCGGAATCGGAGCGCCTCGGTAGCTATCTGGAAGACCGTGGCTATCGATCTACGGATACTATCGCCGAAGCTGACCTGATTGTACTTAATGGTTGTGTAGTGCGCCAGAGTGCCGAGAATCGGGTTCTTAACAAGCTTAACGACCTGAAAACACTTAAAACGGCTCGTCCTGGTATAACTTTAGCGGTTACCGGCTGTTCCGTAAACTCAGAAGTAGACAAGCTGAAAAAGGGCTTTTCATATGTCGATTATTTTTTCAAACCGGGAGTGAAACCGCCTTGGATGGACGAGGCCTCTTTGACTTCGGTATTAACTAAAAAACCTTCACCCGCTGTCTTTGTTCCCATTATTCAGGGATGTGATAATTATTGCTCTTATTGTATTGTCCCCTACCGTCGCGGTCGGGAAATAAGCCGACCAATACTGGAAATATTATGTGAAGTTAAGGAATTGATAAACCGTGGCGTCAAAGAGATTACTTTACTGGGGCAAAATGTAGATTCATATGGGCATGATTTACCAAGTGAGCTAGAACTGGCTGACCTGCTTGTCGAACTGAATAATATCGACGGGCTGGCGCGGATACGTTTTTTAACCAATCATCCCAAGGATATGAGCCACCGGCTTATAGAGGTAATTGCTTCCCTGGATAAAGTTTGCGGACAAATATATATTCCGGTACAATCGGGCAGCGACGATATTCTGAAATTAATGAGACGGGGATATACGGTAAAGCAGTACCGGCATTTGATCGACTTCATACGAAGCACAATACCGGATATTGCCCTTAGCACTGACGTCATCGTCGGCTTTCCCTCAGAGAGTGAAAGTCAATTTCAAAAAACAGTTGAATTACTCTCCGATTTAAAGTATGATACCGTCCATGTAGCCGCCTATTCGCCAAGACCGGAAACATTATCTGCCCGAGAACTGACGGACAATATCCCGCTCTCGGAAAAAAAGAGGCGTTTGGCTGAGATTGAACATCTCCAGGAGAAAATCGCCACCGTAATTAATGCGAATTTATTCAATAAAAATGTAGAAGTTCTGGTAGAACAAAAGAAGAAAGAGAAATGGGAGGGCCGCACGCGCTCTGGCAAACTGGTGTTTTTCAGTGACAGTAGTGATTGGTTAGGCCGTCTGGTACATGTAAAAGTTGTCAAAACAAGCCCCTGGTCGTTACAGGGCAAGTTAACGGAGGTAAATTATAGTACAGTTAGCTAAAGGAGAAAAAATGAAAAAACACAAATTACTAAAGCTGGGATTGATAGCTACCTTGCTTGTCAGCCTGTTCGTTGTTATTGGTGGCTGCTTCGCTCCCGCCGCTGGAGCTACTGAAGGTGGTTTCGACCCAACGATAATTATTTTTTTGGTATTGATTTTCGGGGTCTTCTATTTTCTGATGATTCGGCCGCAGCGCAAGCGTCAGAAAGAACACGAAACATTGGTGCAGGAATTGCAAAAAGGAGACAGGGTGATAAGTGCCGGCGGAATTCATGGACAGATCGAAAGTCTTTCCGATGACAGCGTCGTCTTAAAAATTGAATCGGGCGCGACTATCAGAATTGCCAGAGGCAGCATACTTGGCCGACGGGAAAAGTAACAACTTGGAATCAACCTTATTCTCACAGTAACTACCGAAACCACAGGACTGCAAGTAAAGACGAAACCAGGTAAATTGAATGAACTCCTATGATTACATCATAGTTGGCAGTGGTATTGCTGGACTTTATACGGCATTACTGGCTAAAGATCATGGTAGCGTGCTTATTATTACTAAGGGGAGCATTGATGACTGCAATACCAAGCATGCCCAGGGAGGTATTGCCGCTGCTATCGGTGAGAATGACACCACTGAACTTCATTTTCAGGATACTGTCATCGCTGGTGATGGGCTATGTGATAAAGAGTCGGTGCGGATACTGGTCGAGGAAGCACCGAACCGCATTGCTGATCTGGTAAATTTTGGTGTTCCTTTTGACACCCTAGATGGTGAAATCGACCTTACCATGGAAGCAGCTCACAGTAAATCCCGCATCGTACATGCCGGGGGTGATGCCACTGGTGAATATGTCGAAGTTGCACTGAGCAAGCAGGTGCTTTCATCTAAAATCCAGGTACTTGAGAATTGCCTGGCTACCGAAATTATACTAGAAAAGGGTCGCGTTAGTGGGATTAAGTCCCTTGACTGCCATACTGGTTCTGTAGGGGAATATGAATGCCGATTTATTATCTTGGCTACCGGAGGCGCCGGTCAGCTTTACAAGTTCAACACCAACTCGGATATAGCTACCGGTGACGGCTTAGCGCTAGCGCTTAATGCCGGGGCAGAGATTGTTGACATGGAATTCTTCCAGTTCCACCCGACAGCTCTACGTTTACCTGGGGTAACCCCGTTTCTTATATCGGAAGCGGTGAGAGGGGAAGGGGGAATACTGCGCAATATACACGGAGAGCGTTTTATGTCCGGATATTCACCGCAAGGCGACCTAGCGCCGCGGGATATTGTAGCACGAAGTATAGTTTACGAGATGAATAAAACCAATTCTGACAGAGTCTTTGTTGACATTACGCACTTACCAGCACATGTCACCGCTACCCGTTTCCCCAGTATATATCGCTTCTGCCAGATACACGGGCTTGATATTACCAGAGAGATGGTGCCGGTAGCCCCGGCAGCCCACTATATGATGGGTGGTATCAGGACCAATACCTGGGGGGAAACCAACATTACGGATTTGTTCGCCACCGGGGAAACCGCCTGTACTGGAGTACATGGTGCTAATCGTCTAGCCTCAAACTCGATGCTCGAAGTAATTGTCTTCAGCAAAAGAATTGTTGAAAAAACCGTGGACCAAGCCGGACAACACCTGCCGGCCCAATCAAATATCACCGAAATCTACCGTTCCTTAAGTCAGAGGACAGTCTCGAAGAAATCACCAATCCTTAATCTTTCCGCTCTACAGCAGCTCCTCTGGGACAAAGTGGGAGTTATGCGTAACCAGGACAACCTAGCTCAGGCGGCAGATGTACTATCCATCTGGCACGAGAACATGAATCAACCCACTGACCGTCCTTCATTCGAACTCTACAATCTTATCCTGTCGGGCAGGCTAGTTACCGAAGCTGCCCTGCTCCGGGAAGAAAGCCGCGGCGCCCATTTTCGATCCGATTTCTCTCGGAGTTTACCGAAATGGCAGCGTCATATCGTGTTTACCACTAGACAAAAAGGTAGTTGAAGTCCGGTAATATTAAGCGCATTACAAAATACTTGAGTACCGAGGGTGAAACGGATGTATAAGCTTCAGATAACTCAAGAACAGATTGATACAATTGTCGACCTCGCTTTAGCCGAGGATATAAGTGGGGGTGATATCACCAGCGAGATATTAATACCACCAGATTTAATCGGCAAGGCTTTAATTCTCGTCAAAGAAGCTGGCATCTTAGCTGGCAGCTTGATAGCTAAACGGGCATTTCTCAGAGTTGACCCGTCGCTAAAAGTAGAAACACTTTTTAAGGAAGGTACTATTGTAAAACTTGGGGATATCATAGTAACCATATCCGGTAAGGTAAGCAGTATCCTAAAAGCGGAGCGAACGGCATTGAACTTTTTACAAAGACTTAGCGGTATCGCTTCTCTAACCTCCCAATATGTAGCTAAAACGGAAGGGAATAAGGCCATTATTACCGATACACGCAAAACTACCCCCGGTATCAGGCTGCTGGAAAAATACGCCGTTCTTATCGGTGGTGGTAAGAACCATCGATTTAATCTGGCGGATGGCATCTTAATTAAAGACAACCACTTGGCGGCGCTACGAGCTATGGATATGAGTCTTAAGGATATCGTTACCATAGCCAAGCGTAAAGCTCCTCGAGGGATCACTGTAGAAATAGAAGCTACCAGCGCTCAGGAAGCGCTGGATAGCGTTAGTGCCGGGGCTGATATTATTATGCTAGATAACATGACCCCTGACGAAATGCGAAAGGTTATAGGATTGATTTCGGACTCGGTGAAATTCGAAGCCTCTGGAGGGATTACACTGGCTAACTTAAGCGAGGCAGCTATGTCAGGAGTTGATATCATCTCTGTAGGCGCACTTACTCATTCCGTTAAAGCACTTGATATCAGCCTTGAACTTGAGCCGAAAACTCTACAATTACTCTAAACCAGTCCAATTGAGGAAATCCAGAGTTTGTCATTACGGCTTATCAGTATCCTTCTGTTTCCGAAACGGAACCTTTCGATGTATCAAGAGCGGACCGGTAACCGCCAGCAACAGCAGGCTAATCCACTTCGGTTAAAATTATCCCCGACTATCCAGTAAAATTGTAACCGGGCCATCATTGTGGATCTCTACCTGCATATATTGCTGAAAACAGCCGGTTTCTACCCTTAGCCCGGTAGCCCGCATTTGCTTAACGAAGAATCCGAATAGTTTATTGGCATTTTCGGGTGGGGATGCTTCAATAAAACTCGGCCGACGACCTTTCCGATTGTCAGCCAACAGTGTGAACTGACTCACCAGCAACAGGTCGCCTAGCATATCCAAGGCTGATAAATTAAATTTTCCATTTTCATCAGAAAAAATACGCAGGTTGACAGTTTTCCAGACCAAGTACTGTGCATCTTTTTCCGTATCACCGTTTGCCACCCCAACCAAAACCACCAACCCCCGGCCAATCCTGCCCACTTCTCCATCACTAGTGCTTACCGAGGCCTCAGTAACCCGCTGCAACAATGCCTTCACGAGACTACTTACTCTTTTCGCCTTTGGTTGTTGTTATTGCTTTGGTGGTATCCGGTATCTTTGCCGGTAGTATATCTTTACTTTTTTCCGGAACTTTCTCTAACGATTTTTCACCGTTCTTACGACTGTCGGTCACATAGAAACCGCTACCTTTAAAAATAATTGGAGTACTGTGAAACACGCGACGGACACTGCCCTGACATTCAGGGCAGACAGTTGCTGGTTCTTCATCAAAACGCTGCCGCTTTTCAAAACAGCAGTGACAGTAACCGCATTCATACTCATAAACAGGCATAGCCTCTCACCTCATATTATTGTCCCTACTGATATATTACGGTAATTACCATATGAAGCGCAAATAAATATTGCTAAATATCTTAATATCTTACTAGACTTTTCAATTAAAATAGTTTAAAATAATAAAGCAAATGTGGAAGTTTGGGATTAGGTATTATGTGTTTAGTATTACAACTTCCTACGGTTGTTACCAAAAATGAAGCGCTGTGCTGATAAGAGCCAGTGCTTCCTTACTTTAAGGAGGGAATAAATATGCAGTCCAGCTTGATCGGTAAAATTGAAAAGGCTAATCGCTACGCACTGGAAACAGACCGTATTACTTTCTCTGAATTTACAGTAAACTTCCGTGGTGAAAATAATACTTATAGTACCGGCTTTAAGGATAAGAAATGGCAGTGTTCTTGTCAATTTTTTTCGAGTTGGGGCCTCTGCAGCCATACAATGGCGCTTGAGAAAATAATGGGTAACATGTTACCGTCGGAGGCCATAAATACACAATATGATCCTACTGCTGAGGCTGTGTAACTATACTTCATAATTTGTCTGAGAAGATACATAAACCGGTGGATTACCATTTTATGTCTGTACATAGTTTCTCGCACTATTGCTTTTACTATCCCCCTTCGGAGAAATAAGTGAATTTCATTGAAAAGTTAGCCAAAGCATCGAAAAATAATAACAGCTTACTATGCATCGGTCTTGACCCTGATCCCGAAAAAATGCCTGATAAGGTAAAAGTTCTAGATTTTAATAAAGCAATCATAGAGGCTACTACTGATTTAGTGTGTGCCTACAAGTTTAATCTCGCTTTCTATGAAGTTTTGGGTGATGATGGTTATAAAATCCTGAAAAACAGCGTGAAGCACGTTCCGGACAATATCCCAGTGATAGGAGACGCCAAGCGCAGTGATATCGGCAATACCGCCAGGGCTTATGCCAGATCCCTTTTTACAAATCTAAATTTTGACGCTGTTACCGTGAACCCATACTTGGGATTCGATTCGTTAGAACCATTTATCCAGTATCATGATCGAGGGATATTTATCCTCTGCCGTACATCAAACGCCGGTGCCGTTGATTTCCAGTCTGTACAATGCGTAGTAGGCGGATACAAACGCCCACTGTTTGAGCTGGTGGCACAAAAGGTCACCCAGTGGAACATTTATGGGAATCTTGGGCTGGTGGTCGGCGCTACCTATCCCAAAGAATTAAAGCTAATAAGGCAAAATCATCATGATATGCTGCTATTGATACCGGGTATCGGTGCTCAGGGAGGAGAATTGTCACTCGCGATACGATACGGTGTCGACAGTAACGGACAAAAAGCAATTGTTAACTCATCGCGACAGATAATCTTTGCCTCCCGTGGGCATGACTTCGCTCAGGCATCTCGAAAGGCTACCAATAAACTGCGTAACCGTATTAATGGTTTCTTGCCAGGTCATTAATTTACTCACTTGAAAATATAACTGTTGCTAAGTTGATATTCAGCCCAGCTTAACCGTCGGGCTGAATTATTTAATGAATGGCTAGTGGTGAAATTAGAGTCTTGCGTTGTTACAAAATATCTTAAATGCCAACATCGAGTCCTTCTGAAACGGAGCATGTCCGAACGTCGGGTTAGAGATTTATCCCCAGGGAGCAATAGATGGGCAAGGAAATAGGACTTAAATATAAAGAGATAGAACTTGAAGTTAAGTTAGCTGACCTTAAGGGTCGCTGGCGGACGCATTTAGTTCCCCCATCAATCAACGGGAATTGGAAGAGCTAGAGGAAGATCTGGAAAAGCTAAATGGGGAAACAACAACCTGAGATTGACTAATAACGTGCGTAAATCTAAAAACACGGCTGGTCAGTCACGCTAATGTAACTATGATATAATAATTATCAAAAATATGGAGGAAGTTGCTACAATGTGGGAATGGTTTACTACCAACAGTGTCTGGTTTTTTATGGCTTCGTCTTTTATATTAATTATTGTTTTCTTTGTTGGGGAGCAGATTTCGACAAAAATATTAAAAACATTACCTGAAACAAAACAAGAGAGGGCAAATAAGAGCTTCACAGTTGTCTTCTGGATTATCGACGGAATAACGTTAGGAATAATAGCAGTTTCGTTGGTAGCAATCACCCTCTCTCGCGAAGGAATCTATAACATAATAACTCCAGACACTATACAAAGGTGGTTTCTGCAGCACGCCACGCGCATACTCATAACATTACTATTGGGGATCGTTCTCTGGTATGTCGTGAGTAAGTTTCTTCCAGGTATGGTGCAACGCACAATGTCACGGCCTGTAAAGGGAGAAAGCAAGGCGGGGAGGAAGAAAAGAGCTAACACCCTCACCAGTGTATTCACTGGGGTAAGCAAGGTGCTTATTTCTCTGTTGGTCATTTTTATGATATTATCTGAGCTTGACGTACCTATCGGGCCGATATTAGCTGGGTTTGGTATTGCCGGTATTGCCGTTGGCTTCGGCGCCCAGTATATGATTAGAGACCTGATTGCCGGTATATTCATACTCCTTGAGAATCAATACAGAGTCGGAGATGTGGCCAGAGTGGCCGATATTACCGGGCTTGTGGAACAGGTAAACCTCAGGAAGACGGTGCTCCGTGACCTTGACGGTATCGTGCATCATGTTCCCAATGGAGATATTAAGGTAGCCAGTAATTATACAAGACGTTTCTCCAGGGTCAATCTTAATATTTCGGTATCATATGGTACTGACCTTGATAAAGCTATTAACGTGATAAACCGAGTCTGCACGGAACTCGTTGCAGAAGCCGGCTGGAAAGAAAAGTTTTTCAGTACACCCCAGGTACTCAGGGTTGATAAACTTGGCGACTCCGGAATAGATATAAAAATTATTGGCGATGTGCAGCCACTCGAGCAATGGAGTGTGATGGGTGAATTGAGATTACGCATTAAAAACACTTTTGATGCTGAGGGAATAGAAATCCCGTGGCCTCATGTAAAAGTGTTTTTAGGCGACCAGGAATCGGGTAAAGCCCTGATATGCCCGTCTTGTTCAAGTACCAACTCCCCGGGAAGTAAATTCTGCTCTCACTGCGGGGGAGCTATTGGTTCACATTAGTAATAATACTTGCCTTATAAAGCAGTAAAAAGATATAATATGGCCTGATACGTAGGAGTGTGAGAAATGACGTCATATGCCTTTTTTCAGAAGAAATTCATCCCCTTATCCGAAGCCAGGATAGGGGTTATGACCAACTCATTTCATTATGGTACGGGAGTTTTTGAAGGCATCAGAGGTAATTGGAATAAAGAGCAAAAGCAGATGCACCTCTTTCGGCTTAAAGAGCACTACGAACGCATGCACCAAGGGTGCCTGGTCTTGAATATTAATCTGCCCCATACAGTTGAGGAACTGTGCCGGATAACCGTTGAACTTGTTAACAAGAATGGTTTTCAAGAAGATATTTACATACGGCCCTTGGCATATAACAGTTCTGAGGTTCTGGGAGTTCGTCTGCATGACTTGGAATCCGATTTTTTGGTATTTGCGCATCCCTGGGGACGTTATTTGGACGTTGATAAGGCCCGCTGTGCCGTTTCGTCCTGGCGTTGCCCAAAAGAAATACCACGTGCCAAGCTTACCGGACTTTATGTCAATAACGCGATTGCCAAGACTGAAGCCATCTCTAATGGTTTTGACGAAGCAATTCTGCTTACTGCTGACGGGTATGTCGCTGATGGTAGTGGTGAGAATATCTTCCTAGTCATTAATGGAAAATTGGTGACACCAGCTATTTACAATAGTATTCTGATGGGCATTACCCGTGATAGTGTAATGATATTGGCGAAAAACGAATTGACTTTAGAAACTAATGAAAGGTCTATAGAGCGTAGTGAACTTTATAGCGCGAGCGAATGCTTTTTAACCGGTACTGCCGCCAATATTACTCCGATTGCTGAAATAGATCGTCGAAAGATAGGTAATGGTGAAATTGGCGAAATAACCGGAAAGTTACAGAAGATCTACTCAGGAGTCATACGAGGCGCCAATTCCAAATACCTTGACTGGTGTACACCAGTATACAAGAAATAATCTATAATTTACTGCTGCTAACCTGTAATGATTTTAATAAGCAGAGAATCTTGCAGCTTTCCTCAAGCATTGTGGCAATATTTTAGGTTTCTTCGGGTAACTGACCGATAGCAAAGCTGCCATGACCATGGACCATAATAATCCGATGCTGCTTTAGCGCATGAGCGATAGCATCAGCCAAAATACCGAGGTTTCTTTCAGTATGCCAGCCCAGCACTGGAACCACGCCAATTTCAGATGAACCCTCGGTTTTACCGGGAACGATTTCCTTTTCAATTAACGATAGGGCTGTTGCATCAGAAACATGAGCATGAACAACAACTGCTGCCTAGGTTTTCCGATAGATTCCCCGATGGATCGCTAATTCCGTTGACGCTAAGGGAATCGCCCGGTTATTCTTAATAATACACCTGTTTTTATTAAATCATGCTCTTCTAGGGCGTTCAGCATGCTACCTCTACGAGTAATTATCATACGGTCGCCAAGTATTATGCTTAGATTTCTCGTGTTAGAAGAAACCAGTCCACTGGGAAAGAGGTCTCGTCCTGCAGTCTGAAATTAAGATAAAATCACGCTTTCCTCGTTAGCTTCCAGATTAACCTTGTGTCATATTCCTGCCGTTAACAATTTACACCGATTGATAATAAAAAAACCAAACCAATAATCAGGATAAAGCTAAATACTAGTATCTATCGGTCTTTCGTTTCAGGTTAAGCTAATTTTCGGATAACCGCGATAACTTTTCCCTGTATATCTACATTATCGGGTTCGGTATAAATCGGTTGCATTTGGCTATTAGCCGATTGGAGGCGGATTCGATCGCTTTCTACATAGACTTTCTTAAGAGTTACCTCTTTTTCCGCCTTCAACCATACGGCTGCCGTTTCCCCGTTTTCTACTGTATTTACGTACTGCATCAATACTATATCACCGTCATTAATCAAGGCATCCACCATTGACAACCCCTTTACCCTTAAAGCATAAATCCCCTCTTTGTCTCTGGCCAAATCCCGGGTTACATCAAGCATTTCAGAAGCAGCCACATTCCATGTATCGTGATTTGGCACTGATATCGGCTTACCGGCGGCTATTTGACCGATTATGGGCACCTGTGTCCTTAGATTGGAACCGGTAGACCTGCCCGACACCGTTATACCTCGCGATACTTCAGGATGACGCCGAATGTATCCCGCCTTTGCTAGTTTATCTAGATTGTAATCAACCACAGATGTTGAGCTAATCCCGCAACCGTATTGAATATCCCTGATTGATGGCGGATAACTTTTATCAATCAGAAAATCCTCTACAAATTTAAAGATTCGCTTTTGTTTTACAGAAAGATCTCTCATCTTTATCCTCTTGTGTTGTCCCATTGCCTCATTACGAACAATTGTTCTATATTACTTTATATAATATAGAACATCTCGTCAACTGCGGTGGAAATACTACGAATTGAGGTAAGATTATCATGTGCAGGGTACTGGTGTAACAATGAGATGAAATATTTAATAAAGACCAGGCTCAGACGTGCGGAGAGTATATCGCGAGACAGGAATTACAATAAATTCAGAGTGTCATAATATGCGGTAATAATAGGTAGTTATGATTTACTTATTAAAGAAGTCTTTGTATTTTCCATGTTGTGTTCTAGAGCCAGTTTGTCCATTTCCAGCTGGACAGGTATGGGGTAGTCGCCGGTGAAGCAGGCTAAACAAAAATTATCCTTAGGTAAAGCCACTGCTTCAATTAGCCCGTCAATACTCGTGTATCCCAGTGAATCAGCACCGATAAAGTCGCGTATTTCCGATGTGGTGTGTTGAGCGGCTATAAGTTCATAGCGCGTTGCCATGTCAACCCCGAAAAAGCAGGGGTAACGTAGAGGTGGCGCACAAATGCGCATGTGTACTTCTTTTGCCCCAGCTTTTTTCAGCATCCGAACCACACTTGGTGTCGTTGTACCCCGAACAATACTGTCATCAACCACCACCAGTCTTTTCCCACTCAGCATTTGCGGCATTGGATTAAATTTGAGTTTAACGCCAAGGTCACGAATACGCTGGTCAGGTTCAATAAATGTACGTCCCACGTAACGGTTCTTGATTATTCCCTCACCTAGAGGTATACCTGATTGACTAGAATAGCCGATACCAGCAGCAGTAGCTGAATCGGGTATACCGATTACGAGGTCGGCATCAATCGGGTGTTCCCTCGCTAGAATCTTACCCATCACCTGGCGTACCGGATAAAGTAACCTTCCTTTAATGGCACTATCCGGTCGAGCAAAATATATGTATTCAAAGATACACGATCCCTGTTTTCCTACCTCTTCCCGATAACTTTCAACCCCATCGGCAGAAATAGAGACTATCTCAGCGGGTTCAATATCCCTGATATAATCAGCACCAATATGGTCCATAGCGCAGGTTTCGGAAGCTATAACCCACCCACCATCAATAGTACCCAGGGACAGAGGGCGCACACCAAATGAGTCACGTACTCCGTAAAATCCTTGGTTGGTTAAAACTACCAATGAATAGGCACCTTGAATCCGATGCATCGCATATCTTATCTTCTTTACCCAATCTTTTTCCGAAGAGGATAGAATCAAATTGGCAATGACCTCTGTGTCTGTGGAGCTGTTAAAAGTATAGCCTTGTTCGGTAAGTTCTTCCTGTAGATATTTAGCGTTGATAATATTCCCATTATGGGCAACCGCTATCGAATTTAAACCCTTACCAACAACTATCGGCTGGACATTACAATCACGGTTGGAGCCGGTGGTGGAATACCGATTATGCCCGATGGCTATGTAACCGCCAGCAAGCTGGCTGAGAGAGGCTTCGCTGAAAACCTGCGCTACCAAACCCATCTTGGCGTATACTTTTATATTCCTGCCAACGCTGGTAGCGATACCGGCACTTTCCTGACCACGATGCTGGAGAGCGTATAACCCAAAGAAGGTAAGCCGAGCTACATCTTCACCGGGAGCATAAACACCAAAAACACCACAGCTTTCGTGCAAGTTTATCTGCCTCTTATTCCGTCGCAACTTACCCTACATTTTTATTATAACCAACTTCCCCTATCTCGTCAATTTTCGAGAGTAATTAAGCATAGTAGCGTGATTTAAGCCATTTTATAGCAATAGCCATTGATCTTTCATCTTGGCGCAGTCTATGACCAGCTCCATCAATAATAGTTATCTGCTTGGGGTCACCGGTAGTATCGTAAAGACGGTAAGCATGGCTGACACCAACGGTTTCATCCTTGTCCCCGTGCACTATCAGTAAAGCCCTAGGACTAATTTCAGCCACTTTGTCAATTGGGCTTATCGTCGTAAAGCCATTAAACCATTCTTCCAAAGACAGTAACATATGACACCCGTTTATCTCTGGAAGCTACATATATTGATACGGCCGCACCACCGCTGAAAGCCAGTAGTGACAGATGATTCTTATCAATTTCCAGTAAATTCCATAGATAATCAATGGCTGTTTCTAGGTCTCTGGTCTAACCCAGCATGTCAAGATTCCCTTCGCTCTCACCCGTCCCTCTGAAATTGAAAATAAACACGGCAAAACCCTCCGCGCAAATCTTCTCCGCAAAGGCCGGATAGCCACCATCATTTGGGTCGCTTGCCTTGCCGGAAGGAATACCATGGCAGACAACATACAGTGGGGTAGTTACCCCTGTCTCCTAGAAGGTAGAATTGACCATATAGTACTATGTTATCGACTGTCAACGTTACTTTCTTTAACATTATGTCAACAATATAAAGAATTCCCTGTTCCCAGAAGCTCCGGTTATCGGTGAATCGACCAGTCCTTTGAATCGGAAGTTATGCTTGATCGCCCAGGTAACGAAGCGACCAAGTACCCGGGCATGCACCAAGGAGTCTTTAACGATACCTCTCCTGCCCACTTCGCTTTTCAGCGACTCGAATTGCGGTTTGATGAGTACTATTAAATAGCCGCTATCTTTAAGCATCTTCGCTACGGAGGGTATCACTTTTTCCACAGAGATAAAGGATAAATCTAAGACAGCTAAATCCAGTTTCTCCGGGAGATTTAGGGGATAGCGGGCGTTTACCCTTTCCATCACCGCTACCCGCGGGTCATTTCTCAGTCCGTAATCAAGCTGTCCATAGCCGACATCCACAGCATATACCCGATTCGCCCCGCGTTTTAGCAGGCAGTCGGTGAAACCACCTTTTGACGCCCCGATATCCGCCGCTACTTTTTCGGAAACATCAAGATGGAACTCTTCCAAGACATACTCAAGCTTTACCCCACCCCGGCTGACAAAAGGGGATTTTTCGACTATTTTAATTTCGGCTTCCCTACTCGCCAGAGTTCCTGGCTTTACTGCTACCTGCCCTGACACCAGCACCAGCCCCGCCATTACCAGATCTTGCGCTTTAGTCTGGCTTTCTACCAGACCGCGTTCTAACAGCAGGGTATCGATTCTCTGTCTTTTTACCATTCCTATTTCATCCTCATCACTACTTCTCCCAGCACCCCTTTCCAATCCTTACTAAGACGCTTTAGGTTCAGCCTAATTTGAGTTGTCCCTAACTTTATATTCTCTTTCATAAGTGACTTAAGCTTTTGCTTATTTACCAACCTTCCCGGCAATAGCTGGATAACCACCTGTCCGTCATCAAGATAGATGGATTCTATGCCAGCCGGCGCCGCCAGCGCCTTAATATTCACCACGTAGAGCAGGTTTTTTACTACCGGTGGTAGCGGGCCGAAGCGGTCGTCATATTCTCGCTTAATGTCTTCTAGTTGTTCCACCCTCTCCACCTTTGCCAGGTTCTGGTACAGTTCAAGGCGAGTAAGCACATCGGGTACATAATCATCCGGTATTAAGGCATTCAATGGTAGGTCGATTGCCGGTGCCAGAAAGCGGGGTTGCACGGGTTCCGTTAGTCCTGTCTGTTTTTCCCTATACTCCTCTACGGCCTCGGCGAGCAACCGACAATAAAGACTGAAGCCCACCGCGCTGATATACCCACTCTGTCGCGTTCCCAGCAGGTTACCGGCGCCCCTTATTTCCAGATCCTTCATTGCTACATTAAAACCGGCACCAAGCTCAGTAGCTTCAAAGATTGTCCGTAGTCGCTTCTGCGCTGTCGGCGTCAAGTTTTTGCCCCCATCATACAGAAAATAGGCGTAAGCAAGGTTAGCGCCACGTCCCACCCTACCACGCAACTGGTACAACTGTGTCAGCCCAAACTTATCCGCCCGGTTGACAATCACGGTATTAACGTTAGGCATATCGAGTCCGTCCTCGATAATCGTAGTGCAAACTAGGAGATCGCTTTTACCCAAGGCAAAGTCAGACATTACTGACTCAAGCTTTTCTTCCGGCATCTGCCCGTGAGCAATGACTATCTCTGCCTCGGGCACTAGCTCACGCAATTTTTCCGCAACCAAAACGATACTCTGGACACGATTATGCACGAAAAAAACCTGACCGTTACGTTCTAATTCCCTGATGATGGCTTCCCTGATTAAGCGATCGTTGAATTCGGCGACATATGTTTTTACGGGAAGACGATCCTCGGGAGGGGTTTCCATAGTACTCATATCCCTTACCCCCACCAAGGCCATATGCATTGTGCGAGGTATCGGCGTGGCACTGAGAGTCAGGACATCCACCTCTCGCCTCTTTTGCTTCAGGTACTCCTTGTGAGCGACGCCGAACCGTTGCTCTTCATCAATAATCAACAATCCCAAATCTTTAAAGACAACATCCTTTTGCAACAAACGATGCGTGCCGATACAGATATCCACTGTACCCCTAGCGATTTCGTCAAGGATCACGCGTTGCTCCTTTGGTGACTTGAAGCGACTCAGTACCTCAATCCTAATCGGAAAAGCTTCCAATCTCTCCCTTACGGTCGAAAAGTGCTGCTCTGCCAATAACGTGGTCGGCACCAGTAACGCCACCTGCTTGTTATCTATGACTGCCTTAAAAGCAGCTCGAATAGCCACTTCCGTCTTGCCATAGCCAACGTCTCCGCACACCAAACGATCCATTGGCTTCGCTTTTTCCATGTCTCCCTTGACGTCTCTTTGGGTTTCCATCTGGTCAGGAGTCTCAACATACGCAAACGAGGCTTCAAGCTCCTGCTGCCACAGCGCATCCGGAGAAAAAGCGAAACCGGGGACAACCTCCCTAGAGGCATAAAGCACCAGCAGATCCTGAGCCAGATTTTCGACAGCTTCTTTAGCTCTCTGCTTAGTGCGTACCCATTCCTGAGTGCCAAGACGACTTAATGACGGCGTGCGATCACTGGCACCGACGTAACGATTGACCCGATCTATCTGATCAGTAGGCACGTACATTTTGTCGCCACAAGCATATTGCAATACCAAGTATTCCTTTTCGCTACCGTTACTGCTTAATGTGATAACCCCGGAAAATCGAGCGATACCGTGCTCAACGTGCACTATATAATTACCCGGAGCTATATCCACCAAAAGCTGTTGGTGTGATACCGGATGACGTTTTACCTGCCGGCGTTGCTTGACAAAACCGAATATCTCGGCATCAGTAAACAGATGTGTATTACCATTCATTACCCAGCCTTCCGCCAGTGCACCCTGAACAAGAGTCAATGAACCGGGTGGCGGTATTTGCTTGATCTCATTAAGCGGCGAAGCTATGATATTTGCTTCACCAAGCAGTTCGGACAGTCGGCTTGCCTGATGACTGACAATTATAATCCGTTGTTTCTGAGTGAGAAGCTGCTTTGTCTTTCTGGCAAATAAATCCAGCTGCCCTCCGAAACTATTGGCTGATTTGAAGTCGAACCGACATAAGTCTTCGCCGATATCCCAGTCCTCCAATCGGAGAAATTTCCGGTTATTTAATTCAGAGTCCAGTTCATTCCAATTAAAATAGGGCTTTGGGAAATTACCTGGCAATTCTCCGCCTTCTAATTTCTCCGAACGTATCAGTTCGGCTTTCGCATCCAGTTCTTCCACTGAGTGCTTTATTCTCTGTGGTTCGTCAATTATAATGAGAGTATCCTTCGGTAAGTAGTTCAAGATACTATCTTTATTAAACAGGGAAATCCAAAACTGGGCTTCTACTGGTTCCTGACCTTCCAGCATCATCTCCCTTACCTGTGTAAACTGTTTTTTCGCTTCACCGGTACACCCTGTCAGATTTAGGTCATTGAAGATTCGCTCAAGTTCCGGTTTGTTCCGAAATGGCGTCAGGAGCTCCGTAGCCGGAGTAATTGCTATTGATGGCTTCGATCTGACCGAGCGCTGATTTTCCGGGTCGAAGAGACGGATACTTTCAATCGTGTTACCAAAGAACTCAAGCCTAGCAGGTAATTCGCTGTTTGGCGAATAAATATCCACAATACCTCCGCGATGGCTGACCGTACCCGGCACCTCCACAATACTTTCCTGTCTGTAACCCATTGCCAGCCATTTACTGAGCAGGTGATATGGCTCAATATTCATCCCTGCTTTAATGGTGTGGCAGATAGCGTTAAAATCGCTATAAGGCAACGTTTTAGACATCAGTGCGTGACTCGAGACAATAACAAGAGGAGCTTCCCCATCTGGCTTATTAGAGTTGTAATCTGTCAACACTGCCAATGCTTGTATTCTTTCCATTTCGTTAGCCGTATCCGAGGCGATTCGCTCGTAAGGCAAAGCATCAGGCTTAGGAAAGGGTTTTATCCGATTGGATTGACTCCATATCAAGAGTTGTTCATAGAGTTGCCTGCAATTATTCGGTTGTGCCGTTATTACAATAATCGGCACTTGCAGAGTTTGGTATAAAGCAGCAATCAGGAAGGACTTAGCGCCATCCAAGACTACGACGCCTTCGCCTTGTTTTGTTTTTAAGTTCTCAATGAAAGGTAGATAAATCGGCATCTCCGAAATAACATTTGTTAACTTTGTTATGTCTAGTTGCATTTTAATCCTCAAAGACCACTAGGGCTCGCCACTATGGCCAGCCCTCAGACAAATTATAACATAAATAACGACATATTAACCCTTTTTATGCGATATTCTCCTTGTCCTACCTTTTCCAGACTGATATAATGAAACGAGCCAAAGTATTAATCATGAATATAACTGCGAATAAAACTGACTCATCCGCTTCACGATACCACCGAATAGTTGTCAAGTTTGGGACTAGCCTGCTTACTGGAGGGCGCGGCTATTTAGATCGTGACATTATGTCTAATCTAGTAACGCAGGTAGCGAAATTACAGAGCCAGGGACTGGAACTGGTTATTGTTTCCTCAGGAGCTATCGCGTCCGGCAAGCACAAACTAGGCATCACACGAGAACTGAAGGGTATTCCTCTGAAACAAGTGCTGGCTTCGATGGGTCAGAGTCGCTTAATGTATCTATATGAGCAACTTTTCAGTCAATATAATATTAACGTGGCGCAGGCTTTGCTTACCAAAACCGACCTGTCTGACCGTGCCGGTTATCTTAATGCCCGGAATACTCTTACGGCATTACTTGAACTAGGCGTGATGTGCATAGTCAATGAAAACGACGTCGTTGCGGTGGATGAAATTGATGAAGCTAAGTTCGGCGACAATGATAATCTATCGGCAATGGTAGCCAATTTGATTGACGCTGATATTTTACTGATGCTTACCGATACTGCCGGTCTTTATTCTGCTGATCCCAGAAGTAACGATGACGCACGTCTCATCAAGCAGGTAAAAAGAGTTAACTATGAAATTGAGAAACTGGCATCCGGTACTACCCATAGCATGGGGGTTGGTGGTATGATTACCAAAATAGAAGCTGCCAAGATGGCTACATCTTCAGGAGTGAACGTAATCGTCGCTGATGGCAGGGAACATGATATCATCATTAAACTAGTATCCGGTGAGTCTATCGGCACTCATTTTCTGCCAACTAATAGCAAGCTTGATAGTAGAAAACGCTGGATGCTCAGCGGCCTTTACACAAAAGGGAAACTGATCGTTGATTCTGGAGCAGCCACGGCTCTGAGATCCCAAAACGGGAGCCTACTGGCGGCAGGTATAACAGATACAATAGGAAAATTCAAACGTGGAGACATAATTGATATTTATGATAGCAATGATATAAATATCGGTTGTGGGATCGCTAATTATAGCTCTAAAGATATTGATCTGATTAAAGGCACCCACTCTGGGAAAATTGCCACTTTAATTGGTTTTGATTATGGACCAGAGGTGGTGCATCGAAATAATTTAGTTTTAGTTTAGGAGGATATTATGGCTATTGGCAGACTGTACACGTCCAATGATGAGCAATTTGTTGCCGAAGTATCTTACCAATTTCATGATGAGTCAGAAATAAACTGGTGGGGAGAACTCAGCCTCGTTGAATATAAACGTATCGGTGATAGCGGTGGCTATATTATTGAACTGGAGGATAAGCGCCGCGGGCTGTGTTACCTGAAAAAACGGGTAAACCGCGCCGTTAGTGGAGTCCCCCCCCGCTACGTTTACCATTTCTCAGGAACCGGACATCTTGCGTAATACCAGAGTCTACTTGGATACTAAACTAAGGAGAGTCCTGAATTGAAATCTACAGATGGACTGGAAGCCAAAGGCAAAGCAGTCATAGCAGCCTCCCATCGCTTGGCGTATATATCTACCAATATAAAAAACACAGCGCTAAATAACATAGCTGATGACCTCCTAAAAAATATCGATAAAATACTTACAGCTAATCAGATTGATTATAAGAAAGCAGAAATCTTCGGTATGAGTGCGTCAATGCTCGACCGCTTGAAGCTGAATAAAAACCGCCTTGAGTCCATATCAAAGGACGTGAGGGTAGTAGCCGCTCTGCCTGACCCAGTAGGAGATATATTTGATATGCGAACTATGCCTAACGGGCTCCAAGTGGGCAAAAAAAGGGTGCCACTTGGAGTAATCGGAGCTATCTATGAGAGCCGTCCTAATGTTACTATTGACATCTCTGTTCTCTGCTTGAAATCAGGTAACGCCATTATCCTCAGGGGAGGAAAAGAGGCGCTCAACTCCAATATCGCCCTGGTGAAAGTGGTTCAAGAAGCCGTCAAACGAGCCGGCATACCCGATGGCACCATACAATTTATTAAGGATACCGACCGATCCATTGTAAATCAAATACTTAAGATGAACGATGTCGTCGACCTTGTAATCCCACGCGGCGGAGCCGGCCTGATAAAATCAGTCAAAGAGAATGCTACCATGCCAGTCGTCACCGGAGGCATTGGCGTTTGCCATACCTATGTAGACAAGTACGCCGATATTGATAAAGCGATCGCCATCGCTTTTAACGCCAAGGTACAGCGCCCCACGGTATGTAACGCCCTTGATACACTGCTGGTGCACGCTGAAATCGCCGAGAAGTACTTACCGTTAATTGCAACGGAGTGGGCAAAAGCGGGAGTCGAAATGCACTGTGACAAAAGGACTTTATCAATTCTTAATTTATCTCCTGCTTTGAAGCTGGTTCCAGCTGGTGATGATAACTGGGGCAAAGAATATCTATCGCTCACCGCCGCGATAAAGGTGGTGAACTCTCTGGACGAGGCACTACAGCACATCGGATGCTACGGCTCGGGACATTCCGAAGCAATCGTCACCGAAGACTATGAATCAGCAATGCGTTTTCTCAATGAAGTAGATGCCGCTTGCGTCTATGCCAATGCCAGTACCCGATTTACCGATGGGGGGCAGTTCGGGCTGGGGGCAGAAGTTGGCATCAGCACTCAAAAAATACACGCCCGCGGTCCGTTGGGACTGAAGGAATTAACCACGTATAAATGGATTATCTTCGGTAGCGGTCACGTAAGACCCTAAACATTATAACGAGTCCAAGGTAGCCTGCTGTATCTTAAACAGTTGCTTGATACCATTTTCCGCCATTAAGAGTAAATCATCAACTATCTGCTTGGAAAAAGGTTTTCCTTCCGCCGTCCCCTGGATTTCAACGAATTCGCCTCGATTGGTCATAACTACGTTAAAGTCAACGGCGGCATGGCAGTCTTCATCATAGCACATGTCTAACATCATATAATTATGTAAAATACCTACGCTAGTAGCTGCCACGGCGCTCTTGAGGGGTATCAACGATATAATTCCCATATTTACTAGGGTATTAAGCGCCTGATGCATGGCAATATATGAACCGGTAACTGCGGCTGTCCGTGTACCGCCATCAGCCTGTAATACGTCACAATCAATAACCAGCGTCCTTTCTCCCAGCGCTGAGAGATCGGTTATTGCCCGCAGTGAACGCCCAATAAAACGCTGAATCTCATGATTTCTCCCTCCAATCATACCCTGCGTAGAGTCGCGGGGACTGCGAGTAACGGTAGCTCGCGGCAGCATGGCATATTCCGCGGTAATCCAGCCAGTGCCACTGCCACGAAGAAAACCAGGGACTCGTTCCTCTACACTGGCGGAACACGATATCCTAGTTTTACCAACTTCTATCAAAACCGAACCTTCGGCAAACTGTTGAAATCCGGGGGTTATTTTTACGGTTCTCAGTTTGTCATGCGCCCGATCATCACTCCTTTTCAAATACACTCTCCTCTCCGACTACACGTTTGAGTATAACATTGAGAAGCGGGAATAACAATCATGTCTGATCATACTTCCATCACGAAATGTCTATTTAACCTTGTATCTCAAATCAGACCAAAGCTATTAAATATTCTTTTAACCAGCTTAACGCAGTTTTAGCGGCGCTTTCTTTATTTAGTTCCCGGCTTCCACTAAATAAGAGTTTCCTGCTATAAAGCTCATCGAGATAGCATATTCCTAGGTAAAATAGTCCCACTGGTTTTTCCGGTGTCCCCCCACCCGGTCCGGCAATTCCGGTATCAGATAAGCAAATGTCCACTGCCAGGATCTTCTTCCCCCCGAATGCCATCTCCTCAGCCACCTGTTTACTCACGGCACCATACCGATATATAGTAGTCTCTTTCACTCTTATGATTTTAATCTTAATTTCATTGCTGTAAGCAGTTATCGAACCCTTATAGTAGTCCGAACTACTGGACACTCCGGTTATTAAATGAGAAAGCAGCCCTCCTGTAGCCGACTCGACAACTCCCAGAGAAAGTCCTTTCTTTTTCAATAAATCGCCGATTTCCTGTTCTAGTAAAACTGTACCTTTATTACGGTTTTCTATCATATTTGTTGTGTTTTAATATAGATTATTTATTAGCTTCGTGTTATTATTATCAGAAATATAACATTTGAATAGTCCTGCATAATCTCTCTGATTATATAACATCTGAAAAAACTAAATACAAGGAGGTTTATTATGGGATCAATTGCTGCAATACTGGCAACTATCGGTGTACTCGTTACCATTCTGGGAATCATTACAGCGACGGAGATAATAGTACCGATTGGGGCTGAATTCACCTGGACATTCTGGTTTATGCTAGCGACAAGCTTATTGCTGTGTTCTATCGCCATTAACCTAGGGAGCCGCAGTAGCGATTAGCTAATCGTTTCAAAACAAAAATAAGATTTTAACGATAAGGCCATCACCAGACCGAGATGATTCTTGTTTATGGTAACTGCGAGTTTACCCCGACACTTTCAACAATAGCATTATCAGCTTTACCAACGGAGTTTCACATATAAGAATTACCACCCCACCGGTAAAAGGCAAAACCAATGAGGAACGAGGTATGTTCCGGATTATGCATCCTGCCTTTTGCATGTTTAATTTCACTTCTTACCCGCGTTAAACTGTTATAACTCCTCAAATATCTTTCACCTTGACGAATTTTTAAGGACTGGTGGAAAGTATTAACATGACTAAATATATAATATAAATTGAGTTGAAATTAATATTACTCGCTTCATCTATACGGCAGTATTTACTGCATAATTACCGCATTCCACTTATATATGAATTTGACAACATAAATAATATAAAGGTACTATTTAAGCATAATGGAGGTTCACTAGGAACATATTCCCCTAGAAAGCTTGACAACCGCTATCAAGATGTTTTAGAGTGGTATACGGCAACCGTATTCCGTATAAAATGAAAGTTATTCTTTTTTAATATATAGAGGAAATCACATATGAATATGATTTATGTTAAAGATGAATTCTGTATGGGCTGCGGATTGTGTCGCGTGTACTGCCAGGTATCTCATTCTGAATCTAACGATATACTAAAAACCTTTAAAAAGGATTCTGTGCGCCCGGTAGCGCGATTAAGGGTAGAGAGGAAATCTGCCGTTTCTTTCGCAGTACCCTGCCGTCAGTGCCAAGAACCCTATTGCGTATATTCGTGTCTTACCGGAGCCATACATCGAGAATCCGATACTAGGATAATAAACGTTGATACTGAGAAGTGCATCGGCTGCTGGACATGTATATTAGCCTGTCCCTTCGGCGCTATAATTCAGGAGAAGGATACCGATCGAATAGTCAAGTGCGATTTATGTAGGGATAAAGATACGCCAGTATGTGTCGCTAATTGCCCAAATGAAGCATTATTGTACGTGAAAGTTGGGAATGAGAATTAAGTTTTTAATGGAAAGAATACTAAAGAGGTGCAAATGATTGCAATTGTCGATTATGGCGCCGGGAATCTGCGTAGTGTTGCTAATGCTATTGCTAAGGTAGGCTACCGGACTCAAATAACCAGCCAAGCAAGCGATTTGTTTAGTGCTAAGGCAATTGTTCTACCCGGTGTGGGTGCTGCCGCTGATGTTATGAACAACCTTAATAAACGAGGATTGGTAAACCCAATTCGTCAGCTTATTAACGAAGGTCGTCCTTTTTTGGGTGTATGCATCGGGCTACAGGTATTATTTACTGACACGGAAGAAGGCGGTCGACATAACTGCCTAGATATTATTTCTGGGCGGGTAAGGAAGCTTCCTATCGGCCTTAAGATACCTCATATGGGTTGGAACCAGGTGAATCAGAAAGTTAATCACCCAGTATTTAATGGTATCCCTAATGAAGCAAACTTTTATTTTGTGCACAGTTATTATGTCGAACCGGAAGATAAATCTATTGTCGTCGGTGAGACGGATTATGATCTGTCCTTTTGCAGCGTGATTGCCAGAGAAAACCTTATAGCTACTCAATTTCATCCCGAAAAGAGCGGTGATTACGGTTTGAGAATATATACGAATTTTTTAAAGCTAGCTATTGGAACTAAAAGGGGAAATAGAATGGGGATAATATGACAACCAGCATTGTAAAATACCTGCTTATTGGTAATTCGGCGGGAGGAATCGGCGCTGCCGAGGCAATACGCGAAGTTGATAATGATGGCACCGTTGCTATTGTTTCGGATGAACCCTTTCTCGCCTACTCACGACCTCTTATCGCACATCACCTTACCGGTGATTATCCCGTTGAAAAAATGCTATATCGACCACCTGGTTTCTATGAGGCCAATAACATCCTTACCTTTTTTGACAGGGTAGTAAACCGAATTGACATCAACAAGCACACCGTCGAGTTAAAGACCGGAGAGGAAATAACATGGGAAAAGCTCCTTCTGGCTACCGGCGGATCGCCGATTGTACCCAAAATTAAGGGTATAAAAAAAAGAGGAGTCTTTACTTTTACCACCATCAGTGACGCCGAATCAATTGACCATTTCCTTAACCGAAGTAGCTCTTCAAGGGCTGTAGTGATCGGCGGAGGTCTTATTGGTATCAGTGTCACCGAGGCACTGGTAAAACGGGGCATTGAGGTTACCATCGTTGAAATGAAAGACAGAATTCTTAATACCATACTAGACACTGAAGCATCATCAATGGAAGAAAAAGCACTTACGAAGGCTGGTATAAAAATAACTACTGGTCATACCGTAACCAAGATTAACTCCGGACAGGATAATATCAATAGCGTGATTCTGGATGATGGGAACATAATTCCCTGCCACCTAGTAATTATCGCCATCGGTGTCCAGCCGCGTGTCAAGCTTGTACGAGATACCGGAATAAACGTAAGGAGGGGTATCGTTGTTGATAACTACATGGCCACATCCGTACCGGATACCTATGCATGCGGAGATGCTGCTGAAGCCTATGATCTTGTTTACGAAGAGCCCCGGCTCTCCCCTATCTGGCCCAATGCCTATATCGGAGGAAGAACTGCCGGATTCAATATGGCTGGAGTGCCGACGAAGTATAACGGCGGCACATCAATGAATTCCCTGAAATACTTCGGGATTGACATCGTTTCCGCCGGTATGGTGGAGCCACCTGATGATAATTATGAGATTCTCCTCAATAAGAGTAATAAGACCTACCGCAAGATTATTCTCAAAGACGGATTTGTGGTAGGAATGGTATTTACCGGTGATATCGAAAAATCGGGTATCATTTTCAATTTCATACGAGAAAAAGTTAATGTGGATGTTTTCAAGGACTTGCTTACTACCGATGATTTCGGACTGTCTTCTCTCCCTGAAGAAATGTGGCGACCGCATTTAAGGGCACCTTCTTTACCTGCGATTTCACCGATACCTTATCTTGAGTAACCAGAAAATATTGTCCTGGAAGAGTAAGTCGTGTAAGACGATATTACAGGAGTAATAACCATGGAAAACCTGCTTGAGATGCAAAATCGCTATAGCGACGAAAAAGTAATTGATGCCTGTTCTATATTTGGCGCTATGGATACCTCAGGAAAAAGGTTTTCAGGAAAGGGTGTTATCAAAGCGATTGCCAACATGCATGATCGCGGTAACGGCCTAGGAGGAGGGTTTGCCGTTTATGGGCTGTACCCCGAATATGCTGACCAATATGCCTTTCATGTCATGTTCACGAATCGCCAGAGCGAGATGGAGACTGAGGAATTTCTCAAAGACAAGTTCGACGTTATCCATACTGAAACCGTCCCAACACGGTCGACCAACGGGATTGTTAATCCACCATTAGTACAACGATACTTCCTGGCAGTTGGTAACAATAAGCCAAAAGAACAGGCTGACGATGACTATGTTGTACAGATGGTAATGACCATCAATTCCGGGCTGGCAGATGCCTTCGTTTTTTCAAGTGGTAAGAATATGGCAGTGTTCAAAGGGGTAGGTTACCCTGAAGAAATTGCCGCTTATTTTTGCCTAGAACAATATGAGGGATACCTGTGGACTGCCCATGGCAGGTTTCCTACTAACAGCCCCGGCTGGTGGGGTGGCGCCCATCCATTTTGCATACTTGACTGGACGGTGGTTCACAATGGAGAGATTTCTTCTTACGGCATAAACAAGCGTTATTTGGAGCAATATGGTTATCAGTGCACCATGCAAACTGATACAGAGGTAATTGCCTACGCTGTTGATCTGCTAGTTCGTAAGCACAGGCTTCCTATTGAGATAGTTGCCAGGATACTGGCGCCACCGCTATGGAGTGAGATTGAGCGGCTCCCTTCAAAAGCAAAGGAGCTTCTACAGACACTACGTCAAGTATACGGTAGCTTACTTTTAAATGGCCCGTTTACCATAATTATTGCCCACCAGGGGGAAATGATTGGACTTACGGACCGTATCCGTCTGCGTCCACTTACCGTCGGAACAAAAGGTGATATCCTTTACCTTTCGTCTGAAGAATCGGCTATTCGCCTTATTTGCCCTGATCTTGATAAGGCATGGATTCCATCCGGTGGCAAACCCATTATCGGGAGGTTGAAAACCTCACCTCAACACCAACAAAATATTATGCCTGCACTGGAGACAGGATGCTAACTAAGAGAATTATACCCTGTCTTGATGTAAAAGAAGGACGCGTTGTAAAAGGCACCAGTTTCGTTGGGCTTCGTGATGTTGGAGACCCTGTGGAACTTGCCAGTCTGTATTATGATGAAGGCGCTGATGAACTGGTTTTCCTTGATATAACCGCTACACCTGACGAAAGGGACACAATGGTTGATATAGTTGAACAAATCTCCGAAAAAGTCTTTATGCCCCTCACTGTAGGTGGCGGACTACGCAAACCGATCGATATTCAAAGAATGTTACGCGCCGGGGCTGATAAGGTATCGTTAAACACCGCAGCCGTGATTACTCCTGACCTGATAAACAAATCTGCCGACAAATTTGGCAGCCAATGCATCGTTGTCGCCATTGATGGTAAGCGGATTGAAAACAACCGGGAACCAAAATGGGAGGTTTATACTTATAGCGGAACAAAGCCAACGGGCATTGATGCTGTAGACTGGGCAAAACGGACTGTCGCACTTGGTGCCGGGGAACTACTCCTTACAAGTATTGACGCAGATGGCCATCGTGCCGGATATGACATTGAACTTACTCGTGCCGTATCCGAAGCCGTCGTTGTGCCGGTCATTGCTAGTGGCGGTGCCGGTAAAATAGAAGACCTTTACCAGGCATTATCCGCCGGTAAAGCCGATGCCGTGCTTGCTGCCAGCATCTTCCATTACGGTACTCATTCAATTCTTGAAGCAAAACAGTATCTGGCGAGAAAAAGTGTGCCCGTACGCCTTTGAGGAGCAGATGAAGACTTTTTTACTACCTAAATTTATGATTGAAAGAAACCCAGAACTTTGCATCCAATGCGAAGTTTGTCTTAACCAGTGCAGCTATGATACTCACTATCGTGACAGTGATGAAGAAGTGAAGAGCCGCCTAGGCACCTGCGTGGGGTGTCATCGCTGTGTTTCATTCTGTCCGACCGGAGCATTATCCGTTACCAAAGTTACACAGGATTACCGAGACAATAATAACTGGAGTCCTGAGGTTATTGAAGATATTATTAAGCAGTCCGAAACTGGTGGCATGCTGCTTACCGGGATGGGTACGGATAAAGAACAACCTATTTACTGGGACAAGCTGCTTCTTAATGCTAGCCAGGTTACCAACCCTTCCATCGACCCTCTGCGGGAACCAATGGAGTTAACTACTTATTTGGGGCGGAAACCAGACCGAGTGGAGTTGGACAAAGATTTAAATCTACAGACTAAGACAATGCCCACAGTACGCCTGGAGGTACCAATTATGTTTGCCGCCATGTCTTACGGTGCAGTGAGCCTTAACGTTCAGGAGTCTCTGGCTATGGCAGCTACTAACATGGAGACTTTGTGGAACACCGGTGAAGGAGGACTGCATCCCACTTTATATAAGTATGGAAATAACACTATTGTCCAGGTAGCGTCAGGACGATTTGGAGTTCACCAAGAATACTTTGACGTCGCCCGCATAGTGGAAATTAAGATAGGACAGGGAGCGAAACCGGGTATCGGCGGGCATCTCCCCGGTGAAAAGGTAAGTGCTGATGTCTCTAATACCAGGATGATTCCAGAGGGATCTGATGCCATTTCACCAGCCCCGCAGCATGATATTTACTCAATTGAAGACCTGTCGCAACTCATATACGCCCTCAAGGAAGCAACCAACTATACCAAGCCTATTTCAGTGAAAATTGCCGCCGTCCATAACTCGGCAGCTATCGCCAGTGGTATGGTACGCGCCGGCGCCGATATCATCGTGCTAGATGGACTGAGAGGAGCTACCGGTGCCGCCCCTAAAGTTATTCGTGACAATGTCGGTATTCCCATTGAAATGGCTTTAGCTGCTGCCGATAACCGCCTTCGGCAGGAAGGTATTCGTAATCAGGCTTCACTTGTAGTCTCGGGAGGTATCAGGAGCAGCAGCGATGTGGCTAAAGCAATTGCTCTCGGAGCGGACGCTGTCTATATCGGCACTGCCGCTTTAATTGCCTTGGGATGCCATCTCTGCCAGCAATGCCATACCGGAAAATGCTCCTGGGGAATAACCACTACCGACACTTTCCTAACAAAGAGGATTAATCCCGAAATCGGTGCCCAGCGTTTATCCAATCTCCTTCGTGGCTGGAGCCTGGAACTCAAGGATATTCTGGGAGGTATGGGCATCAATGCACTGGAAAGTCTGCGCGGTAACCGGCTGCACCTGAGAGGGGTAGGTCTTACTGATACGGAGCTGGATACTCTGGGAGTACGGATGGCAGGAAGTTAAAATGACAGAAAAATCATCTACTAGTAAGAAAAACAAAATTATCAGAATAGATGCTCGAGAAGTTTCATACCGCGAACTTAATGCTACATTAAGAAAAACGGCAAGAGTTAATGACCACATTGAACTCTATAATGTTTGCGGCCAGAGATACATTGGCACTAATCTTAACCGAAAAATTAAGATTAATGTAATCGGTACTCCGGGTAATGGGCTCGGCGCCTTTATGGACGGACCAAATATCAATATTTACGGTAATGCCCAGGACGGCTGCGGTAATACTATGAACAGCGGAGAAATAGTCATACACGGTCATGCCGGCGACATTATTGGTTTATCAGCCCGTGGAGGTAAAATCTTTGTCCGAGATGATGTCGGATACCGGGCGGGCATCCATATGAAAGAATACGGGGATAAAAAGCCGGCACTGGTCATTGGTGGTACGGCTCAGAGTTTTCTCGGGGAATATATGGCAGGAGGAGTCCTAATATTGCTCGGTTTAACACTCAAGGAAGAGGAGACCCATAAGGCAAGTTTCATCGGTACAGGTATGCATGGAGGTGTTATATTTTTAAAGGGAAGTGTCGAAAATCATCAATTAGGTAAGGAAGTGGTTATTGCTGAACTAAATGAAGCGGACCGTATTATTTTAAAGAAACTTGTTAACGACTTTTCTGCACATTTTGGGTTTAACGCTGATGAGATACTTAAACACAAATTCATAAAGTTGTACCCGATGGTACTCAGGCCTTACGGCCGACTTTATGCTTATTAAAAGATCTTAAAAGCAGTAGGTAAACAATATAATAAAACCAGAAACTAAAATCTTTCAGGTATAAAACATAAGCTAATAAAGGAGAGAATAATGGTAAAAAAAAGCAGGGAAGAAAGCAAGGAACAAGTCATCAAAGTGGTACGGGAACAGAATGTTAAGTTCATTAATTTGTGGTTTACCGACATTCTCGGTCTGTTAAAAAGTTTTACTATTACCGTGGAAGAACTGGAAGGGGCTATGGAAGACGGGATGGGATTTGATGGCTCATCCATTGAAGGTTTTGCCCGTATTGATGAAAGTGATATGGTCGCACTACCTGACCCTGATACTCTTAGATTTGTCGCTTGGCGCCCCAAAGACCATGCTATTGCCAGGATGTTCTGTGATATCTTGAAGCCAGGTGGGGAACCATTTGAAGGCGACCCGAGATACGTTCTGAAAAGAAACATGAAGCGGGCAGCTGACCTTGGTTATACTTTCTATGTAGGCCCCGAACTGGAATATTTTTACTTTCAGGATTCTAATGGTACCGAGCCATTAGACAAGGGTGGTTACTTTGATCAAACGCCTCTTGATATGGCTGACGACCTGCGACGAGAAACAGTGTTGACCCTTCAGGATATGGGTATCGCCGTTGAGTACTCACACCACGAGGTTGCTACGAGCCAGCATGAGATAGACATGAGATATACAGACGCCATGACAATGGCGGATAACGTGATGACCTATCGCCTTATCGTTAAACAAATTGCCCTCCAAAACGGTGTCTATGCTACTTTTATGCCCAAACCTATTTTCGGGATCAATGGCTCCGGTATGCACGTTCATCAATCGCTGTTCAAGGGTGACCGTAATGCCTTCTTTGATAAAAATAATGAATTTCATATCTCTCAGGTAGCAAAATCATATATCGCTGGTTTACTTAAGCACGCACCTGAAATCACATCGATCACAAACCAGTGGATTAATTCTTATAAAAGACTTGTTGCTGGATATGAAGCTCCGGTATATCTTTCGTGGGCACGGCGAAATCGGTCTGATCTTATTCGAGTTCCAGAATATCGTATCGGGAGAGAGTCTGCAACCAGGGTGGAATTCAGGTCCCCTGATCCTGCCTGTAATCCTTACCTTACTTTCAGCGTATTGCTAGCTGCTGGACTTGATGGCGTTGAAAAAGAACTTGAAGCCCCTGAGCCGGTTGAAGAAAATATCTACGTTATGAGTGATGAAGAAAGACAGAATAGAGGAATTGGTATTTTACCGTCGAGTCTTCTGCAAGCGCTTGAGCTAACCGAAAAAAGCGAGCTGGTGCGAAATACCCTCGGTGAGCATGTTTTTTCCGCTTTTATACAAAACAAGAAAATAGAATGGGATCAGTATCGTATCCAGATAACCGAATATGAGCGTAATAAATATCTGCCCATATTATAAATCCAATGTGATTCATCCTATCTCTAAAGAAGAAACTTTAATAAAGAGTACCCGGGTAATATTTAGAAGAAGGTTGTCATGCAGGTAACCAGCTACGATATAGAAAGGAAGATTTTATCCATATTGAGGGTACTGAGTGAATCGCCGGAACCCCTCGGTTCAATCACTATCGCCCGGGAGCTCGAGCGTTATGGAGTCGTATTAAGCGAGAGAGCCGTCAGGTATCATCTGAGAATAACTGATGAACGGGGCTATACCAAACCAATGGGTCATGACGGGAGAATGCTCACATCCAGTGGGATTGAAGAACTAAAAATAGCGCTGGCGCCCGATCAGGTAGGATTTGTTCTTGATAAGCTAGAGACACTGGCTTTTCAAACCAGCTTTAATCCTCATAAAAGAACCGGCAAAATACCCATAAACACTTCTTTAATTGACACTAATAGTTTCAAACAGGCTCTAATGATAATGGAGGATGTATTTGATGCGGGTATTGGTGTCAGCGAAATGGTGGTAGTCGCTTCAGAAGGAGAAAAACTTGGCTCTGTAGTTATTCCAAAAGGGAAAACCGGGCTGGCAACCGTATGTAGTGTTGTTACCAACGGAGTCTTGCTGAAAGAAGGCATTCCTATCCAGTCCAGATTTGGTGGTATCTTGGAAATCAGCAAATCAAAACCAAGAAGATTTACCGCAATAATAAATTATGCAGGCACTTCGCTGGACCCATCCGAACAATATATCCGTGCCAAGATGACCAATGTAAGTGGAGCATCGAAAACTGGTAACGGTAAAATATTAGCTAATTTCCGTGAAATACCGGCTCCAGCCAGAGCCATAGCCGCAGAACTGATTGATTTACTCAAAGAGGCAGGTATCAACGCGGTTTATGCGATGGGAAATACCAGCGAGCAGATTTGCCAGATACCGATGGGGCTAAACCGGGTAGGTATGGTATTGCTCGGAGGATTGAATCCGGTAGCCGCTGCTTTTGAATCGGGAATCGAGATTGATAACATAGCGGAAAGCGGTATGGTTGATTATAGTGAATTAACCAAATTTCGGCAAATAAGCAAGAATAAAAACATAAACATCCCCTGGCTTTCGGCTTCAGTGTAACATCTATTTCGATTTCCTGAAATATTTATTTTGTATTTTCGATATAATCCCTCAATAACCACAGTTTATATCCAGTTGCAACATTATTCCAGTGCTGACCTATGTCCGAAGACTCTAAGTATGTCATTAGACGAGGTAATTAAACGTGAAACTACCTTTTACAACGGTGATTAGCTGTCTCTTTTTGTGAAATCTGGTCAAACGGTGGAAAACATCCTATAATCAATTATATAGACCATCCTATGATTACGTTTGGCAGAGGAGATATTGAATGAAAATCAAGGTTGTCGCCAGTAATATCGTCAGAGTTAAAGCCGATGCAATAATCGCGAATTATTTTGAGGGAACGAAAGGACTTGACGGCGATTTAGCGACATTGGATAAGGCTCTGGCGGGTACCATTTCACAGTTAGTGAACCAGGGTGACATCAAGGGTAAACCTAAAGAAATAAACCTTATTCACAGCCTAGGTAAATTACCGTCGAAACGGATAGTTATTGTCGGCATGGGTAAAAAGAAGGATTTAACCTCAGACAAAATACGTGGAGCTGTCGCGGAGACATGCAGATGGCTGCGCCAGAGAGGCATACATAACATCGCCACTGTAGCTCAAGGAGCCGGTATCAATGGCATAAATCCGGAAACTGCCGCACAGGTCATAACCGAGGGCGCCATACTTGGGCTCTATACATTTTGCAAGCACATTACTAGGAAAGATGACGTATCGAAAGAAATAAAGCAAATTATTATTCTTGGCAATAAAGTTACAAAACCGCTTCTGGAACAAGGCTTCCAGAAAGGTGATATACTGTCTGAAGCGGCCAACCTGGCGCGAGACATGATTAATGAACCCGGTAACTATATGACACCCGGCAATATGGCGGAAACGGCATTAAATCTGGCAGAGAGGTACGGACTAGAAGCTATTATCCTAGAGAGCGAACAGATGGCAAAAATGGGAATGAGATTATTATTAGGTGTTGCCAGTGGGAGCCGTCAGCCACCGAAATTTATTATCCTCCAATACAAAGGAAATAACTCAGGGAAAGTTGATGTTGCCCTAGTTGGTAAAGGTATAACCTTTGATTCCGGTGGAATATCCATCAAGCCTTCCAGCGGGATGGCTGAGATGAAGGGAGATATGGCTGGTGGAGCATCAGTTATGGCGACCGTAAGTGCTATTGCCCGCCTCAAGTTAAAGCTTAATGTTACTGCCGTTATCCCTGCTACGGAAAACATGCCGGGAGGGAGTGCTCTCAAACCGGGTGACATTCTCACCGCAATGAACGGTAAAACCATTGAGATACTTAACACAGATGCCGAAGGTAGACTCATCCTGGCTGATGCTTTAAGCTACATAAAGAATAATCTTGACGCTAAGTTTATCATTGATGTGGCAACCCTTACAGGATCCTGTAGAGCGGCGCTCGGTGACCTATGTACCGGCGCCTTCGGTAATAATCAAAGACTGTTGAGCAAAGTAATCGCCGCCGGGAATGAAGCCGGGGAACTTATCTGGCAGATGCCGATGTTTGATGAATATAGAGAACAAATTAAAAGCGAAATGGCAGATATTAAGAACATTGGTGGCAGATACGGCGGGGCAATCACCGCCGCTAAATTCCTGGAGGAGTTTATAAACAAGACTCCATGGGTTCATCTTGATATCGCCGGCACCAGTGAAAACGATAAGGAACGCTCCTATCTGGTTAAAGGAGCTACCGGAGTGCCGGTGCGTACTCTTATTAACTTTGTCCTTACTCTAGCTAAATAAAACAAGGTTATAAATGGAGGTGGGAACGAGATGAAGATAAAATGGTTGGGACATTCATCATTTATGATTACATCTGATGCCGGTACCAAGATAATCACCGATCCCTATGCTCCCACTGATAAACTTCGGTATGGAAAGATAAAAGAATCGGCGGATATCATCACCATCAGTCATGAGCACCCCGACCATAATAATACCGATCCGATTCTGGGCAATCCCTCGATACTCAGGCAGAGCGCTGAAGTTAAAGGCATTAATTTCAAAGCTATCCTAGCGTACCATGATAATGATTCTGGGACAAAGAAAGGCAGCAGTACCATATTCTGGTTTGAGGTGGACAGGGTTAAAATCTGCCACCTTGGCGACATCGGTCACCTGCTCAGCGATAAACAATTAATGGAACTGGATAAAGTAGATCTTCTGTTGATTCCGGTTGGAGGATACTATACTATCGACGCTGAAGTCGCCAGTAAGATATGTGACCAGATTAAGCCCGGAGTGATTATCCCGATGCACTTCCTGGACAGCAGAAGTGACTTACCGATATCCGGGGTGGATGGGTTCCTTCAGGGAAAGAATAATGTAAACCGATTAAATAGTAGTGAACTAAAGCTTAAAATTGAAGAAATACCCATCCGCACACAAATTATGGTACTGACACCAGCTCTATAAACTAAATTACCCAGATTATTCCTCCTTCGCGATCTGACCTCTTCCTCAGGTATTGACTGCCGTGGTAAAATGATAGTATGGGGGTGAGGTTAAAAACCCATAACATAGTTTGGATACTTGTAGTATTATTCTCGCCGGTGGCAAAAGCTTACGCTTGGGCCATGATAAGGTTTTTGAAACTGTTGGCAATGCAAGCTTGCTACAACAGGTGATATCCAGAATAAGTCCGGTCTGTCGAAATATTATTGTTGTTATCTCCGGAGAGCGTAGCTTTCCTCAGTTAAGTCGCTATTCTAATTGCAGAACAGTAACTGATGTTTTCCCCGGGAAAGGGCCTCTGGGTGGTATTTACACCGGCTTAGTCGCATCGGACTCAACTGTTAACCTTGTCGTTGCCTGTGATATGCCTTTCTTAAACCAAAAATTGCTACGCTATTTAATAAAGCTTTCCACCAAATATGACCTAGTAGTGCCGCAGATAAATGGCTATTCAGAGCCTCTTCATGCTGTATATAAAAAGAGCTGTATCGCACCTATAGAAAAATTGATTAAGCAAGAGAATTTGAGAATCTACGATTTTTATAATTCAGTTAAGATACGGTACGTAAGTGATAGGGAGATTGATAAATTTGACCCTGGGCATCAGAGCTTTTTTAATATCAATACAACCGCGGACCTGAAATTAGCACGAAAAATAGCTAAAGGGAACAATTAACCATGATAAGTGTTGAACAGGCTTTGGAGAAAATCCTCAATCTTGTTAATATCCTAGATGAGGAAACGGTACCAATCCTGGAATCCACGGAACAGGTTCTGGCTGAGGACATTAAGTCTGATATTGACGTTCCTCCATTGGATAATTCCGCCATGGACGGTTTTGCTGTTCAATCAAGAGATACCGAGGGCGCCAGTAAAGATTCACCACGTTTTTTAGATGTTATTGACACCGTCAACGCCGGCGCTATCTCAAAACGCAAAGTAGAGTCGGGTACCGCTATCCGTATTATGACCGGTGCGCCAGTACCTGAAGGTGCCGATAGTGTCATTATGTTTGAGGAAACTAACGAATATCAACGAAAAAATACTCCTGATACCAAAACTGTTACCAGAGTAGGTATCCTATGCGAGGTAGGACCAGGATTGAATATTCGTCGTGCCGGAGAGAGCATTGCACGGGGCGTTACCGTGTTAAAACGGGGAATGATAATCAGGCCATCAGAAGTCGGCGTGCTGGCTTCGGTAGGCCGTAGCGAGGTCACCATAATACGGAGACCAGTAGTAGCTATTTTAGCCACCGGAAATGAACTGGTGGATATTGACCAACCATTACCCGCTGGCAAGATATATGATAGCAATACCTATACAACAGCAGCTATGGTCAAGCGTTCCGGAGGTATTCCCAGAATATTGGGGATTGCCCTTGATAAAGAGGATTCGGTATTAACCAAGCTAGGTCAAGCACTAGACGCAGATATGCTGATAACCACTGGGGGAGTTTCAGCCGGTGATTATGATATTGTAAAGGATGTTTTAGCCAGGGAAGGCGAACTTTATTTCTCGAAGGTTAAAATGAAGCCGGGGAAACCTTTGGCTTTTGGCGTCTTTAAAGGAGTCGGCAAGGCAGGTGAAGTCAGAAAGATACTGCAGCTCGGTTTGCCTGGCAATCCGGTTAGCTCTATGGTGACCTTCGAGTTATTTGCCCGTCCCGCTATTCTCAAGATGATGGGGAAAAAGAATTTTAATAGGCCGACGATAGAAGCAGTATCGGAGGATTCTATTGAAAATACGGATGGACGCCGCATCTATACGAGGGTTATAGTGGAAAAACGCGATGAGAAATACTTTGCTAAATTAACTGGCCCTCAGGGCTCTGGAATATTAACCTCAATGAGCCTGGCTAAAGGACTGGCTATTGTTCCCGAAGATACGGCCAGAGTAAATAAAGGAGATTACTGTCAAGTTATTATGCTGGATTGGAACGAAGATATGACTGACTAATAAGCTCTGGTGAATGAGATTAAAAATGCATCCTATTATTTCTATTGTGGGTAAATCAGATTCCGGTAAGACCACTTTACTTGAAAAGTTAATTACGGAGTTAAAACGACGGGATTACCGGGTAGCGGTTATCAAGCACTCTAATGAGGATTATGAACTCGATACGGCTAAGAAGGATAGCTGGCGATTAAATCAGGCTGGTAGTGATATTACCGCTATCTGTTTAGCGCATAAGATAGCCATCTTTAAACCACTGGAAGATGATTTTAGTCCTGAAGACTTTTCTCATTATATTTGCTGGGATTATGATATCATCCTGACCGAAGGATTCAAGCGGAACAGCTATCCTAAAATTGAAGTACATAGGGCTGAACAAGGAGATGATCTGCTCAGTCCGCTTGAACAATTGTTGGCTGTTGTCACTGATGTACCGATAGAAGTAAACGTGCCACAGTTTTCCAGAGATGATACGCTGGAGATTATTAACTTAATTGAAAATAATATAATTTCTCAAAACAAAAACGACACCGTTGATCTTATGGTTAATGAAAAGCCAATATCAGTGAGGCGGCCTGTCCGGAATCTACTAACGAGGACAATAATTGCTATGTCAGTAGGTTTGAATGTTACCAGCAAGGTGAAGAGTTTACGATTCTCTTTACGGAGGAAGAATTGATAACAGAAGCTTCTGAATTTATATTTACACCTCCGCCGATGATATCCCGGGTAAGACGCGTTTTGATAAAACCCAGCGCTTCTTACTCGGCATCATATCCGGCAACTACCAGCTATAATATGCTTTCGGCAATAATCACCGGTATCAGGCAAATAAGTGATGCCGACATTCTCCTGCTAGAAGGCACTCCCGAGGGAAAACCCGTCTATCCAATATATCAGACCCTTGGTTATAATTTTCCGCGGGTATTAACGCTGGATGTAAAAGATTGCGTCCTCGTGGAAGTAGATAATCCACTACCAAAACCCTTTGCTATACCTACATTTTGGGTGCCTAATATTATTTTATCAAGTGATTATCTGATATCCGTAGCTCCTTTAAAGACCTCTAACTCTAGGGCTAACCTGAGTATTATGAATCTACTTACTTTACTGCCAAACAGTAAGTATGGCGGCGAGACCACAGGCGGCTGGCAGGCTTTATATAGACTGGGAATAGATCGGGTATTAGCTGACCTCTATTTTACTCTTCCCTTTGACCTAGGCATTATCGAAGCTAAACAAATGCTCATAGCATCAGAGGGCTATACTCAAGGAGAAGCTAGAAATTACGATAAGATATTTATTGGTGAGCCCTACGAAGTAGACCGGGAGGTATCCATACAATTAGGGTTAAAAAACGAATATCTTAACCTGATTAGATTAGCCAAAGTGGATCTTGAGACTCCATAATAATTAAGCGGGTTTATAAGCATACAAAAGGACCGATTTTACTGACTGCGAGAATCCAATAATTCATAAGCCTGGACTAATGCATGACGCTAAAACCATTATAATCACTGGTATATTCCGACCAACCGATTATAAAATTTTCCACATTTAAGACTGGTGGGCCCGCTTTCGAGTGTGTTATCAACTCCTCTAATAGCTTTCGTTCCCCTTCTACCTGTACCTCTACAAAACCTTCGAACATGTTACGCGCATAACCGGTAAGACCCGATGCCCTGGCCCGCGTTTGAACAAAACCTCTGAAGAATGCTCCCTGAACCCGTCCGAAATCAATCACCTTAAGCTAGATTTTATCGGTCTTGGATAAAATTCCTTGACTAGCAACTATTTTTACCCCTCTTCCTCTTATCCCCCAACATCACGCTGCTTCTTTCGTTTTTTAATTACTTCCACGTTCGGCGAGGTTGGTAGAATAGATGCCACAGATAGTTTCTTGGAATTTTTTTTTGGTTTCCTCGTTTCCCTATTTCTGTAATCTCGCTTACCCATAAAAGCACCTCTATATTAATATCGCCCTTCGTGTAACACCTTCAGAAGTTTAACAAAGTTATGTTACTGTGTAAAGTGGCTGTTAAGGTGCTCCAATGCTAACCTAGCAGCTTCATTTTCAGCCGATTTTTTACTTTTTCCCGAACCTCTACCAATCGATGAATCATCAGCCAGTACTTCAACAGTAAAATTTTTATCATGGTCTGGCCCTGTTACTTCCACTAAACGATAGGTAGGTGTCAATTGACGATTAGACTGAAGGGTTTCCTGCAATCGTGATTTAAAATCTAACTCTAATCCTTTAATAAGCACTCTCTCTATTTCTTTATGGAAATAATGAAAAATAAACTCTCTGGTAATATCCAGACCAGAGTCAAGGAAAATAGCACCGATGACAGCTTCCATAGCCCCTTCCAAGTTTGCCGGTTTTTTCCTCCCGGCGCTGGCTTCTTCACCCTTTCCCAGATAGAGAAAATCGCCAAGTCGAACAATCTCGGCCACACGAGCCAGTGTACCCCGACACACTATTCCCGATCGAGCTTTAGACATCTCTCCTTCAGTTAATTCGGGATATTCCTGATAAAGTCTTTCAGCAATAATGAAGCTCAAAACAGCATCTCCCAAAAATTCGAGCCTCTCATTAGAACCGGAAATACCCCCTGTGTTCTCATTAATATAAGAACGATGGATTACTGATTGTTCCAATAATAATATATTGTTAAAATATACTCCCAGAACGTTCTGTAAAACCGTGACATCAGCCAAATTTCTTTTTCTCCTTAATTCCCCCAAATAATTAAAGAATAGACAGGCGAATCTCTGTTGTCAAATCAATCTACAGAACCATCATTTCCGATATTGTTACTTTGTTTCACGTTTTATCGGGATTACAAGCAGGGCAACCATAAATATAGCTGACGCAGCAATTGAGAAAGCGATGGTATAACTTCCAGTTATATCATAAACTAATCCGCCCATAGCCGGACCAAGGGCAGCTCCAACCCCAAAACCGACGTCCTGCATCCCCATTATAACCCCAATGTGACTTAGCCCAAAGGTATCCCCTATCAAGGCAGAGAAACCCGGGCTGAAGCCACCGTACGCAAAACCATAAAGTAGGGCAAAAACGTATAGCATCCATAGCTCCCTGACCCAGATAAGCAACAACATGACTCCAGTTTGAAGAAGAGCGCAACCAATAGCAGTCAACTTTCTGCCTATTCTGTCGGACATTGCCCCCATCAACACACGGCTAGCAACAGTACTGCCACCCAACAGACTGAGAATTATCGCCGCTTCTTCGACAGTAAAACCAATATCCGTAGCGTGCGGTACAATATGTGTAAACACAAAATAATGGCAAATAGCAAAAAACAGTCCAATAAAAACGATGGGCCAGAAGCTCACGGTTTTAATTGCCTGACTTAATGATAGACCGGTCTGCGGAAGTCTTTTTTCTTCAATTACGGGTATTTGCCCGTCAATATTGCTAGAATCAGAATTTACCCCATCGGGAAGAAATCCGATTACCGCTGGCTCCTTCTTTAAAAGCCACGATAGAGGAATTACAAGCAACCAAGTAATCAAACCAATCACTAAATATGCCGATCGCCATTCCAAGTTGGCAATTAGATAAGTAGCAAACGGCGCTATGATTACCGTACCTAATCCTTTACCCTGTCCAGCGATACCTAAAGCGAGTCCACGCTTTTTTTCGAACCATCTAGAGACGGTGGATGTTACTATCACATGCATAGAACTGGTACCGCAAGACAGAAAAAAACTGTAAGAAAAGAAAAGCTGCCACGCAACATTCGTCTGACTAGTCAAAAAAAGAGACAGGCCGGCAAGCAGCCCCATGAAAAATACAACAATTTTGGGGCCATACCGATCTAATACCAACCCTCCCAAAAGAGCAAAAGCAGAACCAAACAGCATATAAATTGAAAAGATGGCAGAAGTTGTGGCCCTGTTTAACTCAAAATCACTTGCTATCGATTTAAAAAATATCCCGAATGAAGAGCGTAACCCCCAAAGATTTGTACCGATAACGATGAAAGCAGCCACTATCACCCAACCATAGAAGTACCCGCCTTTCACCTTAAAAAATGACCGCAACGAAATATCCTCACCTGGTCGTCCAAAATATGAAATATCAGACTAGCAATAAGCCACAGGATATTGATCGTACTCTCTGAAACGACTATATAACGAACGCTATAGTACCTGTCAAGCAATTTTCGAAAATAAATTCGGAATTCTTTGGCTTATGGTATATTAGGGTCAGGATACATTTCTAGCGTTTATGCTAACTTTTAAATATACTCTACCGTAACCGGACAATGTGTGCTAAAATAGTAGCTAACGGAGGTGATTTATGGTTAAACCACAGGCGATAAAACTAGGCTACTACGTGGCTATAGGTCTTGAGCCAGGCACCGCTCCCAATAGGTGTTATATTGGGCTGGTCATGGCTGTTGATGAATACGGTGTTAGAATAAACATTACGCACTGGGATGACAGTCTGGACATGATTATTAGAGATACCGAAGACCTGTTTGCTCCTTGGGTAAGTATCACATCCATGCTTGTCTGCACTGATGAGGAGCCGGTCAGGCGCTTTTTAAGAGATAAAGCAATGGCATGGCAAAGTGCAATGAACGCTATGGGTTAATCTATTTCATCAAATATCGAAGACGGTTAGTATTTATGTTAAGTATCCTCAAGAAATGCATTTACTTCGTTTTACTTTAGAAAAAGTCTTCTAGAGCACGACCTGCCGTAAAAACACTGATTGCTCCGCTAATATACATAGCAACACGCAAAGCCTCAGCAATTTCTTCTTTTGTAGCTCCCTCCTCTGTCGCCAGTTTAGCCAGTGAAGTTACTCCCCCAACAGAACCGTGAGAAGCATCCAGAGCCATTGCCATCAGGAACTTATGCTTCCTTGAGATAACACCTTCACTGAGGGTGAAATCACGAGTATTATTCATAAGTTTCATCAGCTCCGGGTCAAGTGTCTCGAAGACCTTCAATGGATTAGCAGGCATAATATTTCCTCCTTTGTTGCGCGTTTACTCCTAATGTCAATGTAGTGATTTAATAAGTCGGTATTCCAGTTAAGTATTCTTGTGAATATATTAGTTATGACGGTTATTCTTCCTCGGTAATCAAATCGAAAAACTTTACGATATTTCCTCTGTCCTCGCTGCCGTTGAACTTGATGGCATCACGCGGGTGCTGGTTTAGAAGTCCTGTAAGCATATAAGGAACATCAAATCCCCACATTAACTTCTCTCGCATTGGCTCGATGTGCTCTTGAATACACTTAAGGATAGGCCTAAGTCGAAATTTTGGATTATGAAGAAAACCAATCAGCGACTCGATTGGGCAATTACCGGCACCACGCCCAAGGCCTGCCATGGTTGCATCCAACATGTCCGCTCCCTCTATTATTGCCTCAATAGTATTGGCAAAAGCTAGCTGCTGGTTGTTATGCGTGTGCATTCCCACCTGTTTCCCGTGGGGTTTCGCATATCTAATATATTTTTCAATAAGTGAATGTATCTGTTCGCTATAAAGAGCGCCAAAACTATCCACTAAATAGATAGTACCCACTTCCGAATTCGCTAGGAGTTCCAATGCTTCATCCAACTCACGTTCATTTACTATTGACACTGCCATCAAGTTGACAGTTGTTTCATAACCCTTGTCATGAGCATCCTTAATCATATCTAAAGCTAGCGGTATCTGATGAATATACGTCGCTACCCTTATCATATCCAGAACGCTCTGGCCTTTTGGCAGAATATCTTCGTGGTAATCACATTTTTCAGCATCAGCCATAACCGATAATTTCAACGTCGCGTCGTTTTCACCAACAATGCGCCTGATATCCTCCTCGGTACAGAATTTCCAAGCGCCATACTCAGACGGGGGAAAAATCCTTTTAGCGTTTATATATCCAATCTCCATATAGTCAATACCTGCTTCGACGCATGCGAAATATACTGCCTTTACGATTTCGTCACCGAAAAGGTGGTCATTCATCAACCCGCCATCGCGTATGGTACAGTCTAAAAGTTTGATTTCCGGACGGTAAGAAACCCACTTACCGGAAGGATTCTCTTTCGCATTATTAATTACCACGACTCCATCTCCTTCATCATCAATTTTTTACATATTGCTTCATTATCCGTTTTTGTTATGCCGTAACTTTTACGAGTAAATATAAGTCTCTAATATAGGCTGAGAATAAAAAGTAGACTCGGTATGATTCGAACCTACGATCAATCGATTATGAGTGTTGGGATTGAACGTTTCATATTTCATAATTAGATTCTCCTTTTACTTACAAACCTAGAGTTCACTATTTCAAATTATATTAGATTAACTCGCAGGTTTTGTAGAAACATTGCATCGACAATACAATTATTATACAAAAATAATACCTACAAGAACAAGGCTCGTTCTAGTTTTCAAGTTAGAGTTACCAGAAAACAAAATCGCACTTACACTCCATCTTGCGTAATTGACAAACCTTTTCCGTGCAAGTATAGTCTACTCTAATATGATCCTTACTACCTTTGGAATATTCTATCTAGGACCGTGGGCCTCGCATTACTATGGAACTTTTCGCTACAATATTCCTCAACCTGCTTAACAATATGCTTCCCTATGAAAATATTTTAGGGTTAGCCGAAATTGATTTTGGAAGAGGAGCTGCCCAGTATTTGAGAAAGCAATAATCCCCGAAAGTCACCACCACAACGATCCCATTTCGTGTTTGGGTCGACCAAGTCTGCCGTAGTTAACGTTACGTCACCTTCTCAAACTCAAGGCATTATGATACAATAAGAGCCATTGGGATGCGTTCTGATTAAGGCGGACAAAGTAGGGGTGAGTTTCTCCCTCAAATAAAATAAAACAACTCCAAATGATTTGACTATCTTGACATCTTAAGGGCGTGGGGTTGGAATGGCTATGCCAAAATGGTAACTGTTACGTGGTAATGTTACCCATCTGACTAAAAAGATTTGGTCTCCCAAAGAAATTACAAGAATCAGCCGTTAAGGAGGTTAGATGCTATATGGCTGAATACTCTGTGCTTGGTCAGAGTGTCTTTCGCCTTGATGCCTGGGACAAGGTAACCGGCCGGGCCAAATATGTGGCGGATTTACCTTTTACTCAGATGCTGACAGCCAAAGTATTGCGTAGCCCCTTTACCCATGCCCGCATCCTCAGTATCGATACGTCCCAAGCCAAACGATTACCTGGGATCAAAGCGATAGCCACAGGCCGGGATATCCCCCCGGTACGCTTCGGCAAATGGATGCAGGATCGCACTGCCCTCGCCTTAGATAAGGTACGGTATATAGGGGAGCCAGTCGCGGCAGTCGCAGCGGCGGATGAAGAGATAGCGGAAGAAGCTATAGAGCTAATCCAAGCGGAATATGAAGAGATACCCGCTGTGTTCGACCCTACCGAAGCCTTGAAGCCGGAAGCCCCTGTCATCCACGAAGACCTCTCCAATTACAAACCTCTATCTCCTCACCGGCAGAGCCAAGGCAACATTCTCCTACAGTCAAGCCTCAAACACGGGGACATAGAGCGGGCTTGGCGAGAAGCATATTTCATCCATGAAAACAGCTACCATACTCAGCCAGTGTATCAGGGGCACATACAACCTCACGAAGCGATTGCGGTAGTGGCCAATGGTGGCCGAGTGACCGTTTGGAGCCCCACCAAGGCCCCCTTTGATTTGCGACGTTCGTTGTCCAAGATCTTTGGCCTGTCCGCCTCCCGTGTACGGGTAATTAGTACCACCAGCGGGGGTGATTTTGGCTCCCGGGGTTCCCCCGGCGTTGAGCCCATTTGCGTACTACTGGCTCAGATATCTTCCCTCCCGGTACATATGTCTCTTACCCAAGAGGAAGAATTCGTTGGTACATTCTATCGGGAAGCCACTGTAGTTACCCTGAAAGTGGGAGTTAAAAAGGACGGAACTTTAGTAGCGCTTCAGGGCCGGATTGTATTCGATACCGGTGCCTATAGCGATGTCCTAGGCCTGATAGATGGGGCCACCGCCCATCTATCAGGCCTCTACGACATTCCTAATATTGATATAGAGGGCTATGTGGTCTACACCAATAATACCCCACGGGGCCAATGTAGGGCTCCCAGGACTCCGCAGCCGATTTTTGCTCTCGAATCCCACATAGATGATGTAGCTAGGAAACTAGATATGGATCCTCTGGACTTTCGACTCAAAAATGCTGTGGAGGATGGAGACAATTTACCAGGTAGGGGCATTTTACGGAATGCCGGTTTGAAGCAAACTCTTAATACTGTAGCAGACTACCTGCGCAACGAAAAGATGAGTTTGGTTCGCTTTCGAGGCTGGGGCATCGCCTGTGGAGAACGGATCATAAGTCCTGTAGCACAAGTTGCCCCTGTCTCCTCTGCTTACGTCAGAGTCAACGAGGACGGGACAGCTACTCTGTTCAGTGGAATCAGTGAAGTGGGAGGTGGCCAGTGGACGGCAATGTCGCAGATTGTGGCCGAGGTATTGGGCATCCCTTTCGAACGCGTATCGGTAGTGGCCGGTGACACCGAGCTTGTTCCTCATGAGGGAGGTACTGGTGGTAGCCTTACCACAGGGAGAGTGGGCACTACCGTGAGGCTCGCCGCTGAAGATGCCAGAAGCCAACTCCTTCGCCTAGCGTCACATAAGTTGGGAGTTAAGGAAGGTAATCTGGAAACTGGCCGAGGCAAGGTCTATGAGAAGGGGACCCCCGAACCAGGCATATCTATAGCTGACCTGGCTACTACGGCTCTTGCTTCTCCCACCGGTCCTATCTTGGGCACAGGTAGAAAACTACGAGAGGAGTGGGTAGCTGCCCTAGCCGATGCCAAGGGTATTATCGATGGCGCCCAGTATTGCACCCATGCTGCTTATGTGGAGGTGGACATTGAAACGGGGCAGGTACAAGTGCTCAAATATTTTGCTTGCCATGATGTAGGATTTTCCATCAACCCACTTCTGATAGAGGGGCAGATTGAAGGAGGGATTACTTTCGGCTTGGGCTACGCTCTGACAGAGGAGGTTCTAATCCGAAGAGGTCAGGTACTCAACCCGAGCTTTACGGACTACCACTTGCCAGTGGCCACCAGTGTTCCCAGGATAGAATATGCCACCATAAGCGTTCCTTCTGGATTGGGACCCTTTGGCGCCAAGGGGATAGGGGAACCTCCTACCGTACCCGTGGCACCAGCTATCGCCAATGCCGTCTATGACGCTGTAGGAGTTCGCATCAATGGTCTCCCTATCACACCGGAAAAAATATTAAAAGCCCTTAAGAATAAGGTGGTGCCATAACCTAAATGCATCGGGGAACTAAGACGCCGCCTTTAATGTGGCACAGATGCGGATTGCCTGCTCCTGCATGCCAAAGATTCAACGCTGGAAACCAAGAGGAAAGAGCTTGAAGCTAATGAACCATTGCTTCTGGTTGCGTAGCATCAGCCCATCTTCGTAACATACCCGATATAGGCTATTATTGCCCTTATGCTATAATCTCATCTCATCGTTTCAGCTAGTAGGGCGAAAAGTAATGAGATTACGTGTGATTATAGTCTATTAAAAGAACAATAACAAGGGAATCGAACTCCACCTGAAACAATGCTGTGTTTTGCGTGAGAAGTAACTATATACTAGTTTATTGCTGAGAGTATTACTTTCAGATCTAACGTACAATTGAGCTACTTAGTCCCAAGTCGTGAACAACTCACAGACCAATTACCGTGTTTGATAGCCTCAGGTGTCACCGCGGGCTAGTTGTTGGGCCAATTGCATACACTAAAGACCCCTTAACCTCGACATCACCTCTCTCGGACATAGTCTGCACAGCGCCTTCAGACAGTCCCTCGGCACACCTGACGTCCAGGGACCGATCTTTCTCTATTATGGCCTGAGTAATGCGGTTGATGGTTGTAGGTCCGTTGACGAGGCATGTCCTGACCAGGCCCAATAGGGATTCTACCGTAAAGTCAGCACAGATATTATCGATTAGAAATTGTAACGTTTTCAATTAATTTTCCTAGTTTACATTCACTAGGCAAAACGAATGTACTCAAATAATTAAACATACTATGGAAATACCCCCTTATTACAAGAGGAGCTACCCCTTCAAATTTTCTTCAAAGAACTCAAACACTTTCTGCCAAGCATCCATCGCCTGCTGCGGCCGGTAACGGTCCGTATGATAATACCAGAACCCATGCCCTGCACCATC
>CAYFHI010000003.1:0-54845 GCA_964342875.1 uncultured Dehalococcoidaceae bacterium
GCATACTTTCTTGTTTAAAAAAGTCTAGACGGCGAAAGTCTTTGCCTTTCTTTAGAAGCAACTCACTCAATTCACGAGGTATTTTAGCTTCAACCTCAAGGATATCTAATCCTTCTATCAACCCTTTGAGCGAATCTAAAAAGTCGCGTATCTCCATTCCAGTCAACTTAATAGAGCTATCCACAGAAACAATCGAAATGTTTTTTAATGCCTTGCGGGTATAAAATCTGTTGAGGTCTTCCTCCGAGTATACCCACTCTTTTGTCTTTCCCACAGACGCACGATACAAAGGCGGCTGCGCGATAAACAGATGCCCGTGGTTGACCAGATCGGGCATATGGCGATAGAAAAATGTCAGCAAAAGGGTGCGGATATGAGAGCCGTCAACATCGGCATCGGTCATCAGGATAATCCGATTATAGCGGAGCTTCAGCGAGTCAAAGTCATCACCGATACCGGCGCCCAGAGCTGTAATAATAATCCGGATTTCTTCGTTTGCCAGCATCCTGTCTGGCGGCGCTTTTTCCACGTTTATGATTTTACCACGGAGCGGCAGTATCGCCTGAAAGCGACGGTTCCGACCCTGCTTAGCGGAACCACCGGCGGAGTCACCCTCTACCAGATACAGCTCACAATGAGTGGGGTCCTTTTCTGAACAATCAGCCAGCTTCCCGGGCAGCGTTCCAGTATCCAGACTGCTCTTTCTTATTATCAAATCGCGAGCTTTTCTGGCAGCTTCCCTTGCTTTGGCCGCCGTCAGACACTTATCGATAATTTTCTTAGCGTCGTCAGGGTGCTCCTCCAGGTGAAGGGATAAACCCTCATTGACCACACTTTCCACCACGCTTTTTACTTCTATATTGCCCAGCTTGGCCTTGGTCTGTCCCTCAAATTGCGGTTCGGCAAGCTTAACGCTGATGATGGCGGTAAGTCCTTCTCTAACATCTTCCCCCGTCAGGTTCGGATCACTATCTTTAAGAAATTTATTTTTATGGGCATAATCATTAAAGACGCGGGTTAACGCAGAGCGGAAACCGGTAAGGTGAGTGCCACCATCAACGGTATTAACGCAGTTAGCGAAGCTGAAAACGGATTCAGTATAGCCATCATTATACTGGAGAGCCGCCTCCACCATAGTACCGTTATTCTCTTTGGAAACATAAATGGGCTTGTAATGACGCACTATCCGGTTTAAGTTGAGATGGCGCACAAAACCGGCAATACCACCCTCAAAATAAAAGGTTTTTATCTGGTCTGTTTTCTCGTCTTTGATTGATATTTCCAGCCCGCTGTTTAAATAAGCTGCCTCCCGCAGACGCACAACCAAGACATCGAAATCATAGCTGATTTCGCCAAATATCTCCGAATCGGCTAAGAAGGCGAAGGTAGTACCTGTCTCGCCGGCCTTACCAACTTCCGTTACCTTTCCCTGCGGTATGCCCTTCCGGTATTCCTGTTGATAAATTTTACCGTCGCGCTTAACACTAACACGGCACCAGGAAGAAAGCGCGTTTACCACCGAAGCACCCACTCCGTGCAAACCACCAGACACTTTATATGTACTCCCGCCAAATTTTGCCCCGGCGTGGAGCACCGTCATCACCGTTTCTAAGGCTGTCAATTTGGTGCTGGGATGAATGTCCACTGGTATACCGCGCCCATTATCTTCAACAACAACAACACCATCCTTTTGAATGGTTATATTAACGCTTGTGCAACAGCCAGCCATCGCTTCATCAATGCTGTTGTAGGCAACCTCATAAACAAGATGGTGGAGTCCGCGCTGGTCAGTACCGCCAATATACATGCCGGGTCGACGGCGGACTGCTTCCCGTCCTCCTAATACCTGGATATCATCGGCAGTATATTCATTATTATTTACCGGCTCTGCAGGTAAAGGTTTTTCTTTGGTCATAATTAGAATCTAACTCCTAACTGTCAGAAATATTCGGAACCTGGCAAATATTAATACTGAAGGTCAGATGAAAAAAGGATAGCTCTGTCTTGGAAAGGATTGCCGATGATGGGTAACTTTAAAAAAAGATGTAGCAATCATTGACTTGGTTTATTATACCATGATTTAAACCGTAAAGGGAAGATGAAAACCTAACAAAATAAGAGAAAAAATACTATTCACCCATAATCTGCAAAATAATCTGTCTTGACCTGGGCCGATTATCAAAGTCCACCAGGATTATCTGCTGCCAAGTACCCAGAATTAGTTTCTGGTGGCTAAAGGGCACGACTAATGAGGGCCCCAGCAACGAAGCACGGACATGAGAGTACCCGTTACCGTCACCCCAGCGACGGTCATGACTATATGTAATATTCATCGGGACGCTCCGCTCCCACATATCCTGAAAGTCGGAAAGCACACCGGATTCAAATTCAATCGTCGTCACGCCGGCGGTGGAACCGGCGACAAATATTGTAACCGTCCCGTGACTCACTTCCGTACTGGCGATTTGGTGCCCAACCTGCTGTGTAATATCAATGATATCGCACTGCCCCTGAGTCTCCAGACTTATTTCCCGGGTGCTTACCATGATTGAACCTCCCGCAGTTAGTCGTTTAGTTCATCCCAGAGAACTTCGTCTAATTTAAATACGGGTCCATCCTGACAGACCTGCTTCAGTCCGATTTTTGTTTTAACAGTGCAACCGTAGCAGAAGCCAAGCCCGCACCCCATCCTCACTTCCAGAGAAACTTGTATATTTCTATCCTTTAGGACTGGCGTCCGTACCATTGTCTGGTACATGGGAAGTGGGCCGCACGTAAAAATACAGTCAGCCCAATGAGCCAAGCCTGGCAGGAGACCGGTTACCATTCCTTTTTTTCCGGTGGAACCGTCCTCGGTAGCAGTGATAATCTCGATTTCAGGTAGGAAGAAGTGCCCCGGGTAGAGCCGGCTCGAGTCTGCCGCGCCCAGCAACAGCTTTACTGAATGACCCCGACTTACCGCTTCCTGCGCCAAAAAGCGTAGCGGGGCGATACCGATGCCACCCGCCACCAGTAGCAAGTTAGACGAGGCAGGAGAGAGGGAAAAACCGTTACCCAGTGGGCCAATCAGGTCTAGATTATCACCCTCCTGACGTTGTGACAGCCAGTGCGTGCCCTTACCCTTTACTGCAAAGAGAAGAGCCAGCTTCTCTTTGGCCATATCCTCAACCTGGTGAATGCTTAGAGGGCGGTGCAGGAAAGTCTCTTCCCCACAATTTACCATGACAAACTGCCCCGGCTTTGCCGCCAGAGCTATCTGTGAGGCTTCCAGCCAGATGAGGTAGACCCCTGGCATAATTTCGATGTTGGAAATAACGCGGGCAAGTATTTGCTTCAAATCCGATTCCTTTCCTATGTTCGGAAAAAGAGGACTGCCTTATTATTTCATACTATTTCATACCGTGCTCGTTCATCTCTTTCAATATTTTCTCAGGTTCAAGGGGAAGCTCCTTAATCCTTACACCAACCGCATCGGAAACGGCGTTACCTATGGCTGCCGCCGTGGGCGCCAGTGCCGGTTCGCCAAGTCCCTTTGCCCCGTATGGTCCTTCGTCATGAGCCTCTTCAACCAGGATAGGTTGAATATCCGTGATGTCCAAAGCGGTAGAAAGTTTGTAATCGGTAAGATTCGGATTGAGAACACGTCCCTTTTCCAACTGCATTTGCTCGGATAAGGCAGCCCCTATTCCCATGGTGACAGCCCCTTCAATTTGACCTTGGCAAAGCTTAGGATTGATTGCTTTACCCACATCATGCGCCGCAGCCAGCTTAAGGACTCTGACCGTGCCGGTATCCTGGTCAACTTCAACTTCAGCCGCCTGGGCAGCATACTGCCAGACTGTATCAAACCCCTGTCCGGTCTCCTTATCAAATGGTTTGACGGCGCGACTATAAGTCCCTTTGCCGACAAATTGTCCTTCATGACTGCGCAGAGCTGAATGAGCCAGATGACCGAAGGTTAACCCCCGCTCCGGCGTATCTTTCACAAAGACTCGCCCGCGCTCTAAAACCAGTTGTTCTTTATTCACGTTCAATTCATGACAAGCCAGATTCAGACACTGCTCCCTGACATCCCTTGCTGCCTGCATAACCGCATTACCTACTGAAAACGTTGCCCCGCTCCCCACCGTTGCCGTGTAATAAGGCGTTATCTCCGTATCTCTGGCGGCTACCTTGATGTTCTCTACCGACACATCCAGTTCCTCCGCGACCATCTGAGGGAATACGGTATTGCATCCCTGTCCTATCTCCACGGCTCCCAGTAAAAGGTCCATAGTGCCGTCTTCGTTAACCTTCAAGACAACATTGGCTGGGTAAGTCGTCTGCCACTTGTGCATGCAGGCAATACCCTTCCCCCGGTTACTGTCTTCACCCTGTTTGTTCCACCCAATCTGGTCGGCAGCCTTTCGCAAGCACTCTTTGAGCCCCACCGCTTTCAATACGACCCCTGACGGAGATGCATCCCCGGTCTCAAATGCATTCTTTAACCTGATTTCCAACCTGTCCACTTTGAGTTTCTCAGCGATAATGTCCATCTGGGACTCAAAAGCCCAAGTCACTTGGGGACATCCAAACCCGCGCATGGCGCCGGCTACTGGGGTATTAGTGTAGACACAGAATCCGTCCAGTTGGATATTCGGGATACGGTAGGGACCGGAAGAACCGAAGGTACTCAGCGTTGTTATCATCGCGCCTTTTTCCGCGTATGCCCCGGAATTAAACACGACCTTGACCTGGCGAGCCCATAGTGTACCATCCTTTTTTACCCCTGTTTTTATCTCGATGATACTGGGGTGCCTGACCATAGTATTGGTAAAGATTTGAGCACGGCTAAAGGCAACCTTCACCGGCTTCCCGTTAGTTTTCATTGCCAAGGCGATGGCTATCGGCTCTGTTGTCAGCCCTCCCTTGCCACCAAAACCACCTCCCTGGTAGGGAATAATAATCCGCACTTTTGACAGCGGGAGATTAAACGCAAGGGCGATTTGTTCACGAGCCTCGTGAGGGGCATCAAACGGCGTCCAGACGGTAATCATACCATTCACATCCACTGTCGCCACGGCGACATGAGGTTCAAGGGCGCTGTGGTTGACCATCTGGGTCTGGTAAGTATCTTCAAATATAAAATCGGACTCTCTGAAACCCTGCTCTACGTCTCCCTTGCGCATCTTGGGGTGGTGACAGATGTTGGTGCCTTCGACCGGCCGGGCAATAGGTCCGCGCTCGTATGAAGTGAGGTCTTCATGCAGTATTGAGGCACCCGGTTCCATTGCCTGAACGGGATCAAAAACACCGGGTAATTCTTCATACTCCACTTTGATTAGTTCCAGAGCTTCTTCGGCAATGTCTTCGTCTATTGCCGCCACGGCTGCTACCGGCTCGCCGAAAAGCCTTACCTTATCCGCGGCGATGAACGGCTGGTCAATAATTCCGGTATGTGGGTTACCGAAACGCAGTGGAATATCCTTACCGGTTACCACGACTCTGACACCGACAAGCTTTTTTGCCCTGGTTATGTCCACATTCAGGATTCTGGCATGGGCATATTTGCTTCCCAGGATCTTACCGCAGAGCATCCCGGGAAATTTCAAATCGTGACCGAAGACGGCAGTCCCGGTAACCTTTTCCTGGGCGTCTACCCTGGTAAAACTCTTTCCGACGGCTGTCATATCACTCATTTTCCTGACCTCACAATAATATATATCTGCATACAGGGAAATATTCTAACCGGATTTAATTGTAACAACATACTCCAAGTTTAACAATACTTCGTCAGGTGACGTGCATTCGTTTCACGGTAGTTAAGATTTTAGAGAAGCTACGCCCCCTAATATTCTCCTTTATATTCCCCCGTAAGAGTTAAAAAATCGTCTTTATAGACCAATTTACCTTTATATACAGTCGCCATTACCTTGCCCTTGAGCCTTGCGCCCTCCAAGGGTGTGTTTTCCCCCTTGGAGGCAAAAGCGTTGGTATCAACCACCCATTCCCTGTCGGGGTCAAATATAGTAACATCAGCAGTGCATCCATCGCCCAGTGTGCCCAGCCTCTTGCCGATGGTGATAAGTCCTGCCGGCATTCCAGTCAGCCGGGTGATGAGGTCAGTGAGGGTAATTTGCCTGCTGTGAACCAAGTTCATCAGGCTACCCAGCGCCGTTTCCAGTCCGCTGATGCCAAAAGCGGCGCGGGTAAACTCACACTTTTTATCCACTTCAGCGTGGGGAGCATGATCAGTAACGATGATGTCAATCACGTTGTCACGGAGTCCTTGGACAAGAGCTTGAACATCCCACTGCGTTCTCAAGGGTGGATTCACCTTAGCAACGGTACCATAAATAATAACCGCTTCCTCGGTCAGGGTAAGATGATGCGGCGTTACTTCGGCGGTGATATTGATGCCCTGCTCTTTACCCCGGCGAATCAGCTCCACTGAACCAGCCGTGCTGGCATGGGCAATATGAAGTCGGCCCCCCGTCTGCCGTGCCAGCGCCAGGTCACGAACAATCATATTTTCCTCAGCCACGTGGGGCATACCGCGCAGTCCCAACTCGTTTGAGACAACGCCCTCATTAATCTGTCCGCCCATAGCCAAAGCGACATCCTCACAATGCTCGATGATTGGAAGCCCCGAAGCGACACTGTAGTCAAGGGCTTGACGCATCAGGTTAGCGTTACTGACCGGCGCGCCGTCATCACTAAAGGCAATAGCACCAGCGGCAGCCATCTCATCCAGCGGGGCTAGGGTCTCGCCCTTTCTCCCCACGGTAACCGCGCCGATGGGCAGAACGCGGATGACGCCTTCTCTAGCGGCAATTGAATTTACGTAATTAATTACTTCACGGTTATCCAAAGCCGGGCTGGTATTTGGCATGCAGCAGACGGTGGTAAAGCCACCCCTTGCCGCCGCCCGGGTTCCGGTGGCAATTGTTTCCTTTTCCTCAAACCCCGGCTCGCGCAGGTGGCAGTGAAGGTCGATAAACCCAGGGCAGACCACAAGACCCTCAGCATTAAGCTCAATACAATCCGGCAAAGGCGACGGCGCGCTTAACAGAGCAATTTTACCGGCGCGAATTAATAAGCTACCAACTTCATCGATTCCTCTGTCAGGGTCAATTATCCGTCCACCTCGAATCAACAGAGGTTTCGCATTACTGCTCAAATTTCACCCATCATGATTGATTTACTAAGGCTCTTTAACATAATGACTGGGCTTGAAACCCTGTTCTTCGGCAGCCTCTTTTGAGGCGAAAATAATCAGGTTTTCCGGTTTGATTTGCTGAGTCCAATGGCTGTCAGCATCATGGTATTTTTTATCATCCTTTGTCCCTTCGTGTCCTTCAGTACTGGCTACGTATCCGGGCTCGATACCGTGCTCACAATATACGCACCGCAAAGTAAGGGGTTCCCGGTTCACTATTTTAAATTCCGGCCCAAGGTACTTGGTTTCAGTCGACTGCACTGATACGCATTTTGTATTGGGGCATTTAAGTCCAGAATCCTGGCTGTACACCGGATATTCTAGTGCCTTGACAGACGAATCTTCCTCCAGGATGTTAATGTCTCTGGTACCCAGCAGGAAGGCTAAAAGCGCCATTCTAACCGGCACTCCCCGCGCTGCCTGTTTAAAGTACATGCTCCTTTCGTCGCTGTCCATCTCATAAGCCAGCTCATCAACGCGGGGTAGCGGATGCATTACCAGTGTTTTGCTGAATTCTTTACCTCTGAGCAAGTTTTTATCTACTACGGGGTATTTTTTCTTCAGGTCCTGACCGCTATCAGCTTCGGAAAACCTCTCTTTTTGAGCCCTGGTAACATAAAGAGCATCAACCCCTTCGCTCAGCTCAATCCGGATATTGAGATTGGGCATCATCGCCAGTTGATGTGGGCTGCTCGGTGTCGTGTATACCGCATCCATGGGGAAAAGATTATCTTTGGCAACGGCACTATCATATTTTTCCAGTTCGCCGCCATATTCCTTAATCAGCTTTTCGATAACATGCTCCGGCACCTCCAGACCCGGACTGGGGCAGAACAGAATATTGGCACCGAACTTGGCCAAGGCAAAGATTAATGAATGTATCGTCCGGCCATATTTCAAGTCGCCCCAGAGAGCGATTTTCAGCCCTTTTATAGTCTGTTTTTCCCTCTTAATGGTATAAAGGTCCAGCATTGTCTGAGTAGGGTGCTGGTGGCCTCCATCGCCGGCATTTATTACCGGGATGCCCGCGTAATCGGCAACCACCTTCGCAGCGCCCTCCCAAGGATGCCTGATGACAATGATATCGGCATAGCTCCCGATTACCCGCGCCATATCGGCAATACTCTCACCTTTCGAGAGGGAAGTCTCCCCGACATCTGATGCGGTGATAACGGTGCCGCCAAGCCGGTGCATCGCCGTTTCAAATGATAGCCGTGTCCGAGTACTCGGCTCGAAGAAAAGGCTCGCCATAATCTTACCGTGGCATACACCAAGCTGCTTGCCCATCGAATCTGACATTTCATCAGACAGCGAAAATAAGGCTTCTATTTCCCCGTTGGTAAAATCATCAATGGTCACCAAGCTTCTACATGTCCCTGTCATTTTCCCTCCTTATCAACTGGTAACGCCCCGCGCGGTTTATACATTTGGGTTTATACATTTGTTAAACATAATAAAACGACCCTTCGCTTCGATTAGCAAGAGGTCGCTTTTAACTGAGTCTTTAGTTTTTCCCTCACAATTACCAGCCTCACCATACCTTTAGAAGGGTAGAAATGAACTGATTTAGTGTATCATTTCAAGTATACTATTTCAATCGGTCGGCTCCAGACACGGATTTACTGTCTGCTATATATAAATATATAATCAAAGTCGATATGGGAAGAGGAAAAAGTTGAATATTCCCTTTGCTGAGGATGTGCGATTACTTTGACAGCAATTGAAACTTAGACTATAATAAGCCCGAGAACTTCTATAGGGAAGGTGATCTGAAATGGCAAATGTGGTAGGGAAAAGATACCGCTGCCTCAAGTGCGGCTCTGAGTTTATCATTACCAAGGGCGGTGATGGCTCGGTTCACTGCTGTAACCAACCTATGGAACTGAAAAAATAAGACAGGCCCAGCAGCAGGAGAACTTACATGTCAAATCAATTAGGCAAAAGATATCGTTGCCAGGTTTGTGGTACCGAAGCTTTATGCACTAAGGCCAGTGAGGGCACCGTTATATGCCATGACCAGAAAATGGAAGTACAGGAACCAAGACCGATACCATCGTCAGACTAATAAGGATTAACAGCGATCAGCCTAACACCCCGCTTTCACAGCGAATCTTGACCTCGAACTTGATACGAGAAAATCATTCCGTCTTTTCCGCTGCTTCTTCTTCGGCTTTTCCCGCCAGAGATACTGCCTGATTTAACTTTTTCATCAATCGTGATTTTCGCCGGGCAGCATTATTCTGATGAATCATCCCTTTTTCCGCTGCCTTATCAAGAGACGTGACGGCGGTTTGAACTGATTCCTGAGCTGGTTTAAGCTCTCCGGAGAATATGAGTTTTTCCGCCTTGATGATATTGGTTTTAACCTGGCTACGCACAGACTTACCACGCAGCTTCCTTCGCTCCGAAGAGCGTACCCTTTTTTCAGCTGATTTAGTGATTGGCAATGTTTACCCCCTAGACCATCATTTGGCAAATCGACCTTGTATCTTTTTAAATTCGCAATAACAAAAAAACAAATTATCCCTAAGAACCCTGCTCTGACTTCAACTTCCCTTGGCTTCCCTCCGTGACCGGCTGCTCCACACGCCCGTTATCAGCTTTAACGCTGGATTTCTTCGTTACCTCACCCTCAATCCGGGTAACGCCGATTACCCCTTTAGCCGAATCTATCCTCGTCAGGAGACGGCTTAATTGAACCAGGCCTTTCGTTTCCAGCGTAAGGAGTATTGACACCGTAAGATCATCGTGTTTCGCTAGGTTCACCGAAGTAATATTGACTTTCTCCTCGGCTACAACCGTGGTAACATCACGCATCAGTCCAACTCTATCCCAGGCTTCCACCTTAACATTGACCGGATACATGGAATCGGTACTCCCCCAATCCGCCGGTACCAACCTATCTGTCTCATCCTCATGAGTCACATTGTAGCAATCCTGACGGTGTATTGTCACCCCCCGGCTCCGCGTAACATAGCCAATAATATTATCCCCAGGTAATGGATGGCAGCACTGCGCCAGATTGGTGACCAGATTACCAACGCCCAGCACCTGAATTTTTGGCGGTAATTTCTTTAAAGGCGTAACTCCGGCTGCAGTCTTCGATCCCTCCTGCTGCCCGGCAAACTTTATGGCAATCTGATGTGTGGTGATACCTCCGTAGCCAATAGCCGCCAAAAATTCGTCACTATTACTGTAATTAAACATGGCAGCCAGTTCCTGACGGTCAATTTTTATCCCCAGGCGCTTCAACTCCTTCTCCAGCAGCCCACGACCCTGTTCAATATTTTCCGTCCGTTCCTGCTTCTTAAACCACTGCCGAATCTTTTCCCGGGCGTGGGATGTCTTTATTTGACCCAGATGCGGGTTCAGCCAGTCACGACTCGGCCCCTTAGTCCCCTTTGTTGAAATAACCTCGATGACGTCACTGTTTTTTAACTCATAATTAAAAGGCTCCAGTTTACCATTCACCTTGGCGCCGATGCACCGATGCCCCAGCTCCGTATGAACCCGGTAGGCAAAGTCAAGAGGTGTAGACCCTTTGGGTAAATCCTTTATCTCTCCTTTAGGTGTGTAAACAAAGACCTGGTCAATAAAAATATCCGTTTTAACCGATTCCAAGAATTCTTCCGCCCCGGTGAATTCCCGGCGCCAATCAATTAGCTGACGCAGCCAGGTAATTCTCTCCTCAAAGCGTATATCCTTCTTTTCGCCTTCTTTATAACGCCAGTGAGCGGCTACTCCGTATTCGGACACGTAATGCATCTCGCGGGTGCGGATCTGCACTTCCAGAGGAGTGGTGCCGAGGCACATCACCGCAGTGTGTAACGCCTGATATCCATTGGGTTTAGGCGTGGCGATATAATCGTCAAATGCATCCGGCAAGAGGTGCCACAGACTGTGTATCACGCCCACGGCGCTGTAACAGTCAGGCACAGTACCTACCAGTATACGCAGCGCCAGAAGGTCATGTATATCATCGAAGCGCTTGCCCGATATGGAATACCGCTCCATCTTCTGATGTATACTGTAAATATGCTTGGGCCTACCGAACATTTCCACCCGCAGATCTACTTTATCAAATTCAGGTTTTAAAATTTTTATAACCCGGGCAATAAATCTCTCCCGCTGCTCTAGCCGGGTAGCTACTAGCTTCACGATCTGCTGATATTTCGCCGGTTCCAAATAGCGGAACGATAAATCCTCCAACTGCCACTTCAGCTCCCAAATCCCCAGGCGATGGGCTAACGGAGCATATATCTCCAGAGTCTCCCGGGCAATGCTACGCTGTTTCTCCGAAGACAAGACTTCCAGCGTGCGCATATTGTGCAGTCTGTCAGCCAACTTTATAAACACCACCCGGAGGTCTTCAGCCATAGCTACCAGCATCTTTCTCAGGTTCTCGGCCTGTCTTTGACTGGTTACCACTCCGGAGACCGGCAGGGAGACCTTACCCAGCTTTGTAATACCATCAACCAGTTTACTTATTTCCTGACCAAACCTGGCCTTAAGCTCGGAAATGGGTAGCCCGCAGTCCTCGGGAATATCATGCAGTAAAGCCGCTGCCAGGGAACTGGCGTCAAGCTGAAGCTCCGCCAGGATAATAGCCGTCTGTAATGGGTGCTCCAGGAAAGGCCCCCCGGATTTACGCACCTGCCCGCGGTGCGCCTCGGCAGCGAATTTGTAAGCATCTTCCACTACCGCCATCTTTTCAGGTGAAAGATACTTATCGGCGACCTTTGCGAGTTGATTGAAATCCATTCCCCCACCAGCAACCTGGAATTCAAAGCACTCTCAGCTTAATGCACCAGGTTATATACCAGGTTATATATAAGTATAATCCAAGATGGCGTCCACTGTAAAATATTCCCGTTCGTTTTATTTATGATTTTTTAACCTCACCCCCTTATGCCTTCCTCCTCTCTAAACTCTCCCTGAAATTTCCCTTTACAAATCCGGCATTAATCCTGTATCCTAGCCTTATATAATAGAAACAGGAGAAAAATAGATTGTACCGTTTACCACGCGGGACTTCGGATATATTGCCGAGGGAACAGCTCTACTGGCACCACGTTAAACAACACGCATATGATATATGCCGGCTTTACGGTTATGAGCGCATTGATTCACCCACCTTTGAAGAGACCGGGCTTTTCACCCGCAGCGTGGGGCAGGGCACGGACATTACGGAAAAGGAAATGTACACCTTTACCGATAAGGGGAAGAAGAAGATTACGCTCAGACCGGAAGGCACGGCACCGGTCTGCCGGGCTTATCTGGAGCACGGTATGAATAACCTCCCCCAACCGGTAAAACTATATTATATCGCCTCTATTTTCCGGTATGAAAGGCCCCAGGCGGGAAGGCTGAGACAGCACCACCAATTCGGCTATGAAGCCATCAGTGATGATGACCCGGCACTTGACGCCGAAGTCATTGATATGGCATGGCAGTTTTTTCGTTCCTTAAACCTTAGCCACCTTTCATTGCAGCTTAACAGCATCGGCTGTAAGCAGTGCCGCCCGAACTATTTAACCGCCCTGAAAAAGCACTATGCCAATCAGACCGGTGAACTTTGTGCGGACTGCAAAGTGAGAATAGAACGAAATCCCCTTCGCCTTCTCGACTGTAAAGATCCGCAATGCCAGAAAATAGCCGGTACCACCCCCCGGATTACTGAACATCTCTGCCCCCAGTGCGCTATACATTTTAATCGACTGAAAGGCTACCTAGAGATGCTTGGTATTCCCTTTGAAGCCAACCATCGTTTGGTACGCGGGCTGGACTATTACACCAGGACCGTTTTTGAAATTCAGTCTGAGGCATCCGGCGCCCAGAGTACCCTCGGTGGTGGCGGGCGTTATGACGACCTGATTGAGGAGTTGGGAGGAAAACCGACTCCGGCAATCGGCTTTGCCACCGGAATCGAACGCATAATACTTAACCTGAAAAAGCAGGATATCATTGTTCCTGACCTGCCCCAACCCCGGGTATTTATTGCTCATATGGATAATGTCGCCAAGGAAGCGGCGATAAAACTGGCTTCCCGGTTAAGGCGTGCGGGCATCGGCGTGCTAATGGCGAGCCGCGGTAAGAGCCTGAAAGCCCAGCTGAGGCAGGCAAATACCCTAGGCATGCGCCAAGCGTTAATTATTGGTGATGAGGAATTAAAGAGCGATACGGCTACCCTGCGGGATATGCAAAACTCCCGCCAGCAAAACGTCCCTTTTGATAAACTGCCGGAATTCCTCAGGAAAATGGCGCTTTAATGATGAATTTACATAAATTTTTCCAAATTTATGTCAAAAGACTTGACAAACGGAGAATTTAAGTTTATAGTTAGTTTTAATTGTACCAGGGTAGAGGTACGCCATTAAAAGGAGGTGATGTTATGTTAAGAACCCGCAAGGGGAAATAGGGCTAGATGGCTCGAAAAACGGATTTAACAGTAGATATGTCTCCACAAAAGAGATAAAAGAAAGTTACATCTTTATTTGTGGGGGTATAGTTATAGTAAGAACAAATCAATTTAAGGAGAATTTAAAGGTCGATGAAAAAGAAAATATCTAAAATATTTGGTGTTGGGCTTTCGGTCGTACTTATGGTCAGCCTGCTCTCGTTTGCGGCTCCCATGTCCGTGTCACCCGCATCCGCGGCTAACCTTTCCTTCACTACGGAGACCATCCCCTCCACCACCAACAATGTCACTATAACAGGAAGCTCAATTAATATTACTGACATTGCCGTTGGCGGAGACGGGAATTTCCTCATGGCCGGCACCGGTAATACTACTACCGTATTTTATTCAACTGACCGCGGCGACACTTGGAAAACCTTCAGTGGCACTACCGACATCAATCTGGTGGCAGTAGCCCCTGACGATAATGACATTATGGTCTGGGCCGACACTACCCAATCGCAAGTCTATTCCACCACTTCCGGTGGAACCTTCACCTCCAGCCTGGGCGTGCCGACCAACTGCACCAGTATTTCCGATCTCGCTATCTCGGCGGGCAGGTTCGGGTCACACCGAGTTGCCGTTTCCGGGTACAGTACGAATATCAGTGTTGGAACTAACGGAGGAGCCGAGGTCTGGGAATACGAAATCGGCAGCGCGGCCCCATCGTGGACACAGCTAAGCACCAAGTTTGGCTACGGCGGTGGAGTAACCATGACAGCATCCAACTCGACAGCTCCCGCTATTGCCTACTCGCCCAACTTCGCTTCCGATGAAGTCCTAGTTGCCTTAACCGTGGCTTTCGGCGCCTCTGACAACCTCAATATCGAGATGTACAGTTACGATGCCTCGAAGTGGAATTCAGACGGCGCTGGCTTCACCAACTACCCGGTAGCCTTGGACACGACTACTACCCTCACAGGAATCAACACAGGATCACTTGCGCTGTCGCCGGACTACGTAGGCAGCGATAGTTCCTACCGTGTTGCCTTTGTCGGTTTGGATGCTGTTACCGACACCGGGTTGAACGGAATCTACCTCGCTGAAGACGATTCCATAACCGAACTCAAGGTTGGCGCATCCATCACGACACAGAGCGTGGCTTATAACGGTTCTACTCTCGTCGCGGGCAGGAACGATGCCACCACCACTTACTACTGCCTCGACCCGCTAGCGATATCACCCACTGTTTCTACTACCTCCAGCCTGAAGAGCCCGTCTGGTTCAACTAACACGACACTTGCCTGGGCGGGCGACGACATATTAGCCGTTGCCACAGGTGATGACATGGGTCTATCCAAGTCCTCTAACAACGGCAAGAGTTGGAACCAAGTCAGCCTCATTGACACCGAAGTCACCACCCTAACGGGCGTAGCCGTCTCCCCCGATGGCAGCCGTATCTACTTGGCCCACGACGACGCCGACTCCACCGGTGACGCGAACGTCTGGCGCAAGGACGACGACGGTTGGAAGAGAATTCTTAACGTTGGGAGCAAAACCGGGCTCATCATTCGCGTAGCTCCCGATGACACTGACACCATCTACGTGGCTGACACGGGCGCCACTACAATGTACTACAGCAGTGATGCCGGCGATATCCGCTGGCAACAACGCACCGCCACATTTGCCGTTCAGGACCTGGCAGTAGAAGGTGACGGTGATACCGCTTACATACTCCGCAACTCAGATGGCAAAGTAAGCAAGTCAACCAATGGAGGTTTCACTTGGGGAACCGCCAAGGACACCTTGCTCGCCGGCGGTCAAATGATCAAAAGCCTCAGCGAGGGCAACCTGATTGTCGGCTCCGATGATGGCTGGGTATCTTACTCCTCGGACAGCGGCGACAACTGGACCAAGATCCCCAAGATAGTTGATAGCACCTCCACTGGCGCTGTTCAGGTGACCGCCACCGGACTAGCAGACGGTGATTTCATCTACGCAAGTTCGGTCGCCGCCTCTGATAAGTTCTACCGCTGGGAGATTGGCGAAAGCGTTGCCTGGAAGGACATCAGCACTTATGCCAGCCTGGCGGGTGACGTCACCGGCGTGAAGATGTGGGATGGAGACATCTACGTGATGTCGGATGATAACTCCGACTCCACAATTTCACTGTCCACATACCCAGCGCTGAAACCTACTGTGTACTGGGGCTCCACTACTTCCACGGCGTTGTTTGACAAGACTCCGCAGTCATTTACCGTCAGCACAGATGCCAACGGGGATGACAAGATCTGGGCGATTGACAACGAAAATGAAGCCCTCTTAAGCATGGTCAATTCCCTCAGAAACCTGCAAACGACGGCAGTTAGTCCCGCAGAAGGCGCCGAAGTCAATATTAACTCCGTTTCAGGTACGGTAGATAGCGTAAGCTTTAACTGGGAGCGACCGGTTGACGATGTCACCAGCTATGATCTCGATGTTGCTCTTGACCCGGACTTCGACCAGCAAGTAGCTGACTCCCTCAACAAAGACGAGGCCGGGACACCAGTAAACTACGTCTATACCGGCAGTAACACCAGCGAGACCCCGCTTTTGCCCGGCACAACCTACTACTGGAGAGTCAGGGCAGACGCACCTCTCAAAGGGGCTTACTCTGATGTACGCTCCTTCACCGTTACGTCTCTGGAAGCAGAAGCAGCTCCACCTGCAGCACCTGAAGGACCCGCCGTACTGGCACCGGTAAATGGCGCCGCTGCAACAGCCCCAACGCCATCCTTCTCCTGGGCCCCGGTGAATGGCACTACTGAGTACCAGTTCAAGTTAGCCGACAACGTAGCTTTGGGTAACCCCATAGCTGACGTCAAAGTGAAGACCACCGGCTATGCCCTCACCAAAGCACTTGAAGAGGGTAAGACCTACTACTGGGCAGTTAAACCACTGGCGCCGATAGAAGGTAGCTGGTCATCGCTGGCTAACTTCACGGTAAAGACGACCCCACCACCACCGGCACCACCACCAGCAGCAGCACCACCGGTAGTGATCAAGGAAGTCCCGGCACCGGTAATAAACATACCGGCGCCACCGCCAGCACAAGAAATCGTTATCCCGCCGCCACCACCGGCACCGGCACCGATTACACCTGCCTACATCTGGGCAATAATCATCATTGGTGCAGTTCTTGTGATCGCGGTGATCGTCCTGATTGTCAGGACCAGACGAGCTGTCTGATTCCGACCTGACGGATAACATTCCGATTCTCCGAGAGCCTCCCGAAATTCGGGAGGCTCTCTCTTTTACCCTTCTTTTACTCAATAACAGAACTGGCGATGGCAAAAGGCAGAATCTCAACGTTGGCTAGAAACAGACCAGGCGTCGGCAGCGGTAAACAGAATCCTGGCAGCAGAGCAGACCTGGCATCGGCAGAAGCCCAAGTCTCGACTCTCGAAGCGGAAGTTTCAGCGCTGGAAACGACTCAGGCAGCAGAAGTACCTGAAGTAACTTTCATTGAGCCCGGATTTGGAAGTGCCATTCGTTCCGGTCCTATTTATCCGTCTGGCCTCGAGTCCCTCACCAGCCTTGATTGTTCTAATTCTGGCGCTACTATCATCATGCTCTCCGGACTGGAATAGTGCCTAAACCTGGAGCAGCTCGAAGCTTTTAATAACGATATCATGGATCTCTCATCCCTGACCGGTCTTATTAAACTGAAAACTCTCCTCTTAAGTAACACCGACGTCAGCGATATAAAAGCACTAGTTGATAATAAAGGGCTTTCAATTGGAGACTCTGTGTACTTGGATAATTATCCCTTGAGCTTACAATCAATATTCACGCATATCCCTGATCTTAAGGCAAGAGGTGTCAAAGTCTACAGATGATTAATCTTCTCAGATGAATAATGAGGAAGTATTCCAGCTCTACGATAACTTTGTATGGTGCTATATAGCACGAGTAAAAAACTTCCTTGAGCTAGTTAAATACTCTTGACCGTGGTTGGCGCCGCAGCCACTGCTTCCTATTTCGGCTCTTCCTCGGCAGTTTCTGCTGACCGTAGAATAGAGGTATAATTACCCTCCTCTACCCTCCCCATCGGTCTTCACCAGGTAGGCATCCCTTCCGCCTGCGCCGTAGGAATGTGTCTCACCGGCGATGATGTAGCCGCCGTCCGCGGTCTGCTCTACCGAGTAGGCCACATCATCGTTCTCACCACCGAAAGTCCGGTACCACTTTTCGTTCCCTTTCCCATCGGTCTTTACCAGGTAGGCATCTCTTTCGCCTGCGCCGTAGGAATGTGTCTCACCGGCGATGATGTAGCCGCCGTCCACCGTAGGCTCGTTAACGAAGGTCTGCCGTACCGAGTAGGCTATATCATTGTCCTCACCACCGAAAGTCCGGTACCACTCCTCGTTCCCTTTCCCATCGGTCTTCACCAGGTAGGCATCCCTTTCGCCTGCTCCGTAGGAATATGTGTGACCGGCGATGATGTAGCCGCCGTCCGCGGTCTGCTCTACCGAGTAGGCATATTCAGGTTTATCGCCACCGAAAGTCCGGTACCACTCCTCGTTCCCTTTCCCATCGGTCTTCACCAGGTAGGCATCCCTTTCGCCTGCTCCGTAGGACTTTGTGTGACCGGCGATGATGTAGCCGCCGTCCGCGGTCTGCCGTACCGATTGGGCATATTCTTCTTTATCGCCGCCAAAGGTCTGGTACCACTCTTCGTTCCCTTCCCCATCGGTCTTCACCAGGTAGGCATCCGCTCCGCCTACGCCGGGGGCATATGTGTAACCGGCGATGATGTAGCCGCCGTCCGCGGTCTGCCGTACCGAGTGGACTGAATCATCTTGCTCACCACCGAAAGTCCGGTGCCACTCTAGGTTCCCTTCCCCATCGGTCTTCACCAGGTAGGCATACCTGTCACCTACGCCGGGGGAATAGGAATATGTGTTACCGGCGATGATGTAGCCGCCGTCCGCGGTCTGCTGTACCGAGTAGGCATATTCTCCTTTATCGCCGCCAAAGGTCCGGTACCACTCTTCGTTCCTTTTCCCATCGGTCTTCACCAGGTAGGCATCCCCTTCGCCTGCGCCGTAGGAATATGTGTAACCGGCGATGATGTAGCCGCCGTCCGCGGTCTGCTGTACCGATTGGGCAGATTCATGTTTGCCGCCGCCAAAGGCCTCCTCTGTCGAGGGCTTCTTAGCATCGGTAATTCTTCCCTTACCCGCATCTGAGTCTGAAAAGAAAACCACAACGAGCCAGATCATAACGGCTACCAGAATTAGAACCAAAGCTACTTTTACCCACTTTCTCATGATTTCACACCTACCCAATGATTGCATACATACTAGCTTGCAGAATTCCTTAGTTATACGTTACCATCCGTCTTTCAAGTAAGTCAATCTTCTTGGGATTAATACGCAATAGAGTATTGACGTAATTACGCATTTACGCTATACTAATATTAAGAGGAACGACATATGCCGGTTATGTGCATTGCCAATCAAAAAGGCGGGGTGGGTAAGACCACCACGACAGCCGCTTTAGCTGAAGGTTTAAGCGAACAGGGCAAGCGTGTTCTACTAGTTGACTGGGATCCGCAGGGTAGCCTTACCATTACGATGGGGTTTAATCCGGAGGAACTTAAAATAACTGGCTATGAGCTTATTGCCAGTATCAGCAATAACAGGGGAAATCCCTCTATTAATGACGTTACCGTCCGTACCAGTAACCCTAATGTCGACCTTATCCCGGCTAATGTCGAACTGTCACAGGCTGAGCTGGACCTGGTAGGAGCAACCAGCAGGGAATTAGTGCTGAAGAGGATACTCCAACCGGTACGAAGGTCTTACGACTTCATTCTGGTGGATTGTCTGCCCAGCCTGGGGCTTTTAACCGTTAATGCTTTATCGGCGAGTGATAAAGTGTTGATACCGGTGCAAGCCGATTTTCTGGCAATGAAAGGACTTGTGCTCTTACTGGATACAATCATCCGCGTAAAGGACCGGATTAACCCGGCGCTTGAGATTTCAGGTATTTTATTCACCATGACCAATATCCGTACCCTTCACAGCAGAGAGGTTATTGAAATGACAAAAAGGATATTCGTCAGCAGTATCAGAGTTTTTGACACGATTGTGCCCGTTAGTGTGCGCTTCAAGGAAGCCCCGGTCGCCGGTCAATCAATTATTACATATGCCGCTAATGCGGATGGAGCTAATGCTTACCGACAGCTGGCCAGAGAGGTGATGAAATGAAAAGAGTTCAAATTACCGAGCAACGAGTACTGGGTACCGCCCTGGACCGTCTTACAGGCGCCAATAATGAGGCACCGCCAACCGAAAAAGAAATCACCCGGCAATCCCGGCCTCCCATGATTAAACTATCTGTATTTCTAAACCGTGACGAAGACGCTTACCTGGAAAGCCTGGGGTCGGCGGCAAAATTTAGCGGCGGTAAAAAAATCAGTAAAACAAAATTAATTGAAGGAATGGTAAGTGCCTTCCGCCGCAGCAAACTCGATGTGAGTGGTGTCAGCAGCGATGAGGAGCTACTTAACCGGATAATTGCGCAGTTACGCTGATGTGCATATGCGCATTTACGTAACTTATATTCATAAGAAAAGGAAGTGTTTAGAAAATTTTGAGGCTATCATTACTTCTGGTCAGTCTGATAGTCGAGTAAGAAAACCTGTGTACTTATCGGCAGATTTGACTTGGTGACGGATAATTTGGGTTGTGAGCCAATCTGTTCCAACCCCATCTCCTTAAGGAACTGCTCCACGGGTTCTAACTCCCTCTTTATTACCGGTGTTTTGTAATGCATGGGAATCACCGCCCTAGGCCCCAGCTGGCGGATAACTTCCGTAGCAATGGTCGCGTTGATTGTGGAAACACCGCCTACTGGAAGCAGCAGCACGTCGACAATATCTATCTCTTCCACCTGCTCAGGAGTAAGTGCATGACCCAAATCACCGAGGTGACATATCTTTACCCCTTCCACCTCCAAAAGAAAGACAGTGTTTTTCCCCCTTTCTTTACCTCCCTCCAAGTCATGAAAGGTAGCCACACCGATAATTAGTACATTGCCGATTTCATACTCACCGGGCCCGGTAACCAACCTGGGTTCACCGCCAATATCCTGTACATAAGAATGCGCCGGGTGCTGATGGCTAACGGTTACAATACGGGCTGTTTGCTTGCCGAACGTATAACCGAGGTCCGGGGGGAAAGGATCGGTAATAATAGTCGCCTGGCTACTTCGAATCTTAAAGCAAGAATGCCCTAACCAGGTAATATCCACGTTGTAAACTATAGCACAGGTAGGCTTACCAGTCAAGGAAAGAATCAGGTTCCTCTACCAATTTTTTCAATTTCGCTTGACAATATAATTGTAAAAATGGTAAATTTAAATAAGGATTAGCAGTCTAAGGCTTGGACTGCTAATGGGAGGCAGAAATGTTGTCAACCAGAACAGGAACGATACTCAAGTCGATTGTCGGGCAATATATTGATAAGGCAATACCAGTACCTTCGCAGTACATTGCCACTGACCCCGAGTTAATGGTAAGTCCGGCTACTATCCGTAATGAGATGGCACACTTGGAGCAAGAAGGTTATATTATCCGCCCCCACATTTCAGCCGGAAGCGTCCCCTCGGATAAGGGGTATCGGTATTATGTGGAGTCCTTGGAGAATATCCAGCTCCCGCAGGCGGAACAGCGTTTTGTCAGCCACCTCTTCCACCAGGTAGAGAAGGAAGTAGAACAGTGGCTAAACCTGGCATCAACCCTGCTAGCTCAGCTGGTGAAAAATCTGGCGGTAGTTACTCTACCCAAGTCAATGGACTGTAAATTCAAACACATAGAACTGGTCTCCATGCGTGATTCGCTGGCTTTACTCGTTCTCATCCTTTATGGAGCTAAAGTGAAACAGAAGCTGATTACCTTTAATGAAGTTGTGACACAGCTTGAATTAACCGCTATTGCCAATAAACTAAATGACTATTATTCGGGTCTGGCCGGCGGACAGATAAAAGCTACGGATAAGGAGCTTTCCCAGGCTGAACAGCAGATAACGGATCTGACGGTAGAGATAATGCGTGCTGAAGACGAGCAGGAGCTTGAAGAGCCTCACCTTGATGGCTTGCATTTTATACTCGGTCAGCCGGAATTTACCGGCGGACATCAAGGCTGTAACCTGATGGAACTGGTGGAGCAGAGAAACCTACTGAAAGCAATCATCCCGCACGAGCCGCCCTACTACAGGTTACATATAATCATAGGTAAGGAGAATGAAGCGGAAGCTTTGCATAATTACAGCGTGGTCCTCAGCCAATATGGCATTCCTGATGAGGCGATGGGGACTCTCGGTGTCATTGGCCCAACCCGCATGGCCTATGCCCATGCCATCCCCACGGTAAATTACCTATCCTCGATACTTAGCGAACTTGTGTCCGGGTTATACGGGAAATAAACTCCGGACTATCCCTGCTCATACCCCTCCAGTAACAATCAATAAAAGAGCCAATAAAGGAGCATTAAATAGAGACCTGTACCACTGCCGGTAATAACCTCTCTTGATAAATGAGGAGATAGCAAAACGGTAGTGAAGAATATTATAAGGATTGAAAATGGTAAAACGAGAACCGGAAGATATTACAAATAACGAAGTGGGGCCAGAAGTTGTTGATACCTCTGACTTGAACTCATTAAAGCAGGCACTGGACGCAGAAAAGGAAAAAGCGGAGGAGTATCTGGTAAACTGGCAGAGGGCCCTAGCCGACTATATCAATTTAAAACGGCGTAATGACCAGGAACGGAAAGACCTGAGCAAGTTTGCCAATTCTGTTTTAATACTCAGCTTACTGCCCACACTGGATGACCTGGAAAGGGCGTTAAGTTCTCTTCCACCCAAACCGGCCAAATCAGCAGGCTGGATAGACGGCATTAAGCTCATTGAACAAAATCTGAAGACCACTCTGCAATCTCAGGGAGTGACTCCGGTCGAAGCGATAGGGAAACCGTTTGACCCTAGTTTCCATGAGGCTGTCCGGCAGAATAAGGGCAAAGAAGGGATTATTATTGAGGAGTTACAAAAGGGTTATTTTTTAAATGATAAACTTCTCAGGCCAAGCGTAGTAGTGGTTGGCAACGGAGAAGAGGAAGAAAAGGAGGATAATTAAATGGGGAAAGTTATCGGCATTGATCTGGGCACAACAAACTCAGCGGTATCCGTAATGGAAGGAGGAGAACCGGTAATAATACCAAATGCCGAGGGTGGACGCACCACCCCGTCAATGGTTGCGATGGGTAAAGGTGGCGAAAGGTTGGTCGGACAGGTAGCCAAGCGTCAGGCGATAACCAATCCTGATCACACAATTTACAGCATCAAGCGACTTATGGGTCGTAAATTCGATGAGTCCAGTGTTGAATATGATAAGAAATTACTCCCTTATAAGATTACAAAGGCATCTAATGATGACGCCAAGGTAATAATGAGCGGCAAGGGGTATACTCCGCCCGAAATATCGGCGATGATTCTGCAAAAATTGAAGACAGATGCCGAAGCTTACCTTGGTGAAAAAGTAACCGAAGCAGTCATCACCGTACCCGCATACTTCAACGACAGCCAACGGCAGGCAACCAAAGATGCCGGCAAAGTAGCCGGTCTTGAAGTGCTGCGTATTGTTAACGAGCCTACGGCTGCCGCTTTAGCCTACGGACTGGACAAAAAGCATGATGAGACCATCGCCGTGTATGACCTCGGCGGCGGTACCTTTGACATATCAATCCTGGAACTGGGTGAAGGTACTTTCCAGGTTAAATCCACCAACGGCGATACCCACCTCGGTGGTGACGACTTCGACCAGAAGATTATTGACTGGCTATGCGACGAGTTTAAACGCGAACAAGGAATAAACCTGAGAGAGGATAAAATGGCGCTGCAAAGGCTGAAAGAAGCAGCAGAAAAAGCTAAAAGCGAGCTGTCAACCGTAGCCCAGACCGAGGTAAATCTTCCCTTTGTTACCGCCGATGCCAATGGACCCAAACATCTCAATATAACACTCACCCGGGCTAAACTGGAACAGCTTATTATGGACCTAGTCGAAAGAACCATAGGGCCCTGTAAACAAGCATTAGCCGATGCCGAAAAGACGGCCGCACAGATTGATGAAGTGATTCTGGTCGGCGGGCAGGGCAGGATGCCCCTAGTGCAGGAGAAAGTAAAACAGTTCTTCGGGAAAGAACCCCATAAGGGCGTCAACCCCGATGAGGTAGTGTCGATAGGCGCCGCCATTCAAGCCGGTGTGCTCAAAGGAGACGTCAAGGATGTACTGCTGCTTGATGTCACCCCGTTAACCCTGGGCATCGAGACTATGGGAGCGGTATCCACTCCCCTTATACCGCGTAACACAACGATACCCACTGCCAAGAGCCAGATTTTCAGTACTGCCGCCGATAACCAGCCCGGCGTAGAAGTCCATGTCATCCAGGGAGAACGACCGATGGCAACCGACAACAGGACTCTGGGTCGCTTCATGCTTGACGGTATCCTGCCAGCACCACGGGGAGTCCCACAGATTGAGGTTACTTTTGACATTGATGCCAACGGTATTCTCAGTGTCCGGGCACAGGATAAAGGCACCGGTCGAGAGCAGAAAATCACCATTACCGCCTCCAGTGGTCTCTCCAAGGAAGAAGTGGAAAAAATGCAGAAAGAAGCCGAAATGCATTCCTCCGAGGATACCAAGCGCCGTGAGGAGATTGAGGCACGCAATGCGGCGGATACCCTGGCTTATACCGCCGAAAAAACACTGCGCGACAATAAGGAAAAAATACCTGAAGATTTAAACCAAGAAGCGGAGACCAAGATAGCTGCCGTTAAGTCAGCTTTACAGGGTACCGATACTGACGCCATCAACCAGTCGAGCCAAGAATTAAACGAGACTATGCAGAAGATCGGCTCGGCTGTCTACCAGCAACAGCCTCCTCCGGGAACAGAAACGCCACCGGGTGAGGAACCTCCACCCGGCGGTGAGCCGCCACCTAGCGAGGAAAGTGGCGGCGGAGAAGAAACCGTAGAGGGCGAGTTCAGAGAAGTGTAAAAGCAACTAATACACATGGGAGTCATTTAAGTGGGGCTTTAAGCCCCACTCTTCCTTTTTCTTTGTTATCTTTTCACACCCTGCCACTCTCACAGTATCCATCGCTTATCCAGTAGTCTTGAACATTTTACGTATATACGATTTTGCGCAATTACTCATTAACACATATGCGTATGTACTTGCTTCTGCATATTCCCTTATTTGCGCCTGAGCATATCTAACGACTATACTTTAAGGGGTGGAGGCGCACATTGCTTGACAACGAAATACTTCATAACGTTACCAAGCCGGCACGCTATACCGGCGGCGAATGGAACAGCATTGTTAAAGACTGGGACAGAACTAATGTCAGGATAACTCTCAGCTTTCCTGACCGGTATGAAATAGGGATGTCCAATATGGCTCTACCCATTCTCTATGAGCTGCTGAATAGCCAGCCGGATGTCCTTGCGGAGAGGGTCTACGCACCCTGGGTGGATATGGAAGCGGCAATGCGTGAGAGGGAAATTCCCCTCTGCAGTCTTGAATCAGGGCACCCCCTGAAGGATTTTGATGTCATCGGTTTCTTACTGGGCTTTGAACTTACCTATACCAACGTATTGAATATGCTCGACCTGGCTCAAATACCGGTCTTGGCTTCGGATAGAGATGATACCTATCCGGTCATAATTGCCGGGGGTAGCTGCACCCTTAATCCGGAACCGATGTCCGACTTCATAGATTTTTTTGTCATCGGCGAAGGAGAGGAGGTCACCCTTGAGTTACTGGAAACCTTACGTGCCTGGAAGAAAAAAGGCACCAAAAACCAGCTCCTGCGCCAAGTGGCTCAAATCCCCGGCGTCTACGTACCCTGCCTGTATAACGTAGAATACCATCCTGACGGACTGCTTAAGAGTTTCGAACCGGCTGACGCTGCCGCTAAACCTGTCATACAGCGCCGAATAGTAACCAAACTTCCCCCACCCCCAACTAGGCCGGTAGTCCCGTTTATTGAGGTTATCCACGACCGTGGAGCCATAGAGATTCAGCGAGGATGCAGTCGCGGGTGCCGTTTCTGCCAGGCAGGGACCATATATCGCCCGGTGCGGGAGCGACCTCCCGGAGAGGTACTGCAGGCAGCCGGAGAGATTATCAGCAACTGCGGGTATGATGAAATCTCCTTGGTATCATTAAGCACCAGTGATTATACATACATTGAAGAGCTGGTTACCAACCTCTCCCGGAATCACCCCCAGATTTCCATCTCACTACCCAGCCTCCGCATTGACAATTTTTCCATCAGATTAATGAGTTCACTACCAGCGCATGCCAGGACTGGACTCACCTTTGCTCTGGAAGCGGGCAGCCAGCGACTACGTCAGGTCATCAATAAAAATATCCCTGAAGAGAAGCTTCTGGATACGGTGGCTGGCGCGGTTGCCCGGGGCTGGACAACCCTCAAGTTATATTTTATGCTTGGTCTACCTACGGAAACCATTGATGATATAGAAACCATCGTCCAGCTCATCGAAAAGGTCCGCCTGGTCAGCCGAGAGAAGAGCGGCAGGAAACCACAAATAAGAATCAGCGCATCAACCTTTGTTCCCAAACCCCACACACCCTTTCAATGGGTCGCCCAAGCAAACGAACATGAGCTAAGCGCCCGGCACGAAATTCTTAAGCAGAAATTACCCCGGAAAGGGATAAAGCTATCCTGGCAGGACCCACGACTCAGTTTACTTGAAGCTGTATTGTCAAGGGGTGATCGGCGGCTGGGGAAGGTCATTCATCGCGCCTGGCAGTTGGGTAGCACCTTTGATGCCTGGGATGAGTGCCTTAATTATGCAAACTGGCTCCGCGCTTTTGAAGAAACCGGCCTTGAACCCGGGTTTTACGCCTGGCGAGACCGCTCCTTGAATGAATTACTGCCCTGGTCCCACATCGATTCCGGAGTAACCGTGAATTTCCTGAAAAAAGAATATCAGCGTGCTATACGGGGTAAGGAAACCGTTGACTGTCGTGATAACACATGTAGCGCCTGTGGACTTCAGAAACGGCAACCGGAATATCCGCAAAAGCTCAAGGATTCAAAGATAACATAAAGTAGGAAGCTGTCAGAGAAGTACCGGAGGTTTCTGCTTTCTAATTACCGGGTTCAAATGCGGCAATGGCCACCACTTTATCGCGCTTACCGGTTCTCATTATCCTAACCCCCTGAGTGCTTCTTCCCTGAACCGAAATACCCTTAACCGGAATGCATTCCACAATCCCTTCAGCGGATATTATCATCAGTTGTTCGGGCTGTGTGACCACCTGCGCGGTGGCTACACTCCCCGCTTTTTCAACAATATTGAAAGTCCTTACTCCCTGTCCGCCACGGTGCTGCCGCGGGTATTGCGCTACAGGAGTGAGTTTACCTAGGCCTCCTTCAGCCACCACCAGCAGGAAACCATCCTCTGAAGCCTTATCCATACTAACCACTCTGTCTCCGGATGCTAGGCGGATGGCCCGTACACCGCCGCTTGTCCTAGAACTTGCTCTTATTTCCGAAACGGCAAACTTGATTGATTTCCCTTTCCGGGTAACCAATATCACATCTTCCTGATCTGTTGCCAGACAGGCTGATATTAACTCATCGCCCTTTTCCAAGTCCATAGTAATAAGTCCGCTGCTCCGAACCGATGCAAATTTACTTACTGCCGTCCTCTTTATCTCTCCCTTGGCAGTAGCCATTACCAGAAAGGCTTCCGACATAAACCCGGTCACGGCTATCATCGCCGTAACCCTTTCATTCTCAGCCACGGTGATTAGATTAATCACCGCCAAGCCTTTTGCCGTCCGCGAGCTGCCGGCAGGGATTTCATAGCATTTAAGATAGAAAACTTTTCCACGGTTGGTAAAGAAATACAGGTCATCATGGGTATCGCCAACAGTTAAAATCCTGACGGCATCTTCTTCCCTGGTTACCACGCCGATAATGCCTTTACCGCCACGGTGCTGCGGGGTATAAGTACGAGACGGAATTCTCTTAATAAATCCACGCTCGCTGAGCGTCACGACAACTCTCTGGTGTGGAATGAGGTCTTCTTCACTGAATTCCAGCACGCCCTGCTCCATTAACTGGGTCCGGCGGGCGTCTCCATATTTAGACTTTAATTCCTCCACGTCCTCTTTTATCAGGAGTAATACTTTTTTAGGGTTTGCCAGCAGGTCTTCCAGATAGGCAATCGTCTTAATCACTGCCGCGTATTCGTCAAGTATTTTCTGCCTTTCCAGGTTCGCCAGGCGCCGTAATTGCGTATCAAGAATCGCCTGCGCCTGCGCTTGGCTTAACTCAAAATCAGTCATAAGGTTTTTACGGGCTGTGTCGACAGTTTCAGATTTCCGGATTGTGGCAATCACAGCATCGATATTGTCTAAAGCAATTCTCAGTCCCTCCAGGATATGAGCCCTTGTTTTGGCTGCTTTCAACTCGAATTTGCAGCGCCGTATGATAACTTTATAACGGAAATCTATGTAGTACTTCAGTGCCTCTTTAAGATTGATGACCCTGGGCTGCCCGTCAACCAGAGCCAGCATATTCACGAAGAAAGACGACTGCATGGCAGTATATTTGTAGAGATTATTAAGCAGCCTCTCCGGCTGAGTCTCTCTCTTTAGCTCGATGACAACCCGCATTCCTTGGCGATCTGATTCATCTCTTAATTCACTGATACCCTCTATTTTTTTACTCTTGACAAGCCCGGCAATATTTTCTATCAGGGCTGCCTTATTCGTCTGGTAAGGCAGCTCACTGATAATAATCTGGCGGCGTTCAGAACCCGTGATGGTTCCAACGTGAGCCTTAGCCCGAATCACAACTTTACCATGACCGGTGGCATAGGCATTTTTTATCCCTTCATACCCCATAATAATACCCGCAGTGGGGAAATCAGGTCCCTTAATAAACTGGGTCAGCTCATCAATAGTGGCTTTATTATTATCAATAAAATAGGAAACAGCCTCACAGACCTCCGTGAGATTATGCGGAGGTATGTTAGTTGCCATCCCCACGGCAATCCCGGAGCCGCCATTAAGCAGCAGATTGGGCAACCGGGTAGGCAAAACCACAGGCTCCTTCAAACTATCATCAAAGTTTGGCCTAAAGCCGATGGTATCTTTTTCAATATCAACTAGCATCTCTTCAGCTATCTTCGACAGGCGCGCTTCAGTGTAACGCATCGCCGCCGGAGGGTCATCATCAACACTGCCAAAATTACCCTGCCCGTCAACCAGAGGGTAGCGCATTGAAAATCCCTGAGCCATGCGCACCATAGCATCATACACGGAGGTATCACCGTGAGGATGATACTTACCTAAAACCTCACCAACTATCCGGGCACTCTTCTTATGGGGGCCACTGTGTCTCAATCCCATATCATTCATCGCATAAAGTATACGCCGATGCACCGGTTTTAATCCGTCCCTAGCATCCGGTAAGGCACGTGAGACGATAACGCTCATAGCATAATCAAGGTAAGATGTCCTCATCTCATCTTCTATATTTATCGGTTTAACCGTTCCTAAAACCATATGCGGTTGAACCCCCTATTCTTCATCATTCCCTGTATCATCTTCGGTATCGCCAGACTCTGCCGGCAATACTTCCACCTCCCCTCCGCCAATTATAGTATATCCGGACTCTCCATTTGCATCGCCCTCGTAGTCAGTCTCCAGCTTCAATATTCTATCGCTGACCAGGGGCCGAACCTCCTCCAGACCCCTCGGGGGAAATGAAAGGAACCCAGCCTGGCTTGGATCCTGGTATACCTCTCGAATAATAATAAGGAGCATATCTTCATTTGAACTCATCACCGCAGCAGTATACTTGTTACCACCCCGTATTAATTTTATTAATCTCTGAGAATATCTGGGGCTAACTCTCCCCAGATATTCTCCCCGTATATTTTCTACAATTAAATTAGACGCATCTATTTGTAAGTTTACGCTATCGCCGGCTAACATCTTAGCCAGCACTTCTTTAGGTGCCAGGTCATGAAGATACGCTTCACCAGCCTTGCCTATCTCTTTAATAAAGTGTTGTGGACCAACTTTATGAGATTCACTCTCTGCATCCGCCTGTGCTTCATTTAGATAGCTTAAACGCTGCAGGTTCTTTTTAGTAATAGCGTTATAGGGATCAAAAACCGCAGCCCGACTGTAGGCTTCCCTTGCCTGCGAATATTCCCCCAGATTCATATGAGCTCTACCCAGACGATTATGGGCTTCCACATCACTAGGAAAGCTGTCAATTATATCTTTATTCACCTTAACGGCCTCACGCCACTGGCCCTGCATTGCCAAGGCTATCGCCTGCTGACTGCGCTGCCGCCTCAGTCTCGATAATTTCTCTTCGTTTTGCGTCATTTACAGCTCCGAAATCAATCTTAACAATATATTTTACCCCAACTAAAAAAGCTTAACAAGAGGGTGCAGTCACGAAATTATTTTTAGTTTGACAAATTATTACAGATATCGTTAATATTAAATAGAAGGACTTGATTCACACCTAAGGAGATTATCCATGAAAGAGAAGGTTGAAGCGGCTCTTGATAAGATAAGACCGAACCTGATGCAGGATGGGGGTAATGTAGAACTGATTGATGTTGATGATGGTACGGTCAAAGTTAAATTAACCGGAGCATGCGGTGGTTGCCCGATGTCCACCATGACCTTAAAAATGGGGATTGAAAAAATTATCAAGGAAGAAATCCCCGAAATTAAAGAAGTAGTGGCTGTCTAGAGGTTAAACAACCATCAAGCCGGTACCTGCGATGTGCTTACCTCTTTATGGAGTGATTCGCCAAGTAGGAGTTTTATGTGTCAACGCTGTGGTTGCCAGGAGATCTTAAGGAGCGGTAAGGAAAAGACCTTGGCTCGCATCCTAGATATTGTGAAGGAGTTGGGAGTTACGCCGGACAATGTGGACGATTATGAGGCTACCGAGGCTATTTCCGCTCAAATCGCCCCCTTCGGCTCCAGGGAGGATGATGTATTTCAGACTGCAGTCTGGATATCCAGCCTTCACGAGGGCTTAGCCCGGAGCGGCCGGGATGAACGTTACCAAGCCCATGTTCGCGCCTTCCGAGATATTTTTGCCCGTCTCCCGGTACGGGGGGAGCCCAAACGCATTGCCACTACATACCACCAGTTAGAGCAGCTAAGCCGCGAGTTAGATGAGCCCGCCCTGGCTTCCCTGACCCCTGAAATCCGTGATGTCATCCAGGCGGTAAACCATGTACATGACAACATGCCGACCAAGGTAGCAAGGTTGAAGGAGCGCTATAACCTCTAGCGCCTGACACAGCTGTGAATATATTTATTCCTCTTCCTCTACTTCCAGTTCAAATGCGCGGTGCAAAAACCGAACAGCGTCTTTAACACTGACTTCATCAATGATGCAGGTTATTCTTATTTCCGAAGTAGTAATCAACTGTATATTGATATTATTGTCACTGAGGGTGCTGAACATCCTTGCGGCATAACCGGGGGTATCCTGCATGCCGGTGCCGATAATGCTCACCTTACCTAACCTGGAATCGCTTAAGCATTCTCTGGCACCAATGGACCGGGCAATTGGTTCAACAACCGCCATCGCTGCGGTTAAATGGGTCTTTACCACCGTAAAGGTCAGGTCAGTAATATTCTCAATACTGGCGTTTTGAACAATTGTGTCGACACTGACTCCGGATATACTAAGAGGGACAAAGATAGACGAGGCAATTCCCGGGCGATCCGGCACACCAACCACAGTAATCTTGGCGACATCAAGGTCGTGGGCGATACTTCTTACCTTATTGCGTATTTCCATAGTTACCTCTCTCTTTATTAATGTGCCGGGGCTTTTATTAAAGCTGGAAGCTACCAGGATGGGAATATCAAATAACTCTCCCAGCTCCACTGCCCTCGGGTGCATCACTCTGGCACCATAGCTTGCCAGCTCCAGCATCTCTTCATAACCGATATCACGTAAATTACGAGCCTCAGGAACAATGCGAGGATCCGCCGTATAGACACCATCAACGTCAGTATATATCTGGCTCACCTCAGCCCCCAGACTAGCTGCCAGCGCTACGGCGGTTGTATCTGAACCACCCCTCCCCAATGTGGTTACATCCAGTTCATCGGTAATGCCCTGAAACCCTGCAACAATAACAATGTTTCCCTTCTCCATCTCCTGTCTCACGCGTTTGGGGTCAATCTCAAGGATCCTTGCCTTACTATGAGCCGTATCCGTCCTAATTCCCGCCTGAGCGCCGCTGAGGCTTATCGCCGGATAATCCATACTGTGAAGCGCCATGGTCAGTAGCGTACTGGAGACCACTTCACCGGTAGATAGGAGAACATCAAGCTCCCTGACATCCGGATGCTCCGAAACCCGATCAGCCAGATCAATCAGCCCATCAGTAGTCTCACCCATCGCTGAGACTACTGCCACTACCTGGTCTCCTCTGTCTCTGGCTTCAGCAATGCGCTGTGCTACGTTTTTAATCTTATCGGCATCCGCCACCGAAGAACCGCCGTATTTTTGTACAATTAAAGCCATAATCTAACAACTCCGGTACAATATCAGCAATCGCCTAATTTCTAAAAACAATCTTTATACCCGTCCTTGTCTGCAAATTAATTTCTCATATACGCATTTACTCATTTGCGTAATAATATTTTTTAGGCACCGACTATCCGACATCTTCCCCTTTATCCCATCGTTTCTTATCATTTCCCAACCAGCCTGCCCATTATTTTATACCCTTCTTCAAGGAAAACGTCAGTACTTTTCGCCTCAGCCTCAGTGAACCTTTTGGCCCCGTTTGCGTCAAATCCCGGTCCCCAGAGCAGAAAGGGTACCGGGTCATCAGTGTGGGTCCGGCCTTTTATCGGCGTGGCGTGATCAGGCATAACCAGCACCCGGAGGGCATCTCCCTGCCAGGAACGGATTCGGCTTATCACTTCCCGGTCTATTCTCTGGAGAGCCTCTATTTTACCGTCGACCGAGCCGGCGTGAGCCGCTTCATCAGGGGATTCGATATGAATAACCACCATGTCCCTGGTTTCAAGCGCCCTGAGCGCCCCTATTACTTGACCTGCATAATCGTTATCCGGACCGTCGGTCACTCCCTTTATATCCAGTACCTCAATTCCCATCATTATAGCCAAACCGCCGAGAAGGTCGACCCCGGAAGTCATTGCCGTCGTGGTGAGACCAAAAGTCTGCTTAAAATCAGGCATATCCGGCAGCCTTCCCGTACCCCAGAACAACCATATCGTTGTCGCCGATACTTCACCCCGGGACTGCCGCGCAGTATTCACCGGGTGGTCCCGGAGCACATCCTCAGAACGAACCATTAGTTCTTTAAGCAGCTCACTCCCGACACCGCGCGGCAGGTAACCGGCAATGGGTTTACCGGAAATATCGTGCGGCGGTGTACAGGAAGCCAGTATCGTGTCCTCATGCCCTTTGAGCTTGCAGATATGCCGGTAACTTATACCGGGGTAAAACTGTACCCTTTCACCACTGAGGCTTGCATTTAGGGAAGAAATCAGTATCCGTGATTCGTCAGTGCTGATGTGTCCGGAGCTATAATCCCACATCTTCCCGTCACGAACCGCCACTAGGTTACAGCGGAAAACAGCATCTCCCTCATCAACTGGAATTCCCATGCTTCTGGCTTCAATTGACGCCCTGCCCCGATAGAATACTTTAGGATCGTAGCCGAGCACGGACATACAGGCACAGGCGCTGCTCGGTTCCATCCCCAATGGAACGGTACGGGCGAGCCCCAGAATACCCTCATGAGCCATACAATCAACATCTGGGGTCTTTGCCAGTTCAAGGCAAGTCTTACCATTATAATCCGGCAAAGGCAAGCCAGAAGCGCCATCAATTATCAGAATACAGTATTTCATAAACTACCGTTTTGTAATCCTATCAACGTAACATGTTGCTGAAAAACTATAATACGCTTATAATGGAAGCTATCGGGGCGTAGCGCAGTTCGGTTAGCGCGCCGCGTTCGGGACGCGGAGGTCGGCAGTTCAAATCTGCCCGCCCCGACCATTCCCCTCAGTCCCCCTCTTTGCTTCCTCCCACAGGGCATTCTGCTCATTGAAGGATAATTGCCCCAGAGTCACGTTACGCTTTCGGCATATTTCTTCCATATAAGTAAAGCGATGGGAAAACCGCCGATTGGTCTCTCTCAGCGACACCTCGGAATCAATGTCCATCCGACGGGCAATATTTACCAGCGTAAAAAGGATGTCGCCAAATTCCCTCTCCTTCTGCGACTGACTATCCGCCTGCTTGAATTCCCTAACCTCCTCAACCAGTTTATCGATAACACCGTCAATATTCTCCCAGTCAAACCCCTCATACGCCACTCTACGTTGAATCTCCTTACTGTAACCCAGCGCTGGCATCTCCTTTGGCACACTTGCCAAAATGGAAGTATCCGATCCTCTCTCCGTCTTTTTAAGCTCTTCCCACTTATATGCTACCTCTTCGGCACAGTCTACCTGCTGTCTTCCGAAAACATGGGGGTGCCTGTGAATCAACTTATTACTGATGCCGCTTATGACATCCGCCATTTCAAATTCTCCGGCATCAGAGGCAAGCCGGGCGTGGAGAACAATCTGCATCAGCAGATCACCCAGTTCTTCACAAAGCTTACCGGAGTCCCCTTCGTCAAGCGCTTCTAGGACCTCATAACACTCCGCCAGCATATTCTCCCGCAAAGTGGCATGGGTCTGTTTTCTATCCCAAGGACAGCCGTCGGGAGCCTGCAAACGTGCAATTATATCTACCAGCGTCCCAAACTTGTCATGATTCTCCGACAAAGTTAAGATCACCTCTCTTTTAACTTACTAACAATAGATTATACAGTCCGGTCTGAGTGGAAGCAATAAAACTGATTAAAGCCAGTAATAACCGTAAAGCAGGTTGTTTTTAGCCCGGCAGTACTGAGCCGACGAATTCCCTCTGCCCCCTGAGAAACTCGACGGCAGACATCTCTCTCTTCCCCTCAAGTTGCACCTCCACCACCCCCAGAATTCCATCCCCAGTATTGACTCCGAAGGCGGCTTCATCCCGATCCCAGACGACTACCTGCCCCTCACCGGAGATTTCCTCTCCGTTCAAAGGAAGAGCCTCAATAATCTTGAGCTGCTTGCCTTCCCAAAAAGTGTAACATCCAGGCCACGGGTTGAAAGCACGTACCCTCCGCCAGATATCGATAGCTGGTAAATTCCAGTTAATCTCGCCATCTTTCTTGGTAATTTGACCGCAAAGTGTCGCCTCATCTTCGTTCTGAGGTCGAGGTAATATCTCCTCCCGTAACCAGTACACCAGTGTCTCGGTAAGCAAACGGGGAGCTAGCCGGGATAATTTCATTGTTAACGAACCCGTATTATCCCAGGAGGCAATGGATATAGCTGCCTGTGACAGTACCGGGCCCGTATCCAGACCACTATCCATCAGCATGATACTAACACCGGTAAATTTATCTCCTGATAGGATAGCTGACGGTATCGGTGAGGCACCGCGATATCTGGGTAACAACGAAGGGTGGATATTAATACATCCGCAACCGGGGAGTTCCAGAACCGATTGCGGCAAAATTTGCCCAAAAGCGGCTACAATAATAACATCAGGATGATAATCTGCCAGCCGAGCCACGGCACCCCCATCCTTCATGCTGGGGACCTGAACTACGGGTAGATTCCAGGCTAGCGCCGCTTTTTTCACCGGAGAATGTATAAGTAAGCCCCCCCGGCCTGCTGGTTTATCCGGCCGAGTGTATACCGCGACCACCTGGTATTCATTAAGAACAAGGTATTCGAGAGAGGAAACAGCAAACTCAGGTGTACCCATAAAAACTACTCGCAATTTCAGCCTCCCAGTATCAAATTCTAACAAAAAATATTTTCTAAAACAACTTTTTATTTTGTACCTAACAGCTCAATATTCGATAAAAAACCGAGATTTTCAGAGATTATAAGGGAAAAGAGAAGACGAAAATGGCAATCGTTTACCGACAAAAACCTTGCCATTAACAAACTATACTAGTATTCTATTGGATGTTAACTACTTAATAAATTAATACTTTATTAAGTATATACCGCTTCCAAATCCGGTGAGTTTCCGTTGGTGGTAAAATCGTAACCTGGGTGAATTTGTGCCTTTAATTAGACAGATAATATTATAAACATTGTATTTTTGGACTTTTAGCATAATTTCGTGGAAGGAAATTAATGTCACCTAGAACAGCGCGAGAGATTTGGGAAGTCACTTTGGGAGAACTTCAGGTACAGGTCAGTAAGCCAAACTATCGTACTTGGTTCGAAAAAACCACTGGACTGGAATATCGGGGGAATCAATTTATAATTGGTGTCCCAAGTACCTTTGTTGCCGAATATCTAGACAAGAATCAGCGCTCGCTAATTGAGAAATCACTAATTAACCTCACCTCTCCCGATTTACAGATTGTATTCCAAGTAAATGGGAGGTGTCATACTTCACCACCTAGGTACCATAATAGTAAATCGAAAACACATCTTAATCGATTCATCTATCCTCATAGATTTAACCCAAAATATATCTTTGACTCGTATATTGAAGGAAGCTGCAACCGATTGGCACGTGCCTCCGCCCTAGCGGTTATCCAGAATCCGGGACACACCTATAATCCGCTTTTTATTTACGGAGGCGTGGGACTAGGTAAAACACATCTGTTACACTCTATCGGTCACGCCGCACAGGTGAACCAGACCACGATTGTCTGTGCTAGCGGTGAGCAGTTTACAAACGAGTTCATTAGTTCAATACGGGAGAAAACAACCGTAGAATTCTGCGCCAAGTACAGAAGTGTTGACATGCTATTGATTGATGATATCCAGTTTATCGGTGGGAAAGAACAGACAGCGGAAAGCTTTTTCCATACTTTTAACGAACTGCACAATGCTAACCACCAAATAGTCATCACCAGTGACCGTGCTCCTAAATCAATGCCCTTCCTGACGGATAGGCTCCGCTCTCGACTCGAATGGGGATTAATGGTCGAAGTAAAACCGCCTGACCTTGAGACACGCTTGGCTATTTTGAAAGCAAAGTCTGATTCTAAAAACATAAACTGTACTTTAAGTGTGCTGGAGTTAATAGCTAAAAAGACTCAGCACAACATCAGAGAACTTGAGGGATCTTTAAACCGTGTACTCGCTTATGCTAAATTACTAAAAGCCATACCTACAATTGATCTAGCTACGGAAGCTCTCAAAGACTTGGCTGATCAACAACCCTGCGGCATATCTATTACCCCTGACCTTATAATAAAGGCGGTAGCTAGTAGTTTCCAAATATCAACAAAAGACATCATAGAACGTAAAAGAGATAAAGAGACTGTTCTGGCCAGAAGAGTAGCGATGTATATTCTCCGTCAGGAAACTATTCTCCCGATTACTAAAATCGGGAGAGAGTTAGGTGGTAGAGACGCTTCAGCAGTTACCAATGCATGTCAGAAACTAGCGAGTGATATCGAAGACAGTTCTTATCTAAGAAGTAAAATCCTAGATATTCAACAAAGAATTCATTCCGGAATAAACAGTAATTAGCTCAGTACCCATTAACTTTTCCCTTTAATCATCGATACCTTCAGAATATGATCGCTTTGTTTTATAAATGATTAAGTTAGTTTTTGCTATCGTTTTGTGACTTTTTTAGGATATCTTTGCGAGTATTAAACCAAGATTTCAAAACTGATACGCCACGGATCAGGTACCAACATAATCTTTAAAACCGCCAGCACCAGTTTATTAGTATTATTAGTATTATTAAAAAAGAATACTGTATAGAACTAAAGTCATATAAGTAATAAATAGTTTAGTTTTTTAAGATAATTACTTGATTGTTCTCTGATAGTAGAATGGAAGACAGAATTGTCATAGCTATAGTAGCCGGGTCTGGAGGAGAAGGTTCCATTAGTTTTCATAGGGAGAAGTATGTTCCATTCGGGGGACCGGATGGTGGTGACGGTGGTAATGGTGGAGATGTTATTATCATGGCAGATAATGAGATTACTGATCTGCGTCAGTTCAAGGGTAAGAAAGTCATCAAGGCACTTAATGGTAATAGTGGACAGGGTAACAAAAAACACGGGAAAAGGGGTGACTCTCTGATTTTAAAGGTTCCCGTGGGTACGGTAATCATTGTAAAATCAGAGACGGGGGTAGAACTATTTGAGGATGACCTTGAACGGAACGGTCAGCAAGTATTGGTTGCCAAAGGGGGAAGGGGTGGATTGGGGAACACTCGTTTTACTTCGTCTACGAATCAAGCACCTCAGATTGCACAGAGAGGGGATGTGGGAGAAGTAAGGAACATTACACTGGAGATGAAGCTTATTGCCGATGTTGGAATCATTGGCTATCCTAATGCGGGAAAATCGACGCTATTAAGTGCTACTTCAGCTGCTAAACCGAAGATAGCTAGTTATCCGTTTACTACTCTCGAACCGATATTGGGTATGGTGGAGGATGGTAAAGAAAGCTTTGTTATGGCTGACATCCCAGGGCTGATAAAGAATGCTCATCTTGGCCGTGGCTTAGGACATAATTTCTTAAGACATATTATGCGTACGCGGTTATTGGTACACCTGATAGATGGAACATCGAACTCACCTTTGGAAAACATGATACAGGTCAATACCGAACTTGGTTTGTTTGACCCGTTTCTAGCTAATAAACCGCAGATTGTGGCGGTAAATAAGATAGATATCCCTGATATGAAAGAGCGGGTAACCAAGATAAAGAGAGAGTTTCGAGAAGCAGGAATGAGCGTTCTTTTTGTTTCGGCAATTACCGGGGAAGGTATTGATAAGCTTATAACTGCAACAATCAAAGCGTTGCACGAGGTTAAAATAGTTAAAGAGGAAATTCAAAAAGCACCCGGGAAAGTGTTTCGTCCACAATCGAAAGTCAGGGATATCAAGGTATTTAAGGATGGAGATGTCTTTGTCATTAACGTTCCTGAGATAGCGCGTCTCAAGACTAGAGGTAGGGTTATCAGTTCTGAGGCACGTTGGCAAATAAAAAGGCAAATAACCAGGATGGGCATTACCAAGACTTTGGAGAAAGCTGGTGTAAAACCGGGTGATAGAATCCGCTGCGGTGATTTAGAGTGGGAGTGGTAATGTTATGAAAGTGGGTATATTTGGGGGTACTTTTGACCCGATACATAACGGGCATCTCGGTGTGGCTGAAGAAGTAAAAACGAGGTTGAATTTAACAAAGATTATCTTTGTACCGGCGGGACAACCTTTGTTAAAAATGGCTTTATCGGTCACGGCCGCTGAAGACCGTTTTGAAATGGTGCGGCTTGCCATTGCCGGTAAACCTTATTTCGAGCTATCAAGAACAGAAATCGACAGAGCCGGGCCTTCATATACGGTTGATACAATCGCTGAATTTAAGGATATATCCGATCCTGGTAGTGAATTATACTTTATGCTGGGTTGGGATAGCCTTAGTGAGATTGACAGATGGCGAGAACCGTTACGACTCATGAGTATGTGTTATCCGGTGGCGGTTCACCGTCCCGGTACTCTCCGTCCCGACCTACAATCTATGGAAGTCAGTGTCCCCGGTATATTAGAGCGGGTAATTATTTTGGATAAGCCGGTAATTGACGTCAGCGCTACCGTAATTAGAGACTACGTAGTGAAGGGATTATCCATCAGGCACTTTGTTCCCGAGATAGTGGCTGACTATATACAACGGAATAAACTGTATTTGAAATAGTAAGTGAACTTCTTAAAAGTCATTGGGATTATGGACGGTTCATGAAGAAAAGGGATATTTACTGTTTATAACTAACTACGACGTTAATTTATCATTCTTCTTTTTACAGGAATACGAACTGCGAGAAAAATAAGTTTCACCAGTCCATAAATAAGCGGTTCCCGGATGTCCGCCTTGATCTATCACACGAAATGGGTTACCGTCAGTACTCCCGCCAGATAAATCAGCAGTGCGGTCGCTTTCAATTATTGCCCAGTCGTCGTATCTACCCTTTTGTTGACGTTATCGTCTCCTGGTAGTGCTTGGTTCTGGTTCTTTCCCGTCGTAACCGCCGAAAAAGAGCAAGCTAGCGGTTAAAACTCCCACTTCGGTCAGGAATTTGCGCCTAAAAAAAGATATACTCGGGAGTAATTTCAGATGGATTTATATTGATCATCTTATTTGTTACCTCTTAACTCTCTGGATAGGCATCGGTATGCAAATTGCTTACAGAACCACTAAAGCGTTATAATTCGGAGGATGAGGACAGTATTGGGATGAAAAAAGCGGTTGTCACCGGTGGGGCCGGATTTATCGGCTCGCACTTGGCTGAGGAATTAGTTAATCATGGCTATCAAGTTATTATTCTTGATGATTTCTCTACGGGGAAAAAAGAAAATATCGACCCGTTGCTGGAGAGCAGACCCGTTGAACTCATCGAAGGCAGCATTACCGACTTGTCTCTACTGCAAAAGGTTTTTCAGAGTGTGGATAAGGTCTTTCATCTGGCGGCTGTCCCCAGTGTCCCCCGGAGCATAAAGAATCCGCAGGCTTCTCATGAGGTAAATGCCACCGGTACAAACAACGTACTGTTGGCTGCCAGAGATAACGGCGTCGGGAAGGTGATTTATGCCTCATCCTCTTCGGTTTACGGCGACACACCCACTGTTCCCAAAAAAGAAACTATGTCACCTAACCCCCAGTCCCCTTATGCTGTCGCCAAACTTACCGGTGAATATTATTGCCAGGTATTTTACCGGGTTTATGGGCTGACTACCGTCAGCCTCAGATATTTCAATGTGTATGGCGCTAGGCAGGACCCTAACTCACAGTACGCCGCCGTTATTCCTCTGTTCATAAAGAGAATTTCCGAGGGGAAGCCTCCATATATCTTTGGCGATGGTAAACAGACCAGGGACTTCACCTTTGTTAAAGACGTGGTGGAGGCTAACATACTGGTTGCCGAAAGCGAAAAAATGGGAGTCTTTAACATCGGGAGAGGCGAGAGAGTACCTATCAACCAGCTGGTCCGGCTTATTTCCAAAATTATGGAAGTAAATGTGGCGCCGGTATATAAAAAAATGAGAAAAGGGGACGTATTGCACAGTCTGGCGGATATTTCCCGCGCCGGTGATTTCGGCTATCATCCGAAGTACAGCTTGGAAGAAGGGCTGAGAGAAATCATTCGTAGTTTCAGGCCTGATTAACAACTAAGGAGTTCAGAATCCAAGTTCTTAATTTTCTATATCTCGGGCTGAGTAAATCTATTAAGGATAGCGGAAAACTTTTTTGCCATTTCGTAATGGCTGTATTTGCTGATTTGGGATTCATTACCGGAGTAAGCTACATTGCCGGATGTTTTGTATTCTTTGTAGTATCCTCTGAGGGCGTTCTTGACGTCTTCCATATTCGGCGCGGGTATACCGGCGTTAGTTTCGTTTAAAAGCTTGGAGATGACATTCCCTTTAATTCCTCCAACCCCCAGTATTGGTCTCCTAGCCTGTAAATATTCAAATGCTTTACCAGGATAAACACCGAATTCCTTAGTATCATCCCAGTCCAGAAGCAGTAAGAGTTGTGATTCCCTCTGTTTTTCCAGAGCGTCCTGTTGGGGAATTACTCCGTACTGCTTGATAATACTGGATATTCCGTATTTGTTGCTCTCTTTCTTAAGCCAACTCTCCTGAACGCCATAAAATCTGACCTCAATATCCACCGGGCTAATCACGCCATCGGCAAGTAGTTCCCGCAATGCCTTCATGAATTTCCAGGTGTGCTGTTTTCCGGGGTAAATAAGGCCGGTATAGGTGACGGTGAATTTAGCGGTTAATCCCGTCGGTGGTATCTTTAACTCTGCTGGGTCAAAGCCATTGGTGATGGGGATTACCAGCTTTTCTCTGTGCAATATTTTCAGCTTCTCTACCCATGGTGCAGATACCGTCACTAGGACATCAGCGTCAGTCAGGGTTTTCAGCTCTAGGCGTCGGTCAAAGAATTTCCTCGCCGGGCAGTAGTTATAGTTGTGGTTCTGTGACCAGAGGTCGCGTAGGTCAGCCAGCCACGGTATCCCGTGCTTGGTTTTTAATTCACTGGCGACGATGTGGGCGGTTACCGGTGCTGAGGTACTAATGATGGCGTCAATAGCTTCTTCTTTTAAGAGTTCATCGCCGGCTTTAATGGCGAAGGGCCGCCAACCCTTTTCCGAGTCCGGATAATTAACAATTTCACCAACGCGGGTTAGGAGGAAGTCCAGCCAGGACCGGCTGGCACTGACGCCAAATCTCCGCTTTACCTTTCCCCTGATATCGTCACTCGGTTTCATCCTTAAAAGTTTTCTCCAGAGGTGTAGGCTATCGCGGTACTTGGTTTCTATTATCCTAAGTCCGTTCTCGGGTTGCTTGTCTAGGGGCGCCGATAAAACAATCGGTTGCCAGTTAAATTCAGGAAGATATTTCGCCAGACCCAGTAGCCGGGGACTGCCGCCGCTCCGTAGCGGAAAAGGGTAGCCTATTATCAGTACCTTTTTCATAGGCTTTCTGAGATAAACCTGATTACTTGATCCGTTATAAAGTCGATTTCGTTTTGTGTTAGTGAAGGGTAAAACGGTAGACTCAGAATCTGCCGGGATATTTCTTCAGTCACGGGGAGAGAATCTTTATATTTGAGTTCCTTTGAATAAAAGGATGTCAGGTGGACGGGGTAGAAAAATACCTTACTCATGATGCCCTGCTTACTCAGGTGGTCTATCAGGCCGTCCCTTAAGTCCTGTGGAACCCTGATGCTATACATCTGGTAAACATGGTGATAACCTCTCGGTGGGTGGGGGGTAATAATAGCAGGTGTCTCTGAGAGGCGTTGCGTCATTAGCTGCGCGTTTTTTCTCCGCATCCGGACAATGCTGCTGACCTTGTTTAATTGAGCCAGACCCAAGGCAGCGGTCAGGTTCGACATTCTGAAGTTATAGCCTAGGCTTACATAGTCGAGATTCTCCGCACAAGTAAAATAGTCCGAGGTTTCTAGTCTCCCATGCGACCTCACCAGTTTCATTTTTTCATAAATATCCCTTGAGTTGGTGACCGCCGCACCGCCCTCGCCGGTGGTGATTATCTTGTTCTGGCAGAAGCTGAGGATGGCGGTATCCCCTATGGTTCCTGCTTTTTTGCCGTTGATGCTGGCGCCCAATACCTCGGCGGCATCTTCAATTAGGAGCAGGTTATGCCGACGGGCTATCCCCTTTAACTCTCCAATGAGACAGGGACAGCCAGCATAATGGACAGGAATGATTGCCTTTGTTTTGGGGGTTATCTTCCTTGCCACGTCCACCGGGTCTAATCCATTTGTCTTGTCTTCAATGTCGGCGAAAACGGGTTTCGCTCTAACAAATAAAGGCGCGTTGGCGGTAGCAATAAAGGTAAAAGAGGGTACGATTACTTCGTCTCCCGAACCGATCCCGTAAGCTTGAAGAACAGCGTGTAAGGCCGAGGTGCCGGAGTTGAAGACAAGGCAGTATTTGACACCGAGATATTCCGCCAGTTTCTCTTCAAACCGGATAATCTCAGGTCCAATTGCCCAACTCATCCCCTGGCTGATAGCCTTTTCTACCGCTGCGGTATCCTCTTTGTCCCAGTAAATCTTGAAAAGGGGAAACTGCCAGTCCATTTTACTCCCTAACTCACGGTCGGTTTCTCTACCCTCTGCCTGAAGGTGGCGGTATGCTGGTATTTGGTCACCAGCCGCTGCTGTATTTCCTTCAACTGCTGGTTGTTAAGCGTTTGCGTATGTACCCAGTTGTTGCTGTATTCGTCAAAGGTTGACCAGTCCCAGTTAGCCATCGTCTTTTCATCAAAGTACTGGTTGGTGGGAAATGGGGCCAGGAGAGTAAAGCCGACGATGTCAGGCTGCAACTCGTCACACAGCTTCTCAGTCATTTCGATATCTTCGATTGTTTCCTCCGGCATGCCCAGGAGGAAATACGCTCGTGTACTGATACCTATTTCCCGGGTTAGTTTAAAGGCTTTCTTGACCCGGTCGATTTCCGTGTGCTTGTGCATCGTCTTTAAAATCCGCGGGGAACCGCTTTCTACGCCGTACCATAGTTCCCGGCAGCCGCTCTGTTTCAGGTAAGAGAGCATTTCCTCATCTAGGGTATTGACATGGGCATTAGCTCCGTAGGGTACTTTGATACCCTTCTCAATCTTGAGTTTACAGAACTCGATTACCTGTCGTTTGTTGGCAGTAAAAGTGTCATCGGCAAACTTCAGGAACTCTATCCCCCAGTCACTGATGAGCGCTTCCACTTCCCCGATTATGTTTTGCGGTGACCGGTATCTTATCTGGCTGCCCCACAAGCCTCGACTGCAGCAGAAGCTGCAGCGAAAGGGGCAGCCGCGGCTGGTCAGTACGGAGGTAATCCGTATTCCCTCGTCTCGAAACGCCTGCTCGATATTCCTTTCATTCTTGATTACGTTTCTATCCGGAAAGGGAAGTTCGTCAAGATTAGCGGTGTAGTCGGCACGGTAACTCCGCTTGGTGATAGTCACACCTTTGATAACATCGTCAACCAAGCGAAGCATTGCCTTTTCACCTTCTCCAATCACTACTGCATCCACGCAGCCTTCCTGTAAAACTAGTTCCGGCAGCACCGAGGGGTGGATACCGCCGAAAATGATATGGTTTTGGGAAGTTTTTATCTCTTTCGCCAGGTTCAGACCGTGCTTATACTGGGGGCTGGTGCAGCCGAAGCCGATTATGTCCGCTTTCCTGCCCGCCTCTATAATTACACTATCTTCATCATAAAAGCCGGAAAAGAAAGTTATATCCAGATTATCGGTACGGTTCTGCTTAAGGTAGGCGGCAATATAACCTATTCCCAGTGCTTCCCAAGCATGACCTTTAAATCCAACATTTGCCTGCACAAAAACTAATTTCACTTTTATCCGGGTTTGGACCACTCCTCAGATTTGTAATATTTATACCAGTCTACCAGCTTGGTCAGTCCGTCCTTTAGACTGTGTTTCGGCTTCCAGCCAAGGAGTTCTTTGGCTTTGGAGCTGTCGGCACACAGTCTGTCTACTTCACCAGGTCTGGGCTCTACGGAGACAGGTTTAATCTTGCCGTTCTGGCCGGTTAAATCAATAATCATATTCGCCAGGTCGATTATTTTAATCTCACGGCTGCTGCCGATATTGATTGGCTCAGGTATCGGCTCCGTGTGTTTCAGAATTAAATCAAAGGCTTCCACCAGGTCGGTAACGAAGGTATAGTCCCGGGTCTGGTTACCATCTCCGTAAATAATGGGAAGCAAGCCGCTTAGAGCCCGCTTAACGAATATGGATATAACACCACCATAGCCGGTGTCCTTCTGCTTCGGGCCGAAGGTATTAAACGGCCTGACGGTGGTGATATTCATCTGGTACGTCTTGGTATAGGAATAGCACATGCGGTCGGCGGCGATTTTACTGGCGCCGTACGGGTGGGGGGCGTTTAACGGGTGGTCTTCCTTCATCGGGACGGTCTGCGCCGAACCGTAGACCTCACTTGATGAGACGCAAATTATTTTTTCAACGTCATGCCTCCGAGAAACTTCCAGGACGTTTTGCGTTCCCAGTACGTTGATTTCATATGTAAGCTGCGGTTCGATTAACGACCGGTCAACGTGTATCTGCGCTGCCAGGTGAAAGACGGTATCCACGCCTTGGATAATCTTCTCCAGTGAATCAAAGTCCCTGACATCGATATTTAGTAATTTGAAATTCTTATGGTTCAGCAGGTGCCTGATATTTGCTAGGTTACCGTTCAGAAAGTTGTCGAGGCAGAGTACGGTGTGTCCCTCCTTGGTGTATCTCTCGCATAAATGGCTGCCGATAAATCCGGCGCCTCCAGTTATCAGAACTTTCATTTTTTACTCCTATCTGGCTCCTTTTCGGGACAGTATTCCCGGTAAAGCCTTTCATATTCCCCAACTTTGGTGCTTAGGGTTAAGTTGGCTTTTATATATTCGGCGGCTTTCTGCACTCTGGTGCGGGCTTCAGCCGGATTTTCGATAATCGACTCAATGATTTCCACCATTTGCCTTTTATTACCATACTCTACCAGATAACCGGCATTCATTCTAGTGACGTCCTCGCCGGCGCCGCTGTCCCGGGAGACGACGATTGGTGTCTCGCAAAGCACCGCTTCAATCGGCGCCCATGCCGCCTGCTCGTACCGTGACGGTTGGATGACAACGTCCGCGTCTGTTATTGCTGCTAATTTATCCTGACCTCTCAGAAATCCGGTAAATGAGACTTTATCATTTAAGTTTAAATTACTAATTTGTTTTTCAAGGGTTGCCTTGTAACCATCATCCGAACCGGCGATTACCAGAAAAACATCTTCTCTTGATCCCGCTAATTCAGCAAAGGACTCTACTAGGAAATCGAGTCCCTTTATCCAATGAATTCTCCCCAGAGACATTATTATATGTTTTTCTTTAATTCCGTGTCTATTGCGGAATTGACCGGCTGCCGGCAGGTCGGAGAATTCCTCTACGGGGAAAAAGAGAGGAATAACCGCCACTTTTTCTTGTTTGATGCCGAATTCCTCGTATTCCCTGACGCCGAATTCATTTTCGGCGATGACCCTTGAGGCATCACGTAATATCCGGTTGCCGAAGGTGATATCAAACAGCCACTTTACGGGTCGCTTGAGGCTTCTTTTGCTGTAAGCCGACCGGGGGAGGGAGCCGTGCGTGTCTAGCACATAAGGGACACCGTACTTTGTGGCATAGTGCCTGACGACAATATTCTGAAAGCTGCGGAAGCAGTGCAGGTGGATAACGTCAAAGCTTTTAAGGTTATTCCTTACTGCTGTTATGATTCCTTGCATAATATAAAATCCGGCGAAGCTCGATATGCAGTGGAAGGGGTAGACCCGTACCTCCGGCAAGGAAGCGATGTACTCCGGGATGATTCTATGGTCGCTGGTGTAAATCACCACTTCATGTCCCCTTTGCGCCTGGGTTCGGGATAACTTGTAAAGAAGATCTACCGTGCCGCCGCCGTGTGGCGAAAAGAGGTCGAAAACATGTAATATTCTCATTCAATATCTCTTGTCGATTCTAATAAGGACCAACTATCTTGCTTTTGCCCATCTCGTCAGCCAGTTTCTCCTCTTCCGGGGACCTCAGAGTTGCCGCTACTTTGTATATCAGTGGGGTAAGCGGTGAATTCATTGCGAGCCGGGCAATAATATCACTATTAAATAACAGGCTGGTTGCCCTGTCAACCAGGGTTCTCCTTACGAAAAACTGCATTTTATAGTGTTCCCAGTCGTCATTGGTCCTAATATTTTTCAGGTTGGAGCTTCCCAGACCTGCCTTTTCGGCGTACAGGATATGGTTTGCCCTTTTCAAGGGCATGCCCATGATCGTCGCTCCCAGGGAATCGGCAGCTACCGGATTATCGGCGACTATTATCAGGTCGGTCTTCCTGGGTACGCCGAACAACGGCCCGTGCCCGTCCAGCGCGTAGATTCCGTCGATGACTATTATCGCCGGTTTCAGGGTACCGGCGATGAGGGCGAGTTTGCGCGACAGATTTTGATGTTCCAGGCACCTCATGGGATCAGGATGACATCCCCACAGGTTTTTCATACTCAGGGTAACTCCGGTCATGGCGTGCACCTTTAAAACTGGCACCGAGATAATGCAATCAATCTTTTCCAGGAGTAGCCGCGGTAATCTGACTCTTACTGTTTTCCCGGCGATCTTCTCCTCAACAACCTCGGAGGGTAACTTTGAAAGATTAACCAATTCAACCCCGGTTTCTTTGCAGATTTGACGCATATCATGTCCATCAAAGGCTTCATCAGCGGTGAAGGAATTATTACCGCCATCGGACTCGCCCAGAATAACGGTATCCGCCTTGCTCCTGAGCAGTTTCAGCAGGTGCTTTAAAAGTTCCGGGGTAGTAGAGATTCCCGGTTTGTAACGGGGGAAGGTGAGGTTGGGCTTGACGAATACCCTGGACTGTTTATTAATGCGGTTGTCCCAGCCGATAAACTCAAGTCCGGCGAGAACCGTTGATTCGAGATTTTCACTCACCTTACTCAGGTATGCTTGATGCTCAGGTCTGTCCGGCAAGCTCATCCTTTTCTTCCTGATGTTGTCGCTTCCTGCGCAAAGTTATAAAATTCGTCGGGTGATTTCCCGATTGATGCTTTCTCAAAGGGACACATACCATCACCTGCCCTATTTGATATAAAGGGTACAGTGGTCTGGAAGGAATAAGTAATGCCCAGCCGTTTCAGGGTTTCGGCGGCGGTTTCACTACCGACGATACTATGGACCTTCCGGCAGGAAGTCTTTTTTAAGAGCAGGGCGGCACCGTTGCCGACTATCCGGTCGAAGACGGTTACATTTTCGGGGCAGGGAGAAAATTTTCTTAGATAGGTGAGCAGGGGGCGTATTCCTTGTTCCGCTGATCTGAAGAGAAGATTGCCGGACAGGTAAATCCGGACGGTATCTTCACTCCTTTGGAATCCGGCAAACGAGTGGTTAGCGGCGGTCATTTTTACCCCCGGAGGGCCTCTTTGCCAGCCAATGATTCAGCGCGATGATGATTAGTGGTAGAATAATAACCTGAATAGCGATTCCGGGCCAGCCCAGCTGTACCGTCCGCCATACGGCGGCCAAGGGATTAACCTCATTAAAAGAAAATATTACGATAATCAGGACTTGCGCCAGGCGGCTGGTGATAATAGCAGCGAGTAACGACGATACTATATTAAGTCGAAAAGTGCCATAGAGGAGACCGGCAGTCAGACCCAGTAAAGAGTTTTGCGCAATTACCTGCGGTAAAAACCCGGTAACAGGCATGCCAGAGATACCTAAGCTTAGTAGTGGGCTAAGAAATCCGACAAGTAAGCCTACCCGCCAGCCAAATAACAGGCCGGCCATCAGTGCAAAGAAAAACATCGGTAAAAAGGTGGGGCCGCTTAACGGATGCACTTGATGAAGGGTCCAGGGGATGGTAACATCCAGAGCCACAAAGAAACTGACAAACACGTATAGACGAATATCAATAAAGTTTAATACGTAAGGAAAGTTGGTTGTCCTTAACGCGACTGACCTGGTATTTGAGTTACTAATCATTCTTCCCATCTCCTCTAGAGTCACTTCTTTAGCTTACAATACTATTTCATTACCAGCCAGTTTCCGATAGCCAGGCCGTCCAGGTCGCTTTGTTCCAGCGTCTGTATTGCCACCTCCGGAGTCCCGACGACCGGAAAACCATGCAGGTTAAATGAGGTATTAAGCACGCCACCGACGCCGGTAATGCTCTGGAAATCGGTAATTATCTTACGGTAAAGCGGATTCCAATCGTTCACGGTCTGGGGTCTTGCCGTCCGGTCAAAGGGATGCAGTCCGGCGATAATCTGGTCTGCCGCTTCCCTGGTGTCGAAGGCTTCGATCATATAGGGTGACGGACGGCCATCAATCAGGTAATCATCTATCCTTTCTTCCAGTATCGCCGGAGCGAATGGCATCCAGAAATCACGATGTTTAATGGCGAAATTTATCTTCCGGATGGTACGTAAATCTCTGGGATCTGCCAGAATGCTTCGATTGCCTAGTGCCCTGGGTCCCCACTCATCCCGTCCGGAGAACCGGGCGATTACCTTCCCTTCCGAGATTATACCGGCAATTTCTCCTTCAATATTCTGAATGAGTCGCGAGCGGTCAGCCCAGACGGTGTCATGTAAGGCGGTTTTAATGTAATCATCATCATATTCAACGCCGTAATACATATCCGTTAAGACGTGTCGTTCGGGGGCAATGCTTTCCCGTTCGCAAAAGCGGTAATAGGCTTCGAGGGCGGCACCCACCGCCGTACCGCCATCGTCCGAGGCGGGATAGAAGAAAACATCATCCACTTCCTCCATCTCGCGGACAACTTTATTTGCTTTAACGTTTAGAAAGGAACCTCCGGCACAGGCTAACTTTCTAATGCCGGTCGCTTTTACGGCGTTATGAACCCACTGGCTGACAAGTTCCTCGAAGTATGCCTGACAGGCGGCAGCGACATTATCAAATCTCTGCTCCGCCAGCCTTTTCCGGAGTCGGGGTTGAAGCTGCGTCAGGTAGGAACCACTGGTATTCTGGAATTCTAAAGGCTTCTGGGGGTTGACCCTTACCAGTTTTTTCATTTCCTCGATGCAAAGTTCCGGCCTGCCGTAGGGTGCCAGCCCCATTACCTTGTATTCATGCTCCCATCTTTTCAAGCCGAAATATCCTGTGATTTCGCTGTAGAAATTATTGCTCGGGCTATCATAATGCGTGGAAGATGCGACTCTTTGGATGGCCAAACCATCTCCGATATTAACCGTTGCACTAAGGCAGTCCCCGGCACCGTCAAGGGTTAGCACCAGGGTATTATCTTCCCAGGGTCGTTGGTAGAAAGCGCAGGCGGCATGTGCCAGGTGATGCTCAATGAAAAAAATTTCACGGTCGGCTATTGCCATCTTCCGAAAAAGAGTATTCAGTTCTTCCATCTTCCGGTACCTGTGAAGTGTTTTTACCAGCATGTTACAGAAGGCATGGCTATGTACGAACGGGGTTAGCCTCTCGTAGAGCCTGGTATGAAAAGGCCTCTCTCTCAGCGGGGCATGAGTTCTTATCATGCCGACCACGGCGATGATATCTACTTCCTGTGGTTCAACCGGCAACATCTGAAACAGTTTTTTGATTGACGCCAAGGGTGGCCCGCTGTAGTTTTTGATGTTGTTCAGGCGCTCTTCGTTGACTGCCGCCAGAACGGAGCCATTTTTCACCAAAGTGGCTCCGGAATTATGCCCGTCATGTATGCCCAAGACGATAACATCTTTTTTCATACTTTAAATTCCCCTATATCGGTAATAATAATCTATTTCTTGCCGCAGATAATATTAAGTAAAGAATACGTAACCACAATCATGAAGTAATTCAGATACTGTAGGGGGAGAAGGTACTCTTTTCCAAGTGCTCGGGCGTACCGTTTTGAATCGTCTAATACTACTTTAGCCGCCGGGGCAAAACTCAGGGCACCCTTGGAACTGCCGTGGATGCGGAACCTTGCCAGATATTCGTCAATAAACACAGGGTCGTACTTATCGCCGGCTTTCAGCCAGTATTCATACTCCATTGAGAGGTGTTGCTCGACGTTAAACAACCCGATTTCCTCGGTTAATTCTTTACGCCAGAAGACTGCCGGTTGGGCAATGAAATCCAGGACTAGGAGCCGGTTATAGCTGTATCTCTTTTGCCAGAAATACCGATAATTGTTAATAAGCCTGCGGATTTCGTGGCCAGTCTCATCTATTATTCTACACTTTCCATATACCCACTTGGCAGATGGATTTTTCTCAAAGAGGGCAGCTATTTTATGAAAACAGCCGCTCTCATAAGCATCATCAGCATTGAGATAGGCTAGAATTTCCCCGGTGGCTCGTTTCAAACCTTTATTGATGGCTTCCGACTGCCCTTTATCCTTTTCGGAGACCCAGACAATATCATTATCATATTTCTTTAATATATCTAGCGTGCCATCATCCGATCCACCGTCCATTACGATGCATTCATAGTTGGGATAACCCTGGTTAATAATGCTCTGAATAGTTTCCTCAATGAAGTCAACCATATTATAGGACGGTATAATAATCGAGATTTTCGGCGTCATAAATCGGTCTCCCGGCGCAATTTATCTTTCCGGCTTATCTCATATTTTTACAAACCTGTCTGAAACTGTCGTGTTGTCTCTTCAATCCTTCAGGCAAAATACCCCTTATTAACAATTGTTTAATTATAACGCTCTCAGGTTGCATAAGACAAGGTTTAGCTTTGGTTATCCCTTGCCAAAAGGTAGTCCCAGTACGATACTAAATTAACTTATTACCTGAAAGCCCGGTATGGCTGTTAAACGGCATTAAGCTGGCTCAGGAGGATAGGGTAAGTGGATAAAATAAAATTATGTCAGGACTTATTATCGGGACACTGCTAATCCTGTTTTTGGTGTTGTTTTTTACCTGCGGGTTGTCCTTCCGTATGACGTTGTTTTCAGCGGGGAGTTGATAAAACTGACTGGTATGGACGCTTACTGGCAGATGCGTATCGTCGATTCTTGGTTTGTCATATCTTTGCCAACTATCATTCTCTTTATCGGTAGTCCAATCAGGCCTGAGGTTTATTATAGTCTGTTGGCTTCTCTGCCCCAAAAAAGTTTATAATTCTTATTGATGGGGGTAGTATGAATTCGATACGAAGGATGATCAGAGGGATTATCTTCGATTTGGACGAAACGCTTATCGATTCCTTGGGAACTTACTGGGAGTCATTTAATCGAGGGACAGCAATTTTCAGTTTGAAGCAGGTGACCGAAAAGACGTTGGCTCATTTATTAGATGAGGGCTATCGGCTGGGCGAAATACTTATTAAGTTGTTTCCGGCCATCTTTACGGATAAAGCACAACGACAACTTTGTGAGAACGAGATACGCAAAGCGTACCATGAATTGCAGGCGGATAAAGTAGGCTTAAAACCCGGAGTTAATGAGATTTTGCAATCATTAAAAGACAAGGGGTTAAAAATGGGAATAGTCACCGGCAGAGCTACTGAGGGGGAAGGGAAATGGCGGGAGCTTCGCCGATTAAACATAGGACACTTCGTAGATGTTATGGTTACCGCTGCCGAAGCGCCGGCAAAGCCGGCGCCTGATGGTATACTGAAGTGTATCAGGGAACTGGGACTATCAGCAGAAGAGTGTGTATTTATTGGGGATTCCCGGGTGGATATCATGGCGGGGAAAAAGGCGGGAGTTAAGACAGTGGCGGTTCTTAACGGTGTTGCCAGTGAGCAACTTATAGCCAGTGAAGAACCTGACTGCGTTTTGACTGATTTGAATTTGCTTGTCCCCTATCTTGACAGATTGCGAAAAACTGAGGAGGACTCAAGTGAGCGATAATAAGGAACTGTTTTTGTTTGCCGCTAAAACCGGGTCGCTAGAGGGGTATCTCTATGACAGAAAAAAATTAGAACCTCTTGATAACTGGGTTGGTAATATAGAGAGGATGTATGCGGGTCTCCCTGATAGCGATAAAGAAGGTTTTAAAGACGAATTCGGCGGCGTTTTAGAAAGAATTCTGGCCTATGGGGAAAAGATTCTGCCGGAAAAAATTAAAGCAAGGTTAAGCAAGTTACTCTTGTCGCTTTGAAAACCAATGAAACCTTCAAATTACGATGCTTTAGTAGTAAAAGGAAGACTCGCCGAAGGTTTGAGGGAATCCAGCTCATTCACCGGTCTCCCTTGGGTAAGGGAGCAGTTCATAACCAGGCTGGGTATTGACCCTTATCCCGGAACACTTAATCTGGACATTACCGAAGTCGGTGATTTAGAGAAGCTTAAGAAAATTAAAACACTGAAGGGTATCGAGATAATTCCCCCCGACGATAAATATTGTGCCGCTCGGGGCTTTCCCGTGTTGATAGAGGGAAAAGTAAGCGGAGCTATCATCATTCCCGAAGTCCCCGATTACCCCGAATCCAAGGTTGAGATTATAGCTCCAGTGAAATTAACCGAGGAGCTTTCCCTGAGTACGGGTGATGTGGTGCGAATAGAAACTCTATCAGTTAATCGCTAGCAGCACCGCCAGTATATGAGGGTATTTAGTATTTTCTTTATTTCGAATTCGGACTCCCTTTAATTAGAGAGAAGTGACGCAATCCAAATCCGTGAAGCTGGTTATAAACGTCTCTGATGCATTTCTCTATTGGCATGTCTTTATCCGTACCGTAACCTCCGAATATTTCCAGCGCCCCAGTTGTTACGGTTACCGCTATTTCATCTAGAAACGCTTTGGTTAGCCAGGCTAATTTCGGGTCAGATTCATTTTGATTATCCACATTCCAGGCACATTGCCATAAGAGCAGTCTTCCCGCCTTTATTTTTCCTTCCATATCAGCAAGTATCATCTCAATTGCATGGTGCTCTATAATTGGTTTGCCCCCGCCAATTCTGGTTTTGGCATATTCCAGTGCTTCCTCATAGCATAATCTCATAGCACCCACTAGGCAGGCGTTTTTGGAGGTGATGACGCCGGGTGCCGCCGTTACCATTGATTGCTCGTAACCGTTGCCTTCTTTTCCAATGAGATATTTAGCCGGGACGTGAACATCCTCCAGGATTAGCTCCGCATTCGGTGAAAATCTCATGCCGAGTTTATTATGAACCTTGCCGATTGAAAATCCCGGTGCTTCACGGGGGACTAGGAACTGACTCCAGCTTTTAGTTATTCCCAATTCCTTATTTGTCCTGGCATTAATGATGTATAGCTTGGCAACGGCACCGTTTGAAATGAAGACCTTTGTGCCGTTAATAATATATTCGTCACCCTTCTTCTCAGCGAAGGTGTCCATTGCCGCCCCGGGGGCATCATAGGGAAGAGCCTTATCCGTCCAGCCGCTGGGTTCGGTCAGCCCATACGCCAACAGGTAATTATCATCCGCCATGAATTTTGGGAGAAACTCCTTCTTCTGTTCCTCATTACAGGTCGTGAAGAGAACACGGCTAAGGTGCATGGCGTGACACATAACGTAGCCGAAACCAGCATCGGCGGCCGCCAGTTCCTCGGTGAGGATTACCTGGGATAATAAGTCGAGACCTCCTCCGCCATATTCAAGGGGCACGACTGCGGTTCTGAAACCCACCTGAGAAGCTTTCTTTAACAGTTCCCAGGAGAAACAGTCTATCGGGTTCGTCCTGGCATCAAGCTCTCGGGCTACGGGCTTTACTTCTTTCTGGACGAATTCGCGAGCCGTTTGTTGAAGCATCAACTGCTCTTCAGTCAATTGAAAATCCATAGGGGCCTCCTTCTATATTTGGGACTTGTTTGTCATATTAACTGATTTTCAGGAGTAGGTCAATTTTAGTGGAATAAAGAGGCGCACTTTATGCCTGTGGTAGCTTGACAACAGGAGCATATTAGAGTAAAAATTGTTAGTGAAGTTCACCAAAATTGATGAGTTGCCATGAATGCCGAAGTGGCGGAATGGCAGACGCGCTACGTTCAGGG
>CAYFHI010000004.1:0-50424 GCA_964342875.1 uncultured Dehalococcoidaceae bacterium
CAACTGTACGGTTTTCGTAACCCTTTTCGTGTCCCATTATCGCTGACGGTCTACAGTTCTACCTATTGACACCCTATCTCCAGCTGGGGGGATTCGAACCACTAAGCACCATTGATTTAAATCAGCAATTGCTGCAATGCTGGAAAAGGAGCTGACGGCGTGGTTTGGCAACGAAGATAACAGCGACCAGGAACTCAGAAGAGCCGAATCCAGGCTGGTGAAACTGCATCAGATGGAGAAGAACCTTCAGAAATTGGCTATTGAGGAAGGCATTTCCTTTGCAGATTTCAGAGAACATCGAGATGAAATTGAGGCGGAGCGGGCTAAGTTAAACGATCTGATTGAAATGGTAAAATCCAGACGGAATCTGGTTAAAGCTGATTTCGAGATAGCCCTGAATCTAGCAAAGCAACTGGATTTTCTATTTGAAAAAGGAACTTTCGCCGAAAAAAGGTTGTTGTGTGAGACCGTTTTTAAACGCCTCTATGTTGAGGATGGACAGATAATAAAAAATCCCGAACTCAACTCACCATTTGGACTCATTTCCTCTGTGGCAAGTGGTTCGGGATGCTTCCAACTTGGTAGCGGGGGTTGGATTTGAACCAACGACCTTCGGGTTATGAGCCCGACGAGCTACCACTGCTCCACCCCGCGCTGTTATGGCCTTTCTTTCGAGCTTCGAATTTTCCAGTTTGTAAGTATAACATCAGGTTTGGTAACATGTCAAATGTGAGGCAAACTTTTTAAGAGTGCAGAAGTCAAATATTTCTCAAAAATATTTATGTAACTTGGGAATAATTATATAAAAATGGGTGTCAAAACCATTGACCAAATGAGCATTTTGTTTTACACTGATAATATGTTGCATCCAAAACTATACCAACAGGGACATCATAAATTGTCGGACATTACAGAATGTGATAATTATTGTCCGTTGTCCATGCCTTTCGATATGGTACCCGAGGTGAGGGTATGCGATACAATAGATGGTGGTACTAACACGTTAGAAGACGTATGCCATCGTGTGCAGTCGGCGAGAGATGCCTATCAGACAGTAATAATGCAGGATTAGTCTACCTTGCATCCAATTGCTTTCCTTATTTATTTTTTTATAATAACGTATTCGTGGTTTAGTCCGAAAGGTAACGATAGCCTGCTACAAACTCGATAGGCAGGCGGAGGGGAAAATGACTACCAGTAATAAAATGTTTCGTGCCCGTCTGGAGGATGAACAGCGACGCTTAATAGACGAAATGAAAGAGTTGCAAGTTAACGCGTCAAGTGCGGATGAGAGACGCGAGGGCAGCCCTTTTGGTAAAAGGGAGGAAGAAGCTAACGAGGTTCTGGAGTTGGAAAAGCGCCTTGCTTTGGAAAAACGCATTAGAGAGCAATTAGTCGATATTGAACATGCTTTGGCTAAATTTGATGAAAAGACGTATGGTCTTTGTGATAGTTGTGGTAAATCCATTGCTCAGGCTCGTTTAGACGCGCTACCGCAGGCAAGTTTATGCCTGGATTGCAAAACTCAACAGGCAAAGAATGCAAAAAATAAATTTCAGCTTGGATAACTTGCAGAATGTAGTATTTTTTCTCATCGCGCTTTTAATAGTATTTGTCGACCAGTTAACTAAGACTTGGATAAGAGCCAATTTAACTATCGGGCAATCTCTTTTTGACATAGGCTTTTTGCGTATTACCAATATTTCCAACACTGGGGCTGTTTTTGGTTTATTTCAAGATCAATCTTCTATCTTGACCATCATTGCTTTTATCGGTGTTATCGTTATCGTTCTCTACGCCCTTCTTCCCTCCTGTTATTTGCGAATCATTAATAATATGCAGGGTAAAGGGGCGCTTGGACTAGTGCTGGGTGGGGCGGTTGGTAATCTGGTTGATCGGATTAGTCTAGGTCATGTTACCGACTTTATCGATTTTAAAATCTGGCCGACTTTCAACGTCGCGGATTCTGCGGTAACGGTTGGCATTATTATTTTCGCTTACACTATCTTCCAAACGTATACGGTCGGAAAGCGTCAACATGGAAATGATTAATAATCTAATCGCTGACGCTTCTTGGCCTCGTCTTGACAGGTTCGTCAACGAGAAGTGTCCGGATATCTCTCGCACTTACGCTCAGAAACTCATTGTTGAAGGGAACATCACTGTTAACGGTAAGGTGGCTAAGGCGAGTCTGAAACTGGAAATCGGTGACGCTGTTAATATCTTTGTACCGGCAACGCTGCCCACCACCTTATCCCTCGGGATAATTCCACTGGCAATTGTGTATGAAGATGCCGACCTCTTGGTGGTGGACAAACCGGCTGGGCTGACGGTACACCCTTCGCCGGGGCATCCGAGCAATACCTTGGTAAACGCCGTTCTGGCGCATTCCCCCGCTTTAGCCGATATGGAAGATTCTCTGCGTCCCGGTATTGTGCACCGGCTGGACAAAGATACATCTGGGTTGATGCTGGTAGCCAAGAATAGGAAAGCTCAGGACAACTTGTTAAACCAGTTCAAGACCCGTTCTGTAGTTAAAGCATATCAGGCGTTGGTTAAAGGTAAGCTCACTCCTGAGAGCGGTATGGTTGAGGCGGCGCTGGGGCGCGACCCACGTAACCGTAAGCGTATGGCGGTATTATCTGTGGGTAAGGAAGCGCGCACCGAATACAAGGTTATTCAGTATATCGGTGATTATGCTCTTCTTGAAATCAAGACGAAGTCGGGACGCACCCACCAGATAAGAGTGCATCTGGCGGCTATCGGTCACCCAGTGGCAGGTGACGCGGTGTATGGGGTGAAAACGACCTTTTTATCAAGGCAATTCCTGCACGCTTGTAAGCTAGGGTTTAAGCTGGCTTCAAGCGGCGAATACGTGGAGTTTAAATCCGAACTGCCACCGGATTTAGAGCAGGCACTTAAAGGTATAGGGTAGATTATTCTGGTGCACCTGTCCCCTTAACAGTTTCCATTGGAAATACTCGCAGCTAAAGCCGTATATGATGCGAGGGAGGTAAGGGTGGGAATAGATTTGTCTCGTTGGGGGAAAAGGGGGCGGAGTTCCTAAAAGCTCTTGAATCGGATGGGAATCGGGTGGTAGGATGGTTGCGTATACAAAGGAGAATTTTATCAATGCCCAAACCTGTTAGGGTTCGCTTTGCCCCCAGTCCCACCGGACTTCCCCACGTTGGCAATATCCGCACAGCCATGTTCAACTGGCTGATGGCACGGCATAACGGTGGTAGGTTTATCCTGCGTATCGAGGATACGGATGTTGCCCGCAAGGTGGTGGGAGCAGAGGAGGCCATTATGGACGGTCTCCGCTGGTTGGGATTGGAATGGGACGAGGGGCCGGAGGTGGGTGGTGACTACGGACCTTACTATCAGTCACAGCGATTGGGAAAGTATCGGGAAGCTGTCGAACAACTCGTGGCACAAGGAGATGCCTATTATTGTTACTGTTCCCCAGAACGGCTTGAGGGGATGCGGGTAAAGCAAGTAAAGCGCAAGCAGCCGTCTGGTTACGACCGTCTCTGTCGGGATATAAGTCCGCAAAAGCGGAAGCAGAATGAAGTCGCGGGTATCAAGCCGGTAATTCGTTTCAAGACGCCGCTGAATGGGCAGACCAGATATGAGGATGCTATCTGGGACGAAGTTTCTTTCGAGCACAGTACTCTTGACGACTTCGTTTTACTCAAATCGGATGGTTATCCGACGTATCACCTTGCTAGCGTCGTTGATGACCACGCTATGGAAATCAGCCATGTTATCAGGGCGGAGGAGTGGATTTCAAGTACTCCTCGTCATTTGCTGCTGTACCAGCGCTTCGGCTTTGAGCCCCCACTCTACGTTCATCACCCGATGATACTGGGACCCGACCGCGCTAAGCTGAGCAAGCGGCATGGGGCTGTATCCATACTGGAATACCGGGAACAGGGTTATCTGCCAGAGACCATGTTTAACTTTCTTTCATTAATCGGCTGGTCGTTGGATGATAAGACCGAGATTATGTCGCAGCAGGAACTCGTCGATAACTTTGCCCTGGAGAGAATCGGCAAGACCGGAGCTATCTTTAATCGTGATAAGCTCGACTGGATGAACGGGATTTATATAAGAAGTTTGACGCAGGATGATTTTACCCGGCGCTCCCTGTCGTTTTTAGAAAAAGGTTTGCCTCTAGAGATAGAGCGTCCATTACACATTGATTATGTGAGGCAGATAATACCGCTTATACAAGAAAGGGTTAAGAAGCTTTTGGAGGTATCGGAACTGACTCAATTTTTCTTCGTTGACGAAGATTACGATGCAGGGCTGCTTGTCGGAAAAAAAATGAAGCGTGAATCGGCAATTAATGCACTGGCTTCAGGACTGAAAAACCTCAGTAGATTAGACACATTCGATACCGAATCCTTGGAAGCAGTACTTAGGCCGTTGGCTGATAAGCTAGGGTTGAAAACGGGCCAGATCTTTGGGACTCTGCGCACCGCTGTAACCGGACGAACGGCGACACCTCCTTTATTTGAGACAATGGTGGTGTTGGGTAAGGATTGCTGCCTGAGAAGAATTGAAGCGGCTCTGGAAAAATTATCTAGATTATCCCCATAATTGGAGGGGAATCTGATGGGATTTTTGCCGGGCGGAATAGTACGTCTGTGAATTATTAAAGTTGACATAAAGATGCCTATAATGAAAGAGAAAGGCGAGATATCAAAGAAAAAAGCATGGCTTATAATAGTGGTATCGTTGATAGACGATGTTATCATACTGGTGTTGATAGGTTTGGCGGTATGGTATTTCAAGGTGGAACTATCGATATGGGTGTGGATACCTATCGGGTTGTCACTCGGCGGGTTCATTATTGTGAGGACGTGGGCGGTGCTGCCTAGCCTGCGTCGGAAAAAAGTAACTGGTGCTGAAGGGATGATAGGTCTTGAATGTGAAGCAGTAGAGTGGCTGGCTCCATCCGGAGTGGTTAAAGTCGAAGGGGAGTACTGGAAGGCAAAATCGGTTGATGGTGATATCGCTGTCGGGGAGATAGTGGAGATTACGGGACTGAACAGACTCACGCTGGTGGTCAGGCGAAAAGAGGGTAACTAAGTTTGGTTGAATGAGATGCAAGCGGAAGTAATAATCAGACCTGGGTATATTGACTTGTATCGGTCGGGTGATTTGGAACGACGTGCCGAGGTGATGGAAGCGAGGCTGGCTTCGTGTGATATTTGCCCTCGAGAATGCCGAATTAATCGCTTAGAGGGTGAAACGAAGTTTTGTCATTCCGGATGTCTGCCGGTAGTTTCTGCGGCCTGTGCTCACCACGGTGAGGAACCGGTTTTATCAGGGAACCAGGGGTCAGGGACAATATTCTTTGGTAACTGTAACCTGCGCTGCGTTTACTGCCAGAATCACCAGATAACCCAGGATTATCAGGTTCAGCAGCATAATGTTCTCAGGACGAGTCAGCTAGCTGAGAAGATGCTGTATCTTCAGGACAAAGGATGTCATAATATTAATCTTGTGTCACCATCCCATTTTGTTCCGCAAATAGTCCGGGCGCTGGTGGACGCAGTGCCTCTAGGATTAAAGCTGCCGTTGGTCTATAACACCAATAGTTACGATTCTTCAAAGACTCTTAAAGAACTCGATGGTATTATTGATATTTATCTGGCGGATTTGAGATACTCGTCTGATAAGTGGGGTCGAAAATACTCGCAGGTTCCCGACTATGTATCAAAGGCGCGTGGCGCTATAAAAGAGATGTATCGGCAGGCAGGTAATTTGGTGGTTGATAACGAGGGTATTGGCCGGAGGGGATTGATTGTGCGCTGCTTAATACTACCGAGCGGACTTGCCGGGGTACCAGATTCACTCGATTGGTTGGCTGGTGAAATCTCGCCTTCGGTTACCGTCAGCGTTATGTCTCAATACTATCCGGCATACTGTGCTCCTAGGATACCACTTCTTTCGCGGAAAATCTCAACGGAAGAATATCAGGAGGTTGTGACCCATCTGCGTAAACTGAGAATGGAGAACGGCTGGCTTCAGGAACTCAGTTCACCGGAGAATTATCTGCCTAGTTTCACACAAAACGACCACCCGTTTAACCGGGTGGCATGCCGGGAAAAGGGTAGTTGATTCAGGGATTTACTTTCTTTTTCGTTTCATGAAGGCAAAACGTACTTTCAATCCGTTTCGCTTTTTAGGTTTTTTGTTCACGTTCTCAATAAACGTCTTCAGGTCGTTATTAAGCTTTTCAGTCATCATTCCACTCTTATTATTTTCCGAATAAGCAATTAATGTATAATTTTAGCATAGGTACAGAGACAAAGCTAGTTACGCATTTTGAGTATGATATTAGCTGGATTGCTCCTTCCCCCCCCTAAGCTTCATGCTGACTGCGAAAGGCTTTTTAACACCCTCATTTTGTACCTGACCCTATCGGTAATTTCTCAAATTACTTTTTTCTCTTCCATGTTGTCAGAGTACCTTGAGGGGTGTCTTCAAGGATTATACCCAGTTCATCCAGCTTATTTCTTATTTCATCCGCCTGTTGCCACTGCTTTTCTTGACGATGCTTATTGCGCTCTTCGACTAGTTTTTTCACGAGGGTGTCGGTCTCTGAATCCTTCTCTCTGATTGAGTCAGTGGATTTCAGCTTTAAGCCGAGGATATCATGTGCCAGCCCTGAAAGAATATTTTGAGCATCTGTAAAACCAATACTCGTATCTCTGGCTTGGTTTATCGCCCTAGCTAAATTAAAAAGAATCGCCAGTGCTCTCGGGGTGTTGAAATCATCATCCATAGCCTCTATGAACTGCACACGGTAAGGTTCTGCATCCAGGACTTCGCCGTCACCGGTAGTGGAATCTTCTCTTGAGACCGTTCGCCGTAATTTCTCGACGCCGCTTTCCGCGGCTGTTACCACCTCTTTGGAATAGGTCAACGAGCTGCGGTAGTGGGAATTAAGGACAAAGATGCGGATAGCATCGACACTGTATTTCTCCACCGCTTCTCTGATCGTTATCAGGTTTCCCAGTGATTTACTCATTTTCTCTTCACCAAGTTGCAGCAGTCCGTTATGTAGCCAGTACTTAACGAATGGCCCAGTGCCAGTATAGCCCTCTGACTGGGCTATCTCGTTTTCGTGGTGGGGGAAGATTAAATCCTGTCCGCCGCCGTGGATATCAATGGTTTCTCCTAGGTATTTTAGTGAAATAGCACTGCACTCGATGTGCCAGCCCGGTCTGCCCGGCCCCCAGGGGCTTTCCCAGAATGGTTCGCCGGGTTTTACCGCCTTCCAGAGAACAAAGTCCATCGGGTGTTCTTTCTCCTTCGCAGCTTCAATCCGTATTCCAGAGGTCATTGACTCCAAGGTGCGGTGTGCCAGCTTGCCGTAGTCGGAGACATTTCTTACTCGGAAATAGACACTGCCCAGCGCCGTGTAGGCGTAGCCTTTGGCTACCAATCTCTTTATTACCTCGATTATCTTGGGTACTTCTTCAGTCGCCCGGGGATAAACGTCGGCCTGTTCAATATTCAGGGAATGCATATCGCTGAAATAGCTTTCGGTGAACTTTGCCACAAGGTCGCTAGTGGGAATGCCGAGTCGGTTTGCACGGTCGATAATCTTATCGTCGATGTCAGTGATATTCTGCACATACCTCACTTTGTAGCCGCGAAATCGGAGATAACGCCGGATGGTATCGAAAATGATATAGCTCATGGCGTGACCTAGGTGAGCGTCATCATAGGGCGTAACGCCGCAAACGTACATTCTGACCGAATCTTTCGGCGGAAGGAAGAATTCCTTCCGCCGGGATAGAGTATTAAAAACTTTCATTGTATAACATTTTCTATTAAAGCTACGGCATAGGCGGTGATGCCTTCGCTGTTGCCGATAAATCCCAGTCCGTTTAAGGTACTGGCTTTTACGCTGACCTGGCTGACATCGATGCCCAGTACCTTGGTCAGTTGCTTGCGTATCCGGTTAATATAGGTACTTAGGCGGGGACTCTCCGCAATGACGGTGGCATCAATATTAACCACCTGCCAGCCATTTTCCCCTAACTTGTTCCTGATTATCTCCAGAAGCACCAGGCTGGATATATCTTTAAATTCAGGCGTCTCTGGTGGGAAATGACTGCCGATATCTCCCAGCGCCGCAGCTCCCAGCAGGGCATCAATCACCGCGTGAGTCAACACGTCGGCGTCACTCCAGCCGCTGAGACCTTGACCAAAGGGTATTACTACTCCCCCTAGCACAAGCTTCCTCCCCTCGGTTAGGGGATGAATATCATACCCAATACCAACGCGCATTTTATCATCTCCGCTCTCGCCACAGCTTCTCAGCAAGAGCCATGTCATCAAGAGTGCTTATCTTAATGTTATTATTAGAACCCATATATAGCTTGACTTTATAGCCAAGCTGCTCTACCAGCGAGGCATCATCGGTGACTTCGTTTTTTATGCAGTGGTATGCCTTCGTTATGATATCGAAACGGAATATCTGTGGAGTCTGCACCGTCCATAAATTATCCCTCGGAAGTGTCTGCCCGACTATTTTATCATCTCCGGCTACCTTGACGGTATCAGTCATCGGTACCGCAGCGATGGCAGCGCCTGTTTCCCCTGCCGCCTCTAGCCCTCTTTCAATCAAATCCGCGGTTACTAGCGGTCGGGCGCCATCATGGATTATTACCCAGTCGTAATTCTTCAGTTGCTTTAACCCTGCCAGTACCGAGTCCTGTCTTCGTTTTCCGCCGAGGTAAACATCACTTACCTTAGACCATTCACCTCCGCCCATCAGGTGCTGGCATCTCGCTTTGTTTTTTCTGTTTGCTACTACCACTATTCGATGAACCAGCGGGCATTCCTGGAAAGGTCGTGACGCCCGTACTAAAATAGGCTCACCACCCAGCGTCGCTAGGACTTTATCGATGCCGGTCATCCGCTGGCTTTCCCCAGCAGCAACGATGATGGCGGCAGTTCTTATCTGATTATTTTCCATATTTCTGTTGAAACTAAGAAATTCTATTTACCTTATCCGTTGGAACTCTCCTGTTGTCCGTAGTTTTCTTCTTTTTATACTCTATCTTCATCAACCAATGGAGGGTGCTGGTCGGAGTAAGCCCAAACCTCTAAGCGATGGTATTAACTTTATTTTATCATAAATTATCAAGGCAATCTTAGTCTCGTAAATACGTAAAGAAAGGGATGATGATTCTCCGAAGATAAAATGCTGGTACTGACTTAATCCTTGGGTGTAAAACAGTACTTATGGTCTACAAAAGATTCACTTCTAGCCAAGTCTTTGGGAAGGCGGGTCATTGACAATATCTATGATTTAAAACTATTGTGGCACTCCAGTGATAGTGGTACCCACTTCATTTTCTGCAGGCTTCCAGGGTAAAATAACGCGTTCTAATCCCGATATAAGATAGAAAAGGCCAGCGCCGATAAGCATCAGAATAATGACAATTGAGAAGAGTCTTGGCGCATCTAATCGGGCATTAGCCAGTAATATCTGGTAACCCAACCCTCCTTCACCTCCGACAAACTCTCCGACAAGCGCCCCGATCAGAGCTAAAGTTATCGCAATTTTCAAACTGGTGAAGAATATTGGTAAAGCGTTTGGTATTCTGACCTTTAGGAAGATTTGCTTTTTTGTTGCCGCCATTGACTTAACCAGTTCCAGCATTGCTGTTTCAACGGAAACCAGCCCGACTGAGGTATTGATAAGGATAGGGAAAAGACAAATAAGGAAGGACATAATTATCTTGGGCAATGGACCGAATCCAAACCAGATAATAAATATTGGAGCGATTGCAATCTTGGGCATGGTCTGGAGAAATATAAATAACGGTAATACTGCCCGTTTTATGTGCTCAGACCATGCGATGGCTAAGGCGGCAGAGAAGCCGACAATTATGGCAAGGATAAAACCTAATATTGTTTCCTGAATTGTTAACAAAGCATCTGGGACTAACTTGAAGCCGATTGAAAATAGTTCTTGTAAGATGACGAATGGTCCGGGAAGGAAATATTCGGGAAACTCGAATGCCCAGACAATCGTCTCCCAGATAAGCAGCACCGCAATCATTGTACCTGCTGGATAGCCGATAATGATAGAGTATTTCTTAATATTTACGATAGAGGTTCTTATCTGCTCTATTCTATTCATCTGCTCATTGCTTCTTGCCTATCCACATTACAGTTTCCCACCTGTTCTCTCAATAGTTTTAAGAACCAAATTCACATATGTTAAGATACACCGCTTTCTTTCACCCGAATCACGATTGCAAGTGGTTTCTCAGATCGGGCGTATATATCCTGCCTTACATTCGGAATATAGCCCGCAGAATTTCCTGGGATATACTGCCAGTTATTTAACAGCAGCAATCACGGCATGCCTCTTCGTTGTTGGTTCACTCTATGATTTTATGCTGAAACAAGATTTACCAGATGCTTCTATTGAGGGACAAACTCATTGGTGTAATAGCTTTCTACCGGAAGTTTCTGCTCCAGCTCAAGGTAGTTAATCATTATATCCTGGCTTAGCTCCCAGTCTTCCTTTGCCATCCAGCCCAAAGGTTTCCCCTGGGTATTCGCAGTGCGGAAAAGTCCTACATTATTTTGGTGTGTTTTCAAAAGTGGTTCCCTTTCCCAATCAGCATTGTGCTTCATAAAAATATCTACTGTTTCATCCGGATTGTCGGCAGCATATTGCCAGGACTTCTGTAAAGCTCGAACAAAGCGCCTGATAAGATCGGGGTTCTCTGCAATCAGTTCATCGCTCACGATAAGCCCCTCGCCTATCACATTGACTCCAAAATCGCTGTATTTTACATGGTGTGTCTGCACACCTTTCGCTTCAAGTTCCGGGACAGTGTTCGTAAAATATAGGGCGACAGCGTCAACCTTCCCCAGCATCAGTACTTCCTGGACTGCCCCCCAGTCAACTGTCCGGATGGTGACTTTGTCAATGTCAGCACCGGCTGCTTTCATAAGGGCGGGAAGTAGAGCCAGTGAGCCGGCTCCCATACCGGAAGCTACGGTTTTACCCTCGAGGTCTTTAGGATGCTTAATTGGATTATCGGCTCGTGAAATGAGAGCTACCGGATTTAGTTGGGTACGGGCAAATACAGCTTTAACTGGCATGCCTGCCTGCACAGCCTCTATTACATCTTGGTAACCTTCATCAGCGAATTGCTCAACTCCATTGCCGATTAGTTGGGTATTGGCAATTCCGGCGCCCGGTTTCAATATGACATCTATGCCCTCGTCAGCAAAAAAACCCTTGTCGAAACCCAAGAAGGCGGGGGCAAAACCGGCGCTGAACATCCATGAATATCTATAGGTAAGTTTATCCATCTCCTCCGGTTGTGCCTGACTACAACCCGCGAATAGAGAAACAGTGAGAAGAGCAATCATAACTAGGCATAATATTAATTTGCATAAAACTATTGGTCTTTTGTTTTTACTTGGTAGTAGCATGTTTGAGTCCCTCCTTACATATCTAGACAGATTTTGTCTCTGGCAGCCAAGTATCACTACATAGGCATCTCCTTTTACTTAAAATTAAGTATTTTTATACTTTGCATAGTTTAATGCGAAAAATCAATCTGAATAAATCACTATACAATAATTATTCATGATTTGCAAGAAGAAAGCCGCCGGATAAGTTTCTGTGTAAGTGGAACAGTCAGTTTTCTTAGAAAACATGATAGGCTATTATAAAGAATGATATTCAGGCGAGGAATGAAATGTTGAAAAGATTAAAACAGGTTGGCGAATATTGAGGTGATAGGTGAAAACTGAGATGGAACTATTCTCTTCCAAATAGGATTTGACTATTGCAGACGGAGTTCTGGGTATAAGAGGATGAAGGTAGTTTTTATTGACAGACTTTCTATCAGGTGATACTATCATAGGTGATACTATCATGGATAAAATATAGTGTATTTTGCCCCGGTAATTGAAGACCGGACGAAAGGGAAAACGGAACAGAAAGTGACCGAACAAAAGGTTAAGAGCCCGAGAGAGAAAGCATTCGAAATAACGGATTACGAAAGTGTATTTAACCTGCAAACGGTAGGCCCTTACGGTGCAATGACTAAGATTAAGCCAGGGGCTACCCTGCTTTTCCTCTCTGGTTTATGTTCTCGGGATAATAGTACCGGCGAAATAGTAGGGGGTAGTGGGGAAAGCGGCGAAGGAGACTTCAAAACACAGACAGTAAACATAATGGAAAGAATAAAAACTGCCTTAGCCTCAACGGGAGCCACAATGGAGGATATTTATTATCTGCATGTTTGGTTAGATGAAAATGTGTCTTTAGAAGATAAGAAAAATATTGTTGATCCTGCATTCGGACAATACTTTAAGGGCAGGGTGCCGCCATGTAACGTTGTGATGGGAATAAAACGAATGTATATGCACAAATCCGGTGCAAATATAGAAATTGAAGCATGGGCGGCGGTTATGGAAGAGCCATCGTAGTTTAACTGGAATTAGTGTCAGGATCACTAATTAGCCTAAGTAGTCGAACCAAGAGATCATAGTTATTTGATTTGGCGTTAAATACACGAGACTGGTTGCTTCGAAATATTTATTAAGAAGGGTAATCATGTTATCGCATAAAAGGGATTCCATGTTTCCCAAGCAGTTTACGCCCGGATACATTGGGAAACTCTGGATTAAGAACCGGTTGGTAAAAGCACCTCTTGCTACATGCTATTCGACTCTGGATGGGTGTGTTACCGAGCGGATTATAAGGCATTACCGGGAGGTAGCCCGGGGGGGTGCTGGCCTCATAATAGTCGAATACGCATATGTGGATGATAAAGCCAGCAAGTCAGGATTTTGTCAGCTGGGTATAAGCAGCAACGAGCATCGACCAGGATTGCAATGGTTGGCAACTACTATTAAGGCAAACGGGGCCAGGGCATGTTTGCAATTAGAACATGCCGGGAGAGAGAAATTCTTAGGTGTACCTCCAATAAAGGCACCGTCCCGTATCCCCTGGGAGGGAGTCGACCCCGGTGCCCCAGTTCCGGAGGAACTTACCTTTGAAGAAATTGGAGAGATTGCTAAGGCTTTTGGCGATGCTGCATTAAGAGCACAACAGGCGGGATTTGAAATGGTGGAAGTTCATGGTGCTCATGGTTATCTAATTACTAATTTTTTATCTCCGCTTACCAACTTACGAGGCGATTGGTATGGTGGTAGTTTGAAAAACAGAATGAGATTCCTCCTTGATGTTATTGCCAACATCCGTAATAAAGTAGGGTTAGATTACCCCTTAAGTGTCAGGATAAGCGCTTCTGATTATCAAGAGGGCGGTATTACTATTGAGGAAAGCCAGGAAGTAGCCAGAGCGCTTGAGAAAGCCGGGGTAAATGTTATCCATGTATCAGGAGGAGACCATTACGCTATTGACTATGAACAGCCCCCAATGTATAGGCCGCCAGGAACTCACATCTGGGCGGCTGAACTAATAAAAAGTAGTGTTAATATTCCGGTTATTGTTGGAGGGGCCATCAATACCCCGGAACTGGCTGAAAAAACACTTGAGGATGGGAAAGCGGATTTTATTTCAATGGCGAGACCGATTTTAGCTGACCCTTTTCTTCCCCTGAAATCCCGGGAGGGTAGGCCTGAAGATATTAATCCCTGCATCCGTTGTGCTGACTGCGTTGGTCCCAAAGGAAATACCAGGGGTGGGACTAATTGCGCGGTAAATGTAGCAGTAGGGAAAGAAGATGAATTCAGAATTACCCGGGCGGCTACACCCAGGCGGGTAGCTGTGGTGGGTGGAGGCCCGGCCGGGATGGAAGCAGCAAGGGTAGCTGCTTTAAAAGGACATAAGGTTACTTTATTTGAGAAAAGAAAATTGGGCGGTATGCTGATAGAAGCATCTGTCCCTGAGTTTAAAGCCGAGTTAAGAAGACTGATTTATTACTTATCCACGCAGGTCAGGAAGACAGGGGTCGAAGTCACCAATAGCGAAGCTACCGTAAAATCTATAAAAGATGGTAAATTTGATGCCGTAATAGTCGCCACCGGGGCTATGCCTTGGATTCAGGATGTTCCCGGTGTAAACAAACCCTTTGTGGTCGGTGCTCTGGACATATTGCGGGGAACTAAAATCGGGAAGAATGTGATTGTGGTGGGTGGAGGGAGAATAGGGTGTGATGTTGCTTTATTCATAGCTGAGCAAGGACAAAAAGTCATCATTACAACGAGAAAGGATAATATAGCCTTGGATATGAATCACAACGAACGCCCCGCTTTCCTCCACAGACTATCCAGGCAGGACGTTGAGATACGGGCCGGTGTGCATTTGGGGGCGATTACAGATAATGGCATAATTCTCCACGATAGATCCGGGATTAAGAGCGAGATCAAGGGTGATACTGTGGTCTTGGCCTCTGGAATGAGGCCGACCAGAGAAGTATTTGATGAACTTGTGCAGATGGGTGATTTAGATGTTTGCGCAGTAGGCGATTGCGTTGAACCACGTGACATCTTTGATGCTATTCACGAAGGTTATTATGCTGCATATATGCTTGATTAAGATGATTAATCTGTTTCGGAGTGAACTGGATTATGGGTATTCAGGTGCAGACGATATTAATCACTGATGGCAGAGGGGTGTTTAGGAGCCGGTGCCCAAAAGAGAGAAAACCATGTTGATAGATATTCATACACATGTCCTTAATAAGGATCATTGGCCTGAAGGGATGAAGCGGGCGGCAGCTCGCAGAGCGGCAAGAAGTACGTTTCCCTTCGGTGACCCCAAAGTAATCAAAGAGGCAAGCTCTATTTATGACGTGCTACACGATCCTCAAGGGGATCGATGGATAAGGGACATGGAATTACTGGGCATTGATGCCGGGGTTTGCCAGACGAATGATTTCGGCGCTGCTGAAGGTTGGGGAGAGGAAGCGGTTCTACCTATCGAGGAGATTAACCGGCAAGTTTACCGATTAACTCGAAAATATCCGGGTAAACTTCTCGCTTTTGTCGGAGTAAATCCCAAACGGCGCTGTGCTTTAGAGATTGTTGAGGAAGGGGTTAAAAAATGGGGTGCTAAAGGTGTTAAACTTCTTCCACATACCGGCTTCTATCCCAACGACCGGTCGTGTTATCGGTTATATGAGAAATGTGTAGAACTGGGAGTACCCGTTACCATCCATACCGGACAGGCACCTTTCAGGCATATTAAATACACGAATCCTATTCATCTGGATGAACCGTCACAGGATTTTCCGGAATTGGAATTCATCATGGCGCATGTTGGCGGTGGTATCGGATTTATGTGGGAAGAAGCTGTTACAGTGAGCCGTTTCAATCCGAATATTAGTTTTGACCTTGCTGAAGTGGCACCTACTGTTATAAAGGGTGGATGGAGGGGAAATAAAGGTAAATATAAAGACCATATACCTGCTTTTTTGGATATGCTCGATATTATGCGTAACGCACTGGCTGGAGGGTGCCTGAATATACTTTTTGGTACCGACTATCCTTTCTATCCAATTGAAGTGGTAAAGGAATGGGTGGAGTTGTTTAAAAATCTGCCTACCGTCGCTGCTAAGTATGGTTATGATTTCAGCCAGGACGAAGTTGACCAGATGTGTTATAAAAACGCAGCCAGACTCTTGAAATTGGATATAGGGGAAAATGGCGGGGTTGTGTAAAATCTAGCAGGTCGGGAGATTGGGTGCCAAGTGTAAATAAGACGGAGCTAATACGGAGCTAATAATGAAATATACAAAAACAGAGGCGAAGGCATATGCGAAACAACACATGAAGGGCGTTTGGGGAGCCTCATATACACCATTTACTCCAGATTACAAGATTGATGAGAAAGGCTTTCGGCATAACATACGTCACTGCATTGATAACTTGCAAATCGAAGGCATGTTCCTCGACGGATTAATGGGGGAGGCTTTCCATCAGACGATTGCCGAGCGTAAGCGGGTTTTTGAGATAGGTGTCGACGAAGCTAGAGGCGATATGTTTATTATGCCTTATACATCAGACCCTGCTCTGGAGAATGCTCTGGAGATGACCAGATATGCCGAGGAAATCGGGGCTGACTTCGCCGTAGTCATAAATCCCAAATTTTACTTCGGTGCTCTGACAAACGAGAGTGTTTTTCAGTACTATAAATATATAGCAGACAAAGTAAACATTGGTATCGCTCTTTTTAATCAGATGGAGCACGGGTATCTGATGAGCCCTCATCTCATCAGTAGACTTGCCGAAATAGAAAATGTTGTTGCCATAAAGGAAACATCACACGCCAGGGACATTATGCAGACCAGGATACTATGTGGAGATTTAGTCGTGGTTAGTGAAACTTCTGAGGAAAACTGGTTCATTAACTTAACTGTTAGGGGACAAGAAGCCATGATAGCCGACCCAGCACCTTTTATCCTGCAAAGTAAGAAGCTAAAGCTTGTTAAAAAGTACACTGGGCTGGCAGTAAAGGGTGAGATCGGAGAAGCATTGGAAGCCTACAAAAGACTTGAGCCTATCAGGAGGGCATTGAAGAACGTAACGGTCCCGGGTAAATTACAGGCTACCTATAAGTATTGGACACAGCAAATAGGTATGATGGGCGGTGATGGCCGCGTTAGATTGCCGCTAATTGAGTTGACGGAAGCAGAGAAGCAAGCCATTAAAACCGCTATTAATAGTACAGAACTGGTATAGGTAATACAGGTACAGGGGGATACTAAAGAGGGAATGAGGTAGGACGTATTTCTTGTAAAGGAGCGATGGTAAGTCGTTATGGATTACCGGGAAACTGAAGAGCAGAAGATGATACGTCAAATGACGCGTGAATTTGCCCAAAATGAGGTAAAACCGATATGTCAGGAATACGATAAAAAATTGGACCCAAAAGAATGTTATCCCTGGGAGCTACTGAAAAAGGCGTCAAGTCTAGGATTAAGGACATTGTCCGTACCTGCTGAATATGGAGGCGGGGGTATAAACGACCTGATAACCTATATCATAATGTGTGAGGAGTTAGCTGCCGGAGACCATGGCTTTGCTAATAGTATTAAGCATGTGCTTGAGAATGTGGCACTGATGAACGTTTTTGGTAATAAGCAACAAAAGGATGAGTGGTTTCCGAAAATTGTGGAGGATGACAGATATCTTATTGCATTTGGTATGTCAGAGCCGAATTCCGGGACAGACAACTATCTTATGGATGATGTTCCTGGTGCCGCCATGCAAACATTTGCCGAGAGACGCGGTGACGAGTACATCATAAACGGTTCAAAACAGTTCATTTCAAACGGAGGTATCGCCAAGTTAATAATCCTCAATGCTAGGACAGATAAGAAGTTATCATTGAATCAATGTCGTAGCCAGTTCCTAGTATCAGCCGATCTACCTGGTTTTTCTGTGGGCAGGTTTCACGATAAGCTTGGGAGAAGATGCCTGATAACTGCGGAACTATTCTTCGAGAATATGCGAATCCCTGCTCGGCAATTGCTAGGCAAAGAAGGAGGCGCAACGAAACATGTGGTGGCGGCGCCGTTTACTCTATTCCTTCTCTGTGCTTGTACAATCGGACTGTTAAGAGAAATTTATGACGTATCTGTGGATTATGCTAGCAAAAGAGTTCAAGGGGGTAAGCCGATACTTCAGCATCAACTGATTGCCCGACATCTTTCTGAAATGCGCATTAGAATTGAGTCAGTAAGGCAAATGCTATACAGACAGGCGTGGTGCTGGCAGAACAAGTATGACTATGACCCCAAACTGACCGTCTTGCTTAAATCATATATTGACCAGTGTGCGTCGCAAATAGTCAGTCAAATGAATGATATCTGCGGTGGTATGGGCAGTGATAAAGAAATGATAACGGAAAAATATATCAGGGATACATTTACCGCCCTTCATGGACCCAGTATCGGTCAAGGACTGATTAGAGGGGCACCCGGTTGGGCGCTGGATACCTGAGGGAGTTAGAAGTAGTATGAATGTGATTGTTACTGCGTCCGTTTTCACTACCACAATAAAAGTTAGGGAGTAAACCATGGCACTTTTGGATGAGCCGATAAAAGATATAAGAATTGTTAAAAATTATATAAATGGAGAATGGGTAGATTCTAAAGGCGAAATTGTAGATGTGATCAACCCAGCTAATATGAAAACTATCGCTAAATGCCCCATCTCCACCAAAGGTGAATTAGATACCGCCGTGGAAGCAGCTAGGGAGGCATTTCCTGACTGGCGGAGGACAACACCACTAGCCAGGTCAAGGATTCTTTTCCGGTTGAAGGAGCTGCTGGAAGAGAATTTCGAGGAAGTAAGTAGAATACAAACACAGGAGCATGGTAAATGTATCGATGAATCAAGGGGAGAGACAAGGCGCGGCATTGAAAACGTAGAAGTGGCTTGCGGTATTCCTACTCTAATACAAGGGAACTACTCAGAGGATATCGCCCACGGAATAGATGAATGGGTAATTCCGACGCCTATTGGAGTTTTCGGTGTCATCGGTCCCTTTAATTTCCCCTGGATGATTCCCCTTTGGTCAATACCTTATGCTCTAGCCACTGGTAATACGGTGGTCGTCAAGCCATCCAGTGAAGTTCCCCTCAGCCAGATGAGACTTACCGAGCTGGCTGAAGAGGCTGGTGTCCCACCGGGAGTATGGAATGTTGTAAACGGAGGAAGGGCTGTAGTTAACGGTATGCTGGACCATCCGGATATTGTTGGGATTACCTTTGTCGGGTCTACCCCGGTCGGAAGAGACGTTATTTACAAGAGATGTGGAGAGACAGGTAAAAGGGTTATCGCTCAGTGCGGCGCCAAGAATTTCATGACCATTATGCCTGACTGTGATTTGGATAAAACCGTAGCTGCTATGATGACTTCGTTTTTTGGTAATACTGGACAACGCTGTCTGGCGGCAGCCAACGCTGTCGTTGTCGGTGACGACGCGTTCTACAAGATGTTTGTGGATAAGGTTGTCGCCCAGGCTTCTAAGATAAAAATCGGTTACGGACTTGATGAGTCCATCCAAATGGGACCGATACGTGATAAAGCAAAAAAGGATAATGTTTTAAAATATATTAATATTGGTATAAAAGATGGTGCAAGATTAACAATGGATGGTAGAAACGTAAAGGTTGAAGGCGGTCTATCGGACGACTGTTTCATAGGGCCGACTATCTTTGAAGGTGTCAAGCCTGGTTCCAGGGTAGGTGCAGAAGAAATATTTGGACCAGTAATGGGTATAATGCGGGTAAAAGATCTTGATGAAGCGATTAAGATTACTAATGAAAATCTGTTTGGGAACGGTCACTCAATCTTTACATCGAATGGTAAAAGTGCTAGGGAGTTCCAGTATAATATCGAAAGCGGCAATGTTGGTATTAACGTTGGAATAACGGCACCGGTTGCTTTCTTCCCATTCAGTGGCATGAAGGACTCGTTCTTCGGCGTGTTGCACACACAGGGTCAGGAAGCGATACGCTTCTTCACGGAAAGTAAAGTTGTTATCCAAAGGTGGTTTTAGTAAGGGAGATAAATGACAGGTGATATTACATACCACATCTGAGGGTATATCTTTAGCCAAGCAATTGGAAAACGACTCAGCCAGGTTCTACGAGGAGTTGGCTGAGCGCTATATTAAATATGCCGAGGCTTTCTTCTCTATTGCTAGGGAGAACAAGAAAAACATAGTTCAAACTGAGAGGGTATATTTTGGGGTTATCACTGATGCCCTTGAGGGTGGATACGCTTTTAATCTTGATACGGATAATTATACCTTAAACATCGCGATACAGGATAAGGCCAGTATTTCTGATATCTTGCGTAAGTCTCTGGAGATTGAGCATATAATCATCAAATTCTATTCAGATGCGGCCGAGCAATCCAAATTCCTGATGGCAGATATCTCCAGGGCTTTTATGCTGTTGGCGAAGAAAAGAAATGGGCGCAAGGTTAATTTAGAGGCACTCCTCCATCAGGAATAAAAAGACTTCGTGTGACATTCGGGGAATATAGGCTTTAGTCGAGATTCCGTTAGAAGCACATTATTAATCGTGTGGCACCGTGTTTGATTCCTGACTATGGATCTCTTCAAAGAAATGGGGGAAGGGATTGGGAAGAGGGGCAAAGCTTCTTTTACTACCCTGACAGGCAGAATAGGTGCGTTTCAGCGGTGTAGGTTGCTTTGATTGAAGTCGGGTAAGGTGATACACTATTAATTGAGCGTATGAGCTTTATGATTACCCGGGAGAGCTTCGAAAGTTTTTCATCTTACTGGAAAAATACTAGTAACGCATTACGCTGGGGTTCTATTTTTGTGCTTCCTGCTTGGCTGGAAACTTGGTGGCAGTGTTGCCATAATGCAGCTGAACTCTATTTAGTTTCCGTCAGGCAGGATGAAAAAATTATCGGTATCGCGCCACTTCAGGTGAGAGGTAAGAAAGCTGCATTTATTGGTAGTAACGATACCTGCGACTATATGGACTTCATAATCGCTCCCGGAAAAGAGAGCGAGTTTTTTAATGTCCTGATAGACGATTTGAAAAAAACGGGTATCAATCATCTTGACTTGAGTCATATCCGAGATGATTCTACCGCAATGGTCAATCTCACGGAAATGGTAAAAAGTTACGGATACGAAATGTCCTGCAATCAAGATGCAGTATCTTTAGAGATGGAGTTACCGACTGACTGGGGAAAATATCTTGGATTGTTGACTGTGAAGCAACGCCACGAAATAAAACGTAAATTGAGAAGGCTTGGGGAGATGGGTAACTATCGTTACCGTTCTATTGAAGGTAGAGAAGCAGTTAACGATTTTATGGATACATTTCTAAAGCTGTTTGCGGAGAGTCGGGAAGACAAAGCGGCTTACCTGACCGCGCAAAGGGAGTCATTCCTCAGGTCGATGGCGGATGCAATGTCCGGGGCCGGGATGTTAAGAATCGGTTTTCTTGAATTGGATGCCATACCGGCGGCAGCCGTAATGTGCTTTGACTTTAATGATACAGTATACTTATTTAATAGTGGCTATGTTCCCGAATACGGTTATTTAAGCGTAGGTGCCCTTTCTAAAGTTCTCTGCATTAAGGACAGTATCGAAAAGGGCATGAAAAGGTTTGATTTTTTAAAAGGGGCTGAAACCTATAAATACCGGCTGGGCGGTAGGGAAATCATGCTATACAAATGTCAGATAACTATCAAGTGACAATAGCAGATATTATATTTTACATAATGATGACGGGGGATTATTGGAAAAAGCACGATTGAGAGTAGCCATACTTAGCGCTCATAGCTGTCCACTTGGAAAGGTTGGAGCGAAAGATACCGGCGGTATGAGTGTTTACATTCGGGAGCTTGCTCGTGAGCTGGGAAAACACGGACATGTGGTGGATGTTTTTACACGCGCTCATAACCTCGAACATGAGCAAATTATGGAATTGGGAAAGAACGCTCGACTTATTCATATAAAGGCGGGTGAAGACGAGCAAATACACAAATTAGCCATTTATCTTCATCTTCCTGACTTCGCCTGTAATCTGGAGGGTTTCCGGAAAAACAACCAACTCCAATACGATATCGTGTTCAGTCATTACTGGCTTTCCGCTTGGGTAGGGAATTTCCTGCAAAGTTGGTGGAGTGTTCCTCATATAGTAATGTTCCACACGCTTGGCGCTGTTAAGAATGCTATCGGTATTGGCGAAGATGAGCCGGATCTTCGGATCGAGACGGAGAGATACCTGATAAAAAACTGTCATCGTATTATTGCTCCCACGGAGAGAGGAAAGAGGGATATCATTTTTCATTACGATGCTATCCCTGAGAATATAAGTGTTATTCCCTGTGGCGTGAATCTTAGACTGTTTCATCCTATGGATAAAGAAACAGTGAGAAAGCAGGTTGGACTTGATGATAATCGTTGTATTTTATATGCGGGTAGGTTTGATGCACTAAAAGGTATTGATCGGTTATTTAACGCGATGACGTACATTAACAATGGAAATAATCTTAAATTGATTGTGATTGGTGGCGATGGTGAAAGCGAGTATGATATTGGACTTCAGCGGTTATCTCGTGAGATCCAAATACAGGATTTAGTAGATTTTAGGGGGATAGTGGCGCAGGAAGAGTTGCCTCTTTTCTACAATGCTGCCGACGTGGTTGTTATCCCTTCTTATTACGAGAGCTTCGGGCTCGTTGCTCTGGAATCGCTGGCTTGTGGAACGCCGGTGGTGACGACTAAGGTGGGCAGCGCTGAAAGCGTTATCAGGCAGGGTGAGACCGGGTATGTGGCGACAAGTAATGACCCTCAGGTCTTGGCAGAGAAGATAATGCAGGTTTTATCCCGGCAGAATGGAAGTAGCGAATCTATTAACAAAGTGCGGGCGTCGGTAGCCGACTTCGAGTGGTCAAATATTGCCGGGGCGGTGATAAAGGAATACCGGGCGGTAATGGCGGAATACTCTTCTAAAAATGGCTAATCAATCGGCTTTTCATACCACAAACTGCTTGTCATGTGCTTGAAGCCGACAGAATAATAAAGTGAGCAGGCAACTTTATTCTCACAATCAACCGTAATTTTAGCAAGTTGTATCCCTTTCTTTTTCAAATGGGACAATCCAGCTATAAGAATCTTTCTGCCGATTCCCCTGTCGCGATAATCAGGGTCAACGCCAAGCATGTAGATCCGCCATTCCTTTTCGGCAGTATTATCATCACCTTGGCAGGCGAATACCCAGCAGTAGCCAACGGGCTTATTGGCATCATAGACTAAGATGACGTCATCAAGAGACGATTGGCTGATATTAAGGTGTTGAACTATTTCCTCCGGGGTATTGGGATTGTACCCCCAAGTTTCGGCAAAGCAACGATTTTGAAGTCGGGTAAGTTTTTCTTCCTCACCATACCGGAGCGAATGGTAACTATAAGTATTATCAATTAAAGGGAAGAAATTAAAATCATCAAGCTGGAGTTCCAGTTCAAGAAATTGTCGGATAATCCTGAAGCCCAGTCTGGGTAATACGTTGTTTACTAAATTATTGTCTTCCCTGATATTTACGTGGACTACCTTTGTATTTAGTTCCTTGGCTCGAAGTGTGGCACAATCAAGAAGCTTCTTTGCCAGTCCCCGTCGGCGATGTTCCGGATGTACCAGGCAATCAAGAATCACACGACCAGTGTACCGTTCCGACGTGACCTTCATGAAGCCGATAACATTTCTATTTATCTCCGCAACGAAGATGTCCTGCTCTGGGGAAAAGTTTGGCTGCTTTAAACTCTCACCGAGCGTGTGTAATGAAGTGCAGCGTTCCATAGGTTCCAGTGTTTCCAACTTGATAACTAGCCGAACGAAATCACTGAAATCTGCGGGACGGTAATTTCTAATGGTATAAAGAGAATGCTTCATTCTGATTATAAGTTCCCCCGATTCTAAATTGTATCAGTTAGCTTGATGTTATACAATTTTATTAGGGATTTCATTCAGGGAGATCGACTGATGATAATAAAAACAGCGCAGGTGATGGTGGTTACTCCGCATCCGGATGATGCTGAATTTGGGGTGGCTGGCACTATAGTCCGATGGGTGAAAGAAGGGAAGGATGTCGTTTATATAGTATGTACGAATGGTGATAAAGGGGCTAAAGATGTCAACATAAAGCCGGAGGACTTGGCGAAGACCCGAGAGAAGGAACAGCGCGCTGCTGCTGGATTACTGGGTGTGCGGAAAGTTATCTTCCTGCGTCGTCCTGACCAGAGTCTGGAAGATACGCCCGAATTTAGAAAAGAGATAGTTCGCCTGATAAGGATGTATCGACCCGAAACTGTGGTAACTGCCGATCCATACCGGCGTTACCTGTGGCACCGTGACCACCGAATCACCGGGCAGGTTGTTCTGGATGCTGTTTTCCCGTATGCTAGGGACCATCTGTCGTATCCGGAATTGCTTGATGAGGGTCTTCAACCACACAAAGTTACTGAGGTTTTACTGTGGGCATCGTCAGATGATATTAATTATCGGTCTGACATCACCAACACTTTTGATATCAAGTTAAAGGCCCTAAGCTGCCACAAAAGTCAGGTGGGTAATGAAATATCTCCTGAAATGACTGGTAGATTAAGAGAGTGGGCGGAGACGATGGCGGAAGGTGAAAAATTCAAGCTGGCTGAGGCTTTCCATCGAGTGGAGGTGCTCTGGTAACTTTTATGTTCATTTAATGTTCAAGCCAGAGAACATCGCCGTAGAGGTTTAGGCGAGGTTCTCTGGCTGAAAAGATAGCAAATTCATCCTTCTCTTTTTTCAATATCGTGGAATCTCCGTGGCCAGGAAAAACCAGCGTATCATCAGCCAGTGTAAAAATCTTGCCGGTAATTGATTCTATTATTTGCTTCTGATCAGCCGGTGACCAAGTCTTACCCGGACCTCCCGGGAAAATGGTATCTCCGGATATTAAATATTTACCAGTCTTAAAGCACAGGCTGCCGGGTGTGTGTCCGGGGGTATGAATAACTTCAAGATTAATATTACCAAATGATACCGTTTCTTCATCATATAGTTGGATTTCCGGTGGTGAATTCAGATTTTTAGAATCAGCAGAATGGGCTGCTAGAGGTATTCTCAGTTGAGACCTGAGTTCAGTAAGGGCACCGGTATGGTCGTAATGATTATGGGTCAGTAAAATATATTTAGGTTTAGTGTTCTCTAATCTTTCAGTGATTTTTCCGGCTTCGGCTGGTGCATCTATGATGGCACTCTCACTGGTATGCTGGCAAATCAAAATATAGGTGTTAGTCTCGAAAGAGCCCAATTGGAGATTATCTATCTGGATATCACTATCTTTTACCACGATTGTCATTTAAATAAATCCTTCCTTGCCGACAGATAGATTGCTAATGTTAGCTTACTGCAAAAAAGAGTTGGAGTCAATCGGTTTGTTGTGGTCACCGCATGTTGACGGCTGGCAGATTGCCGATTAAAATAACCTAGGGGCGATAAATAGGAGAGTAAAATGGAACGTATCTGGGCTCCTTGGCGGATACAGTATATTGAAAGTGAAAAACCCGATGGATGTATTTTTTGCGAAAAGCCGATACAAACTAAAGATTCCGCAAACTACATACTATATCGGGGCGATAAGAACTTTATCATTTTAAATAGCTACCCTTACAATCCGGGGCATTTGATGGTGGTACCTTTTCGGCATGTACCAAGTGTGGAAAAATTGACGGACGAAGAACGTAATGAACACTTTGAAGTAGTTGGACGGGTCATCAGGGTGCTGAGGCAGATGCTTAATCCTGGCGGGTTTAATATAGGTATTAATGAAGGTAAGGTAGCCGGGGCAGGGATAGAAGACCATTTTCACACTCACGTCGTACCCCGGTGGCCTGGTGATACTAACTTTATGTCGGTGCTGACTGATGTAAGAGTATTGCCGGAAGCTCTTTCTGACACTTACGAGAAGCTAAAGGGGAAATTTTGAATATCACTGGAAAACTTTTGTTTCTCTCCGGGTTAAAGATGTAAGTATTGCTACCAAAAATGCATTCAGAGCGAAGACAATAAAAGCTGTGTTGTAGTTGCCATAGATATCATAAAGCATTCCACCGATAAATGGTCCGATAGCGGCGCCAATCCCGAAACCGATGTCCAGAACACCCAGTATCGCTCCTATTCTGCTTAATCCAAAAGTATCACAAATATGTGTCCCCAAGCTAACGGCAAATCCGTTGTGACCAAAACCATAAGTAATGGCAAACAGGTAAAGCATCCATAATTCCTGTGATCTGACTAGCCATAAAATGGCTCCGGATAGGAGCAAAGCAGAAATGATAGCGGTTCGTTTTCTCCCTATCTTGTCGGAAAACGTGCCTATAAGGAGCCTTCCCACGGTAGCGGACGCTCCCATTAGACTGATAACAGATGCTGCTTCCGTTGCTGAAAAACCTATATCTGTAATGTGTGGTACGAGATGAGCGAAAGTAAAATATATACAGGATGAAGAAAGTAGCCAGACAAATATGATAAGCCAGAAACTCCTTGTCCTGATTGCCTGTGACAACGAAAGGCCGATTTGCTGATTGACATGCTTTATATTAGTATCGCCTTTTGTTTCAGCTTCTATGCCATCGATATGGGCTCCAATCTCATTAGGAGATTTCTTCATTAGTCTGGAAAGAAGAATGACGACTGTACTGAAAATTGTGCCTATGATGATATACGCCATACGCCAAGTTAGCGAAGAGATGAGGAAAGTGGCAAAAGGTGCCATTAACACTGGACCCAGACCGGCACCTGCCGTGGCCAAACCATAAGCCGAGCCTCGTTTTTTGTTAAACCATCTCGGTATTATTGAGGTAGTAACTACAAATACGGCGCTGGTTCCTATAGATAGCAACAGACTGTAAGTTATGAATAATTGCCAGGTAGAATTAGTCTGGCTGGTGAGTATTAGGCCGAGGCCGATAAATATACCCATTAAAAGAATAATATTTTTCGGGTGATATTTATCAGAAGCGAGCCCGCCGAGGAGGGCAACGATAGAGCCCAGTAACATCTGGGTGGATAGGATTGCCGAGGTTGCAGCTCTGGTTAAATCGAACTCGGTTTCTATCGATTTAAAAAAGATACCGAATGAGATTTGTATGCCGACAACAATTACCACAATGACAAAGAAAGCGGCTGCAACGACCCAACCGTAAAACAAACGGTTTTTAAAGCTGGGAATTAACTGCAAAAATTATTTCTCCTGCCAGTTGAATATAAAGTAAATATTATCCATCGGTAATTATGCAAGACACGATTTTGGATCTATTATCGTATCAGGTAGGTTTGAGATGTTATTTGCGAATTGGTGCATCTGGAAAAAATATTGGCGTAATGCTGAATAATTATATCATAAGCGACTCTCTCGTGCTATCAACCGGCTTGGAGATACCGTCATATTCAGAAATCAGGTAACCTCGCCACAAGAACCATCACGGTTCTTGTATTGAAACCCCTAAATAATATGGGTGTTTACATACAGGACTTATCACCCCTGACGGTGTATTATCTTCTCAAAGGGGGGTGAAAAAGTGTCTATGGTTATTACCTTTACTCGGGAATCTTCGATAGGATTTAAGCCGTGGATGATGCGTAGATCTCAGCTTTCATCACAGCAGGAACTGGCTAACAAAGCTGGTGTGTCGCTTGAAGAGGTTGATTTGTTTGAGAATAACCTGTCGGTACCCCTTGATACTAGGCGCAGGCGTCTTAAAGAATTATTGTATACGGAGTCCGAAAAGTCGGGAGAAAATCGGATTATACTCAGGACGTATCTTCCTTGATATTTGACAAGAATTGTTATTTTCAGGGAAAACCTGCTGAAATATTATTGGCACCGGTATTCTTATTGTCTTCTTATGTTCTGTGTACCGTTCTCGAAATCAAATATGCATTCAGATACTAACGTGATGTTATTGCCCGTTTGTTTAATTGTCAGTGACATCATTATTTTTGCTTCCCTTTGTTCCATCTTCGTTTGATGTAACGTGTTCATGTTCACCTGTATCGATCTTATTTATTGTAAAATCCAGCGTGCATAGCTTTTCTTCTATTGATTTATTTGAATCTGAGCGCTAAAACGGATTATCGTGATATAGTAGTAAAGGAGGAAAAGATAATGTCAAATAAAAAAGTGATTTCCACAAAGGCTGCTCCGGCAGCTATGGGACCTTATTCCCAGGCAATCAGAGCCGGTAAATTTTTATACCTTTCAGGGCAGTTGGGTGTTGACCCTGATACCGGAGATATGATGGGGGATGATTTGGAGACGCAAACTAGGCAGTCGGTTAAAAACATTGGTTCGATACTGTCTTCCGTTGGCTTATCGTTTGCGGATGTCATCAAAACCATCGTATTTCTAAGCGATATGCAGAACTTTTCACGGATGAACAAGGTATATCAGGAATATTTTAACATTGACCCACCGGCACGTAGTTGCATTGAGGTATCAAGGTTGCCGAAGAATGCTTTAATAGAGATTGAATCGGTAGCAATAATTGAGTAGTTCCGGTTCTGACTGCCAGATTGCAAAGGCCATAAATTGTCCTGTGATAGAAAAAGGTATGCATCTATTTTTAAATTAGAGTAAAGATGAGATATTTTAAGGGACAGTGTCATTTGAGGCAATAACAAATCAGGGCATAGCTGCTCCCTCGCACTACTGTACTGAAGCTCTAAAATACTATAATTTGAGTTTAGTAAAGCTCTGCAGGGAAACCCGCGGTGATAGAGCTATTTGAGAAAGAATCAATATGTCTAGTCAGGAAGTGAAGCAATCTTTTGCAACCCGTTTGCCCTTTTTTTATGGATACATCGTGGTAGGGGCAGCTTTCTTCATTATGGTTGTAATGGTAGGCGCTGTAAATGCCTACGGCGTTTTTTTCAAACCGATGCTTGCTGAGTTTAACTGGAGTAGGAGGATTATTGCAGGAGCTTTATCTGTATCCCACCTTGTGAGAGGGTTATTAAGCATCGTTATGGGGGGTCTCACAGACAGGTTCGGTCCTCGGGTTGTGTTGACACTATGTGGTATCGTTATGGGATTGGGTTACTTGATGCTTTCACAAATAAATGATATCTGGCAGCTTTATCTGTTCTACGGTTTTATAGTAGGTAGTGGTCTTAGCGGCGCCTATTCTCCTTTACTGTCTACGGTTGCCAGATGGTTCACCAGTAGAAGAAGTATGATGGGGGGTATAGTCACAGCGGGGGCAGGTATGGGCACAATGATTGTCGCGCCAATGATCAGTGGGTTTATTGCGGCGTATGGCTGGAGAGTTTCGTATATTATATTAGGTGGCATGATTTCGGTGATTGTGGTTATAGTTACCCAGTTTCTAAAGCGTAATCCAGCTCAAATGGGGCAGGTTGCGTACGGTAGTGGAAAAAAGGAAGAATCAACGTTAATGGCAAAGGGAGGGGCGTTTTCCCTGAGGCAAGCCGTTCATTCAAACCAATTGTGGATTGTCTGCGGGATATCCTTGTTCCTCGGATTTTGTTCAATGCTTGTTTTAGTACACATTGTGCCCCATGTTACTGACATTGGCATATCCCCGGTTAGAGCTGCCAGCGTTCTGGCAATTACGGGGGGGGTGAGTATTGCTGGCCGGGTTATATTGGGTGCGGCTGGCGATAAAATTGGGAATAAGCAGGTATTTATTATCTGCTTTGTTATGATTACGGCGGCTTTTATATGGCTGCTAAAGGCTACAGATTTGTGGATGCTTTATCTGTTTGCGGTTGTCTTTGGTTTTGCCTTTGGTGGTAGTGCTGTGGTGCGGTCACCCCTGTTAGCTGATATTTTTGGATTAACTTCACATGGTATGATATTCGGGATAGCTGATTTTTTCTGGTCGGTTGGCGGTGCTTTCGGCTCGTTTCTGGCTGGTTATATATTCGATTTAACCGGTAGCTATCAGATAGCTTTTCAGGTTAGTACTGCTGCTGGTATATTAAGTCTTATTCTGACCTGGATGCTGCCGTCAATTAAGAAACGCTGAGTGGCAGTACTTAAAACGAGTAATACTCAGGTATGTTAAAATGGCACCCCCAATGGAATTCGAATCCATGTTGCTGGCGTGAAAGGCCAGTGTCCTAGTCCTCTAGACGATGGGGGCTTACCTGTAAAGTATAGCAGATGTAGAGATCGCAATCAACAGTATATTTTCTCCCGATATGATACAATGATATCTGTTATGGCTAATATGGTTGGTGGTGTAGCTCAAGATAAACTACAAAAACAAGAACAGAGAAAAGGGAGAATAATTTCTTTGCTCTTGTTACTTATAGTTGCCGGTATTACCTATGGTATTTTTTTGTTCTATCATGAGTTACCTGATAAATTTATCGAACTAAGAAATTACGGTTATTTGGGAGCATTTCTCATTAGTCTTCTGTTAAATGCTACCATAATATGGCCGGTTGGTAATTTTATTATACTCTTCACTCTCGGTGGTATTCTGCCGATACCTATCTTGGTGGGACTGTCAGGCGCTACGGGTGCGGCTATTGGAGAGAGTACCGGGTATATAGCGGGCTATAGCGGGCGAATGGTTATTAAGCGCAGACTAAAAGGCCATAGCAGACTGGAGCGTTGGCTGGCTAGATGGGGTCCGGTGGCTGTTTTTGCCTTGTCATTAATGCCATTCGTCTTCGATGTTGTTGGAATAGCTGCCGGTGCTGCGCGCTTTCCTTACTGGAAATTTCTACTGCTTTGCTGGCTGGGTAGAACAATACTTTATATTACGATTGCGTTATTTGGTGCTTGGGGTTGGAACGTAATACTACCATATCTTGGTTAATTCCCGTCTCTTTACTTTGAGTACAAGTGCTGAACTTGTAATAAAATAGACAAAACAGGTAAAGAGCATCACCTGGTAACCAAGACCGATACTGTAGCTATTAAAATAATCGATAACCGGCCCAATGAGTCGAGCCAGAGCCGCTCCTCCGGCCGTAGCTACATTGGTTAAGCCGAGGCAGCGTGCCGCCTCACTTTTCGGTAGTAGGTCAGTAGCCATCGCCCAGTTACAGCTAAAGAAAGCCCCTCCAGCGATTCCCTGTATGGCACCACCAATAAGCATGTAATGAAAGCTTGGTGCTAGGATGAACATTAAAATCCCGGCGGCACCAAGAACTCCGGATGTGACCAGTATTGGTTTTCTCCCAATATGGTCCGACAGGCGCCCGGCGGGATAAACACTGGCAGCCATACTTATGCCCACCACAACTAGTAGATCGGCGGTTGCCGTAGTAGGATTTGTTACGTCTACCATCTCGTATATGAAATAAAAAGCGAAAGACTGGAGAGTGGTTAGCGCCATAAAAAAAAGGAGCCGTGATATTAAAAAGTAGGTAAAATCACGGTTTTGCCGGATATTAATATTATAGCTTTTAAATATGGTTGCCAGAAGTGATTGCCGGGGAACATAGGTGGTGCCGGGCCGTTCCTTTACCATAATGACCGTGATAATCATCGTTATCAGCAACATTATGGCTAGGACTCCCAAGACAAGACCCAGCCAGACGCTGCTGTCTTCACCAGCGAAGTAGTAATTAGCCGTTTTTAATATCAGCCAGACCAGAGTAAATCCACCGACTATTTCCATCAGGCTCTTTATACCAGAAGCTCGGCCCCTTTTAGTATCAGGTACCAAGTCGGGGATGAAAGCCTGAAAGGGACCCTGTGCCGTATTGGTGGTTATCTGGAGCAGGCAGTACACTACAAAAATGCTACTGAAACTTCCGGCGATACTTATCCCGGGAATAAGCATTACAGCGAATACGGTGCCAAGTAAGATGTAAGGTCGGCGTCTGCCCCATTTAAATTGTGAACGGTCACTGAAAGCACCGGCAACAGGCTGGATCACCATTGCCAAAAGCAAGCCGCTAAGAGTGAGAAGGCCGAGGTAAGTGTTTTTCTCCGATTCGGCAACTATGTCTAGAAGTTGTAATGGCAGGATAATACTGTGTAGGCTGCCCCAGAGAGCCGCCATGGCAAGGCTGAAAATGGTAATCTTGATGTAATCACCACGACGAAAATTTTTGGTATTAATGATGGTGTGAATGCTATCCAAAATATTACCTACCGACTTACAGCATAGCAAAGCCGAGAAGAAGTGACAAGACCCACCATTTTATTAATAAAGGTATATAGTTATATAATCAGTGGTGACTTCGTTTAAAAACAGGGTATTAAGAGTAATGAAGCGTTACCCATTAGTAGAAGAAATAGATACGCCATTTACGGCATCGCAGATTTTCGAGTTATTCCGGAACCATCCTTTCAGTTTTTTTCTTGATAGCGGCATGGATCCGGAAAGGCTAGGCAGATATTCTTTTATGGGTAGCGAACCTTTTCTGGTACTGAGCAGTAGCGGCGAGGATATTTCTGTCTCTAGAAATGGAGTCAGGGAAAACAGACGGGGGAATCCTTTCGATGTGATTGGTGAGTTGCTGAAGGTATATTCTCTGGATTGCTGCTTGACTGGTATTCCTTTTAATGGAGGGGTAGTCGGCTACTTTGGTTATGATTTGTGCCATTTCATTGAACGTTTGCCGTCCACTGCTATTAATGATTTAAATCTACCGGAATGTTATCTAGCTTTTTATCATACGGTTGTGACTTTCGACCATCTCAAAGGGAAAGTAATACTGATAGCTACCGGGTTTCCAGAGTTGGATGAAGGCAGAAGAAAGCGGAGAGCCGGGGAAAGTCTCGAGAATGTGAGAAGCAAGATTCTCAGTCACGTTCCTCGTCTTAATAGGGAGCCATCCACTTTCGGGCAGGGTATCGTTCTCAAAGTAAATATTCCAAAAGAGGAATATCTGAAGGCTGTGGAGATTGCCCGTGAATACATAATGGCGGGTGATATCTTTCAAGTAAATCTATCACAAAGGTTTGAGGTAGATATTAATTTTGAGCCGTATGAACTTTATAAAAAACTGCGTAGAATCAACCCGGCACCCTTTGCCAGCTATCTTAACTTTGGTGAAGTAAGTGTTGTCAGCGCTTCTCCGGAAAGATTCCTGAAGGTTGAGGGTGATTGGATTGAAACTCGTCCCATTAAGGGGACGAGGCCTCGTGGTAAATTTCCTAAGGAAGACATAACTCTAGCGAATGAGCTATTGACCAGTGTCAAAGACAGGGCGGAGAATATAATGATTGTAGATCTGGAGCGGAATGATATCGGGAGGGTCTGTCGTTATGGTACGGTCAAGGTAACTGAACTGGCGACGCTGGAGATGCACCCAACTGTTTTCCACCTGACTTCGACGGTAGAAGGAAGATTGCGCGAAGGTAAGAACCGGATTGATCTGCTTAAAGCCACTTTCCCTGGCGGTTCGATTACCGGAGCACCGAAGGTTCGTGCTATGGAAATAATTGACGAGTTGGAACCTGCTAGAAGGAGTGTCTATACCGGTTCTATTGGTTACATGAGCTTTAGCGGGGAAATGGACCTTAATATTGTTATCAGGACATTTCTAATTAAGGATGGAAAGGCCTATTTTCAGGTGGGAGGTGGTATCGTCTACGATTCAGAACCGGAGGCCGAATATAAGGAAACAATCGACAAAGCTAAGGCGCTGGTGCAGGCATTGGGAATATCGTCACAGGTGATAGTTGAGGCAGCGCCATGATTCTGGTTATAGACAATTACGATTCATTTGTTTACAACCTGGTGCAGTATCTGGGTGAACTAGGACGTGAGCCTGAGGTCTATCGTAATGATAGCATAACGATAGAGGAGATTGATTTGAAGTCGCCCAGCCATATTATTATCTCACCGGGACCCTGCACGCCGTTGGAAGCGGGAATATCCAACGATGTGGTGCGTTGCTTTAGAGGTAAAACCCCTATCTTAGGTGTGTGCTTGGGGCACCAGTGTATCGGATATGTGTATGGCGGCGTAGTAATTAGAGCGACTGTTCCGGTGCATGGTAAGACCTCCGCCATTTTTCACGACGGTGAAACCATCCTGAAAGATTTGCCGAGCCCTTTCATCGGAGGGCGTTATCATTCCCTGATGGTGAGTGCAGAGACTTTACCTGATTCATTGGAGGTATCTGCTCGGTCCGAGAGCGGTGAGATTATGGGGGTAAGAAGCCGGAAAGACGTGGTTGAAGGAATCCAGTTTCACCCGGAGTCGATACTGACTGACGGAGGACACAAAATTCTAGCTAATTTTTTAAATTTGCCGAAGCCTTGTGGTAAGGAGTAGGTGGGGATGGAGGAGATTGTCTACCTGAATGGTGAACTTATCCCTCGTTCTAATGCATACCTATCTGTTTATGACTACGGGTTTCTCTATGGGTACGGATTGTTTGAGACAATGCGCGCTTATAACGGGAATATTTTTCTTCTTGAGCGTCACCTAGAGCGTCTTTTAGTTTCCGCTGAAGCCATTGGGTTAGGCACCGGGCTTGCCGGTATTGACCTTGCTGAAGCCTGTTATGACACTTTGAAGAGGAATGACCTTAAGGAAGCTCGTCTGCGTCTCACCATCACTAGGGGGGAGGTAGATTCGTTAGCCAGCCCCGTTATTAGAGGAAAATCGACGGTGTTGGTCACGGCACGAAGTTACTCGTCTCTGGATTCGGAGATATATGGTAGAGGCTATAAAGTGGGTATATCTTCATACCCGCGGTGCAGTCGGACCTTCTTGTCGGGATACAAGTCAACCAGTTATCTAATTAACATTCTGGCAAAGATGGAAGTCGAAGCATCGGGACTTGACGAGTCGCTGCTATTGAATGAAAAAGGGTACTTGACCGAGGGTAGTATCAGTAACGTATTTGTTGTTGCGGCTGACTCCAAAATTATTACTCCTCCGTTAGGAAGCGGTATCTTGCCCGGCATCACTCGAGGGATGGTGATGGAACTTGCTAAGGACGAAGATATCAGCATTGGTGAAAATGATCTGAGAGTTGAGGACTTGGGCGGATTTCAAGAAGTGTTTCTAACTAATTCCGTATTGGAGATAATGCCGCTGGTACAGGTGGTGGAAAATACGGGTAATGTGATAACCATCGGCTCAGGAAAACCGGGCAATCTTACCAAAAGACTGATGTCCGCCTATAAAAAGCTGGTAGATTACGAGACTGGGTAAAGAATTACTCTCCAGTTTCTACGGGTAAACCGCTAATGTCTGGAGCCCGGTTTCTTCAGGTAAGCCCAGCATAAGGTTCATGTTTTGAATCGCCTGTCCCGCAGCCCCCTTACCCAAGTTATCGATACAGCTGATGACAATAAGCTTGCCAGTTCTGTAATCGATGGTGGGATAGATAAGGCAAAGATTGTTTCCCCACGTGTGCTTGGTATGCGGTGGTAATTCAACCACCCGGACGAACGGCTCATTATTATAAAAGTCTCGGTAAAGTTGCCTCAATGCTTCCGCCCCTTTTTTATCAGGGGTAATCTTTTCAGGGATATGGGTGGCATAGGTGGTAGTAAGTACCCCCCTGGTCATCGGTATCAGATGAGGAACGAAGGTTATTGAAAGAGGTCGTTCGAGATTGAGCCACTGGAGTTCTTGAATAATCTCTGGTAAATGCCGGTGTCCTTCTAGGGCATAGGCAACCACGTCTTCGTTAGCCTCGGCAAAGTGAGTTTGCAGGTTGAGGCTTCTACCTGCTCCGGAAACGCCCGACTTGCTGTCAATGGTAATGTCAGGTACAATCAGCCCTTCTTTGACCGCTGGAGCTAAAGCTAGGATAGCGCTGGTGGGGTAACAGCCGGGATTAGCCACCAGTTGAGTGGCTTTAATCTGAGACCGGTACAGTTCCGGTAAGCCGTACGCTGCATCATTGAGCAGTTGAGGAGCCGGATGAGTGGTTCCGTACCATTTCAGATATTGGGTGGCGTCTTTAAGTCTGAAATCAGCGCTGATATCAACTACCTTGATGCCGGCTTTAAGTAATGGGATGATATTTTCGGCGCTTTCCTTGTGCGGCATAGCGGAAAAGGCGAGATCGACTTCTCCAAGTTTTGCTTCAATAGATAGGTCTATGCCCGTTAGATGAGGAAAAACCTGGCTTAACTTCTGACCAGCAGCGGTTCGTCCGGTGACTGAGGTAAGCTGTACTTCCGGATGTCGGGAAAGAAATCGTGCGAGCTCAACACCGGCGTAGCCAGTAACATTTATTATTCCAACCCTGGTTTTGCTCATTTTTTGAACTCTTTTAGGTAGTTCTACCCTAAAGTATAGCACAAGAATTTGTCAATTTATACTGGTGAGGGAAACTTATTATCGGGGGAGGTGGTAACGTATCGTGGCTGCCGAGCCAGGATTCGAACCTGGGCTAAGGGATTCAAAGTCCCCCGTGCTACCGCTACACAACTCGGCATCTTTACGCTGAGGATTATATCTATTGATGATTGATATGTCAACGTGGTATTAATATTTGAAAATTGTAAAGCCTAGAGTATAAGGGAAATAGCTGCTTGTTTGAGGAATGATCTAGACGGAAACTAACTGCGATTGAATTTGTCCTTCAGGTTTTTTAGTTCCTGTTGCCTATTGAATTCATCCTTGTCAAGCGGTTTACAAGATATTAATTTATTGTTTTCTATATTCAGGGTGAAAAGCTCGCTGCATTTCCAGCATCGGTACGGGCTATTATAGCTTGATTCAACTAGTGAAAAGGCACCCTCAATTCCGCATTTTGGGCATTCTATTTTGAACAACATAAGTCTGATTCATCCCTTTACCTGATTCGTTGGTACCGAAGGTCGAATTCGCTTTTCATTATACCAGATAGTTATATTGCGTTCAAATTAGAACTAATGTGTCAAGTAGTAAAAACCTCATTTGCGAGTAAAACGGTGTTCTGTTCTATTGAGTATTAATTAGTCTGTTAGCTTTTTGAAAAGAAGCAAGTGACCTTCGTCTTTTAGCAAGAGAGTTTTACACGCAAGGGGGCAGAGGAAATTGTCCGTAAGTCCTCCTAAACTAACCGTTTCGTTCTCTCTCCAACTGGCCCTAACAGTATAGTCAGTATAATACCAAGAATACCAACACCAGCCGTAACTAGAAAAGCTAACTGATAACTATTGGTGATGTCAAATATGTAACCAGCCTGGAACGGACCAACCGAAGCTCCTAGTGTAAAACCTAAGCCAGCAACTCCGTAAATCAAGCCATGCCATTTAAGACCAAAAAGCTCGGCCACCAGTGGTGACGGTATTGTGGCTAGGCCTCCATCGGCAAACCCGAAGATAATAGCAAACACCCAAAATTTCCACAGCTCTGTTGATGGTACCAGCCAGAACAAAGATGCCGATATCAAAGTAAAGGATATAGAGAGAGTCCACTGGTTCCCAATTCTATCACCAATACTACCAAACACAATATTGCCGAGGACGTTGATCCCACCGATAGCAGCTAAGATGTTGGCAGCAGTTGCCGCAGAAAATCCAAATTCAGTTACGTGCGGCGCGATGTGTAGCGTGATAGTAAAAATGAAAAATCCGGAGCAGAACTCTATGCCAGAAAACAACCAGAACTGCTTGGTGTGAAGCGCCTCCTTTAACGAAATGGAGTTATTCTCTGACATTAATGCACATTCTTGGCTTTCATTATGACCGTAGGGAAGTTGGTCCTTTTGTGCTGGGTCCCGCCTCAGGAATTGGGCAACGAAAACGATACCTACCAGAACTATGCTACCGAGGATAGTATAGGCTGTAGGCCAACCATAAGTTGAGATAAGCTGTTGAGCCCATGGTGGGGTAAACAAACGGCCAATACCCATACCAGCGACAACAAGGCCCGTCATCACACTTCTTCTTCTGGTAAACCATCTGGCTGTAGTTGACACCAGTGGCACCCATGCGCCACTCATGCCAATACCGATTATTACTCCGTAAAACAGATATAACTGCCAGACAATACTAACCTGTGACATTAGTAAGTGCCCGAGACCCAAAAGTAAGCCACATACTGAAAGTACTAGGCGAGGCCCGAATCTGTCAGTTAGGCCTCCCATGATAATGCCTAATATGCCAAATATAATCATGGAAATCGAGAAAGCGCCTGATGTCACTGCTCTGGTCCAGTCAAACTCAGTCACTAAAGGTTTAAAGAAAACACCAAAGGTAGAAGATATACCCCAGCTCATAAACATGATAAGGAAAGCAGCTAACACTACAAAATAACCGTAAAAAAAACCCGAGTGAGGCCTGGGATTATGGTGGACTTCTTGGTCAGTTATGATGAATCTCCCCAGTATATATATTTAGTATACCCTTTGTTACAGAATAACTGATTAGAATAACTTTAAGTATAGCATATTTAAGTGATATTAAGGATGATGCCACTTGGCACTTCACTTGAAGGTCTAACTCCTATAATGAAAGGCGAAATGCATCTGTCTTGACATTTGGAACATTATGGCCTAAAATTGTAGGCCTTCCTCTAAGCAAAAAGTACGCAAAAAGGAGGGAAAGACGATGCAAGCATATTGTATGAAGTGCCGTACTAAAATGGAAATGAAGGATAGAATATTACCATGCAAAACGGTAAACCAGCGATACAGGGCGTGTGTCCATTATGTGGTACGAGGATGCTCAGGATAGGCAAAGCATGATGCTTTTCTATTCTTCAAGTGATTGCTATATTGGATATTGTTATACTTACTCACTTGACAATGCCGACTTCAAAGGGGGTGGTAATTATAGATGAATCAACACTGGTTTAAGATGCAACCTTTCTGGACTATTCTGGTGATACAAATTAAATATTGGTATTGATAGGAGGAAATAATGAAACATAGGTTATTAATCACAATTTTGGTTTTTAGTTTTCTTGCATTGCCTCTAATGGCAGCCTGCGTACAGGAGGCACCAGTACCGGCACCAGCACCGGCACCAGTACCGGCACCAGCACCGGCACCAGTACCGGCACCAGCACCGGTACCATCGGATGAAGTTTTTACTTTTTCTTTCTCTTGGAGTGACTATGGTCCAGTACATCAAGCATCTGTAGTGTTTGCCCCCGGTGGCTTATACCAGAGAGAGCTATATAATCGTAGTAACGGTCGAATAAGACTCAATATTACTCCTTGGGCATACGAAGATGTTTTAGCGGCCATAATGCAGGGTAAAACGGACATGGGGGATTTCGCTACCCCTGACTACGCTGAAACAAATCCTCTCTGGGTGTGGCAGGAGATTCCAGGAGTCACTGATGCTGGCTCAAGCATTATTACCGGATTATGGCAGGAGAGAGCGGTATTGAATCATCCTAGGATGATTCAAATCTGGGACGAAACCTTTCGGGAGTTTGACGCCAAGTATCTGTTCAGCGCTCCTTGGGGTGGTGAAAACTCCATCTGGTCAACCAAGGAAATTATAAACCTGGACGATGTTATAGGTATGAAGATTCAGGCATCCGGTTTAATCGGAACTTTCGTCGTGGAAGCTTTGGGTGGAGCCGCCATACCATCTGAGGAAGAGCAAGGACCGGCCCTGCTCTCCGGTGTTATTGATGCCACGGCAACCGGTAAGGATTATGGTTACTCGATTGGTCTGACTGAGATTGCCGACTATATAATTGAAGTGCCGATTAACTGCGGCTGGACGGGGTCAACCTTGATGCGTGCTGACCTGTGGGATTCACTCCCACCCGATATCCAGGATATTATGATGGAAGTGGGACATGATGTTGAAGCGGCGATATTTATGGGTACGGCAGCGCATGCCGCTTATGCCGAACAGTTTATCACCGATAGCGGCGTAACCGTAGTACCTCTGACACAGGATGAGAAAGTTGAGGTGAAGGAGTTACTGGCTCCAATCAGAGATATGTGGCTTGAGGAAGCCGGTCCCTACGGACCTGAGGTTCTGTCTATCGTTGATGAGGTAGTAAACGGATATAGCGCGTTTGACAAATTCCCGAGATAAACTCTGAAATATAGAAGTTAGAAAGGTAGTAACAGGGGCGATTAGCCCCTGTTACTACGAAACCCTAATAAAGGAAAGGTAATGAGACGCGTAGGTCACTTTATTGAGAATGTAATTATCGACAAGATAAGTGGTAAATTAGCGGCTTATCTGGTTTTCCTGACACTAGTTCTGGTACTGAGTGAGGTGTTTGCTAGGTATTTCTTTAACAGACCCTTACAGCTGGCTGATGAATTCGGTGGCTATTTGCTGGTTGCCATAACGATGGTGGGTCTAGCCTACACGCTGAGGGAAAAAGGGCATGTCCGTGTGGAAATGGTAGTGGATAGGGTAAGTGCCAAAATCAGGAAGTGGATAAGGGTGGTAAGCCTGTCCCTAGCTACTCTCTTTACCCCGATATTTATCTTCGCTAGCTATGAACTGGTGGCATTTTCACATAAACTTGGCGTAAAATCATCAACTTGGGTGCGCATGCTTCAGGAGATACCGCAATCGATATTGATTTTTGGTGCCATTTTGCTTTTACTTCAGTTGATTGTAATGCTAATCAAGGCGATAAAGGAATTAAAAATACCTGAAGGAGAAGCGTAATGAGTCTGGAAATGATGGGTATAGCCCTGATTGTCTTGCTCTTGGTGCTTCTGGCTTTGGGATTAGAAATTGCTTGGGCGATTGGTATAACTGCTGCTATAGGTATGGTTTTCGTCATTGATGAACCGATAAACCAGTTAGCTTGGGAAACATGGGGTAGTGTAAATTCATTTACTCTGCTGGCGGCTCCACTTTTCGTATTGATGGGCTCAATTCTCTCTAATACGGGGATAAGTGAATACCTCTTCGATGGGGTGAATAAATGGATAGGTCGTGCTCCTGGTGGTCTGGCAGCTTCGGTTATCGGTGGTAGTGCTATCTTTGGTGCCATGTGCGGTTCCAGTATGGCATCAGCAGCTACATTCGGTAAAATCGCCTTTCCGTCGATGGAAAACAGGGGATATGATCCCAAGTTGGCTCTCGGTTCAATATGTACTGGCGGTATTCTGTCGCCCCTGATTCCACCGAGTATTCTCCTGATAATTTTTGGATCCTGGCAGCGTGTCTCCATAGTAAAGCTTTTCGCAGGCGCTATTGTTCCCGGGGTAATACTGACGGTGCTTTTAATACTATACATTGTCATCCGGGTAAAGATTAATCCCGGTTTGGCACCAGCGCCGGAGAAGTATAGCTGGAAGGAAAGATTCTTGTCATTAGGAAGGATTGCGCCTCTCTTATTGATAATAGTTGGAACACTCGGCGTGATTTTCGGGGGGATTATGACAGCTTCCGAGGCGGGCTCAATGGGTGCCTTTCTCAGTATTGTCGTTGCCTTGGGATATAGGCAGCTTAGCTGGTCTATTCTTATGAAAAGCCTTCTGGACACAGTGCGTGTAACTGCTTTTGCCTTCTTTATTATGGCGATGGCAATAGCGCTTACACATGTCTTTACTGTTCTGGGAATTATCACCCCGTTATCGGATACCGTAGTGAATTTGCCCATCGGGAAATGGAGTATATTTGTTCTTCTTCTGGTTATGTACTTCATACTGGGGATGTTTTTTGATTCTTGGTCGATGTTATTTTTAACCTTCCCCTTCGTTATGCCGGTTATTCTGGCTCTTGGTTTCAATCCCATATGGTGGGCAATAGTATATCTACTGGCTGCCGAACAGGGTGCGGTGACACCCCCGTTTGGTTTAAATCTGTTTGTTCTCAGCAGCGTTGTTCCCAATCATTCAATGGGAACAATCGCTCGTGGTTCTCTGCCATACCTGATACCGGTATATGTAAATATACTACTGCTGGCTCTGTTTCCGGAGCTTGTCCTGTGGTTGCCCGGTCTACTATCCGCGCGGTAAACCTGGTTATTTCTAGGTTATGTAAACGAGTTTTCAGAGGAGGGCATTGCGGTTAATGGTCGATAGTTTGAAAATTAAACCCCTTTCATCACAGGAAGTAACCACCATTTATGAACGGTGTCTTGAATTTTTATCCAGCAAAGGGGTAAAGGTATTTCATACTGAAATATTGAAAACGCTGGAGAAAGAGGGTGCGTGGGTTGATATTAAGAAACAGCAACTCCGCTTGCCAAGAGACATAATTGAAGAGGCATTACGGACCGTGCCGAGAAGCTTCAAGATGGCAGGAAAGGAGAGTGAAATCATTCTCCCTCATCCTGAGGGAGCGTCCTACGCGCGTAATGGTACCGGCGCACAGAATTTCCTTGACCCGGAAACCAATGCTTTTCATGACATGACCCGGTCTAATGTGCAAGAGGCGGCGCAACTTTTAGAATTAATGGATGGGATACAGTTTACCTGCTTCCCATTTATAAGGGATGTGCCGGGAGAAACTGCCGACATATATGGACTGAAAACCCTATTTGAGAATACTACAAAACCGGTAATGATTCAGCCATACAGTTACGGGAGTCCGGAATATTTGTTTGAGCTGGCTATTGCGAAAGCAGGAAGCGCTGAAGCTTTAAAAAAGAAACCGGTAATTACCATAATCCCGTGTCCCGTTACACCATTCGAAATTAAAGATATGGATGCTAAAATTATCCAGCTTGCTGCCAGATATGGAGTGCCGATACAGGCTAATCCTTTGCCTAGTGCTGGAGGGACTTCACCGGTTACGATTGCCGGCACCGTTCTGATGAATGGCATTGAGGTACTGGCTATGCTGGTGATGAGTCAGATGTTTCAGCCGGGTACCCCGGTCATCGGTAGTCCTCTCTTTTTTACTCTTGACATGATAAACGGTAGGGCTCTCGGGTCGAGTATTGAGTCTATACTCGGCGCAGCAGCTAGTGTCCAGTTTTTAAAAGAGGCTTTCCACGTACCAACATATACTTGGGGCTTCGGTTCTGAATCCCATTTTCCCGATGGCCAAGCAATGATTGAAACAACCCTCAGGGGGTTGCTGATTTCTATGGTGGGTGTTGATATCCTGGGTGGTGCCGGCCAGTTGAGTACTGCCTTGGTATTCAGCCCCGTTCAGCTAATAATTGATAACGCTCTGGTTCAAATACTCAACCGAGTTAACTGCGGCGTGAAAGTTGATGATGACACCTTAGCCTGGGAGGATATCCTGGATACTGAACCTGGCAGTCACTTTTTGCGAAGGCGTCATACGTTGAAACATTGCCGTGAGTCAATACGTACGAAGCTGTTCGCCGGTGAATCCCTGGAGGCCTGGCGCTTAAAAAAAGGTGGTGATCTTTATGACCGGGCTTTACAGAGATATAAAGAAATTAAAAAGGTACTCAAACCCGTACCATTACCCGCAGATGTAAAGAAAGAAATAGACAATATTGTGAAAAAAGCGGATGAGTACCTGGTCCATTAAAGAGGTTTAATCTCAGATAATATGAGTTAGGATGGTTGTTAATGGCAAAGTATGACGAACTTAAGCAACTAATCAAAGACGGGGAGGAGGAGAAGGTGCCCGGTGTCGTCAGAGCCTTTATTGATGCCGGAAGTACTCCCACGGAAATCATGTCGGAGGGTCTCATTGCCGGGATGTCTGTGGTCAGCGAAAAGTTCAAGTCCGGTGAAATGTATATTCCGGAAGTGCTAATCGCGACTGACGCTATGACGGCAGGTATGGGGATTATAAAACCCTTAATTGTAAAGGATGAATCACAGTCATTATACAGTGGTAAAGCGGTGGCAGGTACCGTTAAAGGTGACATTCACGATATGGGGAAGAAGATTGTCGCTATGCTTCTGGAAAGTAACGGCTTTGAAATAATTGACCTTGGAGTGGATGTTTCTACGGAAAAGTTTCTGGAAGCGGTGAAGAGAGAGCAGCCGGACCTGCTTTTGCTGTCAGCGCTATTGACAACCACGATGTCTCATATGGGAGAAGTAATCGCAGCGCTTGAAGAGTTAGGGCTCCGGAATAAAGTTAAGGTCTTGGTAGGCGGTGTGTCAGTTACAAATCAGTTCGCCAATTCTATCGGTGCCGATGGCTTTGCACCGGACGGGCATTCCGCAATTGACAAAGTAAAAGAGTTACTTGATAAGCCCTAAAGGCATCGGGCACGGTTGAATAATTTTGTCGCCCCAAGGAAAGCTAAAGATGGAGTAACTACGACTTTGAAATCGGATAAAATTATCAGGGCAAGAAGATGACTCGGAAGAGTGGCCTACCTGACCTTCTAAGTTAGAGTTGCCGGTATAATATAATAGCCCCAGTCTCGTAGATGCTGAAAGTAGAGACACACCCCAAGATAGCGTAGGAGAGATTAGGCATATAGTAGTATCGGAATGAACCTAAAGACTTACAGCCACCTTGCTCCCGGACTCAAGAGGCTGCCGCGGAAAGGTTTGAGGAAATAGTAAGACCTGAGCGTGGAAAAGAGGTTTCCAAAAATATCGGTTAGCTATCCGTTAGCTTTTTTAAAAATTAAAACCGCCTATCGAGTTAATTTAACTTCAAGATAGCCGGTTATTTTATTATTAGTGCCGAAGGTCGGACTCGAACCGACACGGAGGTTACCCCCCAACAGTTTTTGAGACTGTCGCGTCTACCAGTTCCGCCACTTCGGCTAAGGCTAAATATCTGTTATTGTTTACTATAATGCTGTAAATTAGCGTAAATTTTATTAGAAATGCCATTTATCCCTGCCGGGAGGACTTCGTCCAATAACGCCATTGCATCTTGTTGCATACCTTCAATTATATGGGAACAAACGTCCATTGTAAACCCAATACTGGCGTGTCCCAATACCTCACTGATAACCTTTGGCTTGGCTCCGCGCAACAACATTGATGAAGCGAAAGTATACCTTAAATTGTGGAATCTAACGTGCCCCAGCCCTGCCGAGCCACTTTAATTTGGGTTGCTTTTATAACCAGGGTTCTTCTTCGAGTGCCATTGCCAGTAAACCACCACTGCTAGTATTCCGATCCCTATAAGGTCGCTTGGTAAGCCAGGCATAATCATAATAATACCAGCGCTAACAGCCAAAATCCTCTGAAGCCAGTTGGTCCTGAAGAATAGATAACCCTCTACTCCCACTGACAAAGCAAAAACGCCGATCACAGCCGTCACTGCCCCCAGTACTATCTCAGAGATATTCCCGATTAACAGTAGGGCAGGGTTGTAGATAAGAATAAAAGGTACTAGATAAGTGACGATACCCAGTCGCATCGCTTGGAAGCAAGTCGAGTATGGGGAGCTGCCGCTGAAGGAGGCAGCAACGAAGCAACCGGGCGCGTAGGGGGGGGTGAAGAACATGGTTAGTCCCATATATAGTATAAAAAAGTGAGCAACTATCTCTGGTACGCCTAACGCGATCAAGGCTGGGGCTACCAAAAGGGCAAGTAGTATATAAGTGACGATAATAGACACCCCCATGCCCATAATCAGACAAGCTAGGGCAGCAAGGATGGCTAGGATGATCATACTCCCTCCTGCGATATCCACCAGGGCTGATGCTAGCTTGGGCCCCACTCCAGTCATACCTAAGGTGGAGATAATAATACCGCCGGCGGCAATAAGGGGAGCCACCATGAGCAAGCTTCTGGTAGTCTCAGCCAGAGCATCAATAAATTTCGACAAGTTAATCCGTGTGCGTTTGCGGAATAAAGTGACCAATAATAAGATGCCGATGGCATAACTGGCTGCGAGGGGAGGGGGATACCTCAAGGCAAATAAGAGAACCACTAGAGCTAAGAAAGGGATGGTAAATTCCCAGCCTCCTCTCAGCGTGGCCCATAATGAGGGCAGTTCACTCCTTGGTACGCCCTTGAGACCGATTCTGGCTGCTCGCAGGTCTGTCTGTATGAATAGACTGGTAAAATACAGGACAGCCGGTATGGCAGCGGCGATGGCTACTGCTCTATAGCTCGTCTCTAGCAGGGTAGCCATGATAAAGATGACCGATCCCATTATGGGCGGCATGATCAACCCCCCAGTAGAGGCTATCGTCTCCACAGCACCAGCGAAGGCAGGGGGATAACCAATTCTTTTCATCATAGGTATGGTAATGCTACCGGTAACGGCAATGTTAGACGTAGCGCTTCCGGAAAATGTGCCAAACATGGCACTGCTCACAATAGCCACCTTGGCGGGACCACCCCTGACGACACCGGCTAGGGACATCGCTAGGTTAACTAGGAATTGCGCACCCCCAAGCTTCATAAAGAAAATCCCGAATGCTACGAATGCAACAATAATGCTACTGGCTAGTGTAGTGAGATGGCCGAAGATGCCCGATGGTGTCAGGTAGATTTCAGCCATTATCCGGGGCCAGGTCTGGAGATGGGCAGCGAGGATGCCAGGGAAGAGGTGGCTGAATTTAGCATACAGGATAAAGGCCACAGTAATGATGACCATGGGCCAGCCGAGGGTACGTCTCACCACCTCCAAAATGACCACCGTAATCAGGCTGCCCAGCACCACTTCCATTGGCCTAGCCATTAACCGCCCCGCCGTGTCTATTTCTAGGGCGTTGACGATAACATATGCTGTGCTCGCTAGACTGGCTAGGATGAGTAAAATATCGTACCAGGGTAGCTGTCCCGCTTGCTTTCCCTTCCGTGCCGGATAGACCAAGACAGCCACCACGATTATGCCGGACATAAACCAGGCATTGTAAAGGATGGTGAGAAAATGCACACCCAAGGTGGGAAGTACCCCGGAAACATACAGAAGGGCAAACAGACTAGTCCCCGCGGCAACAAATCTGACCATTGTTGCCAGTATGCCGTGAGATGCCCGCTGCCAGCTTTCCTCTTCCGGGGCTCTTACTTCGCGTCCGTTAGTTGTACCCATTCATTTAATTCCGCGTTCCCTGGGATTTGGTGGAATTACTTGATTGCTGCTAGTAATTTTTTCTGGACCTGGTCAACCTCATCAGTCCATAAACCAAGTTCTTTCAGTGCCTTGACAGCGCCAGGATGGTAGGGTACGTCTGGCACGAATACTGCCGTTTCCGGACTGAAGTCCGATATTGTATCCTGTAACTTTTCGTAATTTTCAATTAGAGTCTTGACTACTGTGTAGATTACCTCATCAGGTACATCTTTACGGGTATAGAACAAGCGCGGTTCGGCTATGGCCGGTACCGGCTCATCCATCTCTACACCGGTGAGATACTGAGGTGTTAGGATACCCGGGTGCATTCCCGTTGTCATATCGGGGAATTTCTCCTTTGCCTGGAGCATCTTCTCCTTAGTTATGGGGATAATGTGTATTTTGCCTAGTGACTCTTGAAGCGGGAGCAACAATTTAGCATGTCCCACGATGGCCATAGCATCGATTCTTCCCATGATAATCTCATTGCCGGCGTCTTCGTCACTACCGAGATTTATTTCCCCCACGTCCTCTCTAGGGTCCAGTCCATACACGCTCAGTACGGCATCGAAAACATCCCATCCGGCACGGTTGCGGGTGTAATAGGGAACGGTCTTGCCATCAAGGTCTGCGATTGTCTTGATGCCACTGTCCTGTTTAGTGACATAGGTACGATAGAGTGCGCCAGTCGTTAACATAGAGCGCAGATTACTGTATGGTGTTCCATCCAGTTCAGCGTATTTCCCTCGACCATAGTATGCGGACAACAGGCTATTTACACCTATCGGCGCCCCGAGCTGCATCAGACCGGTTCCCCACCCCACCGCCTCGAGGGCGCTTGGTGAGCCAGCAGTAGCCTCCACCGTAATCTCTAAATTGGAATTTCTGTTGATAATGTCAGATATGGCGATAGCATACCTATACATTGACCAGGTAGTCGGTCCGCTGGACATGCGCAGTCTGATTATCTCCTTAGGTTCCGGTTTAGGATCTGGAGCAGGTGTGGGTGCGGGAGTTGGAGCAGGTGCGGGAGCAGGAGCAGGTGCGGGAGCAGGAGCAGGTGCGGGAGTTGGAGCAGGTGCGGGAGCAGGTGCGGGAGCAGGTGCGGGAGTTGGAGCAGGAGCAGGTGCAGAGCAGGCTGCAAAGGAACTTATCAGTAGAGCCAACGCTGTCGCTATAATGCCAAGCCTAGTCAGTTGTTTTGCCATTTTTCAATCCCTCCTTATCTTTACCTTACAATAGTTCAGCCTTCGAAAAAAGATAAATGAATTGTAAATCATTACCTTTGTGATTGTCAAGAGCTTTTGTGCTCGTTTGGTTATCTTGTGGAATTTGTAACGATATTACGAAAACCAGTCGATTTATCTACTGCTGAATTACATCTAATCTTCACAGTAACTTAGACCTTCTTTGTTGTGACCCACCCCTCTTTTACGTGGTCATATTTAGTTGTTTTTGCCATTTTTTCAGGATTTCATCTGCGTACTGAGGACTGGCTGCAATGACCTTGGCATACTTTTCCTTCCAGTGATATGGCCTGCAGGCTAGAATAATTACCTTCGCCGAGGTGATGTCCCCTACCTGTCTCTTTTCCTGCGGAATCGACGGCGTCATCAGATTATCCCATAGTCCCCTGATAACGTCTAATTGTGTTTCGGGGTCGCATCTTGTGGCGACCGCCCAGAGCACATCATCGATATCAGACGGGTCCACATCCTCATCAACGACGATAGTAAAGCGTCCGCCCCAAGTAGTACCAACATAGTTGGCTGCCAGCATTGCCGCCTGTCTGGCATGCCCGGGATAACGCTGCTTTAACGCTATCACCATTATGCCCCCAACTACCCCCACAGCCGCTGGGATAAAGGAAACGCCTCTTACGTCAGGCAACTGGTTACTCAAGAACTCCCACACATCCGCTTGTTTCATTAGCTGCATGCCAATTCCATCAACCCCCGGTGGTTTGAGCGGTGGGTCTCCTAGAATTATGGGATTATTCCGATGCAGAATCGCCTTGATCTGGAAAACAGGCATTGATGTATGCCCGGAAGCATAATAACCGGTGACCTCTCCAAATGGACCTTCCGGTTCTGGCGGTATCCTGTCAGGATGCACGTACTCACCCTCAATGGCTATCTCGGCAGTGGCCGGAATCGGCAGGTCTACGGTCTCGCCTTTAACCAGTTCTACTGGCGTACCCCTGAGCCACCCAGCATAATCAAGCTCGGTCACGCCGAAAGGGATTCGCTGGTAGTGTGTCATTGCGTATAAGGCTGGTTCCTGGCCGCAGCATACCACCGCCGGGCAGTTCTCCCCCCGTTCAAAGTACCGCTGTCTGATAACGCTGCCGTCCCGGGCTCCCTGTACCATGCTTAGTAATCTGTCTTTACCGATGCACTGAAATCTATAGGTACCCAGATTGATGTAACCCGTCTCCGGGTCTTTCTGAATAACTACAGTGCCAGTACCGATATATCTCCCTCCATCAAGTCCATGCCATTTGGGGACCGGGAATTTAAAAACGTCAATATCATCGCCGGTAAGTACGTTTTCCTTGACCAGTCCTGAGGGAACGAAAACGGGGGGTAACGGTTTATATGTTTTTATCTTTTCCGCCCAGACCTTGGACATCTCATGCCTTTTGAGTTCCGTTGGTAGACCGAGAACCAGCGCCACTCGCTTGTCCGTCTGGAAAAGGTTAGCCGCAATCTGGTAACCAGCGGGATAGCCCTTGACCTTATCGAAGAGAAGCGCCGGTTTTCCTGTTATTTTGGTCGCTGCTAACTCGGTTATGGTGCCGAGTTCTAGGTTCCAATCAGCACCCTCAATATATTTTAGCTCCCCCTTTCTGTCAAGTAATTCAATGAAATCCCTGAGATCTTTAAACACTCTATCTTCCCTCCTGTCTCATTGATATATTGAGGTCGTTTGGCTTTGATTTTAACTCCATTCCAGCCGATCCGAGAACCTATAAAAATGAAATTCACTTCCATCCCATTAGGTTGGTAATGTGAGTAGCCCACCGACTTTAATAGTCTGGACACCCGTGTCTGCACGAACGAAACGTTGCCGCAGCACTACCTGTTGTAAGCGGGCTTCGTCTTCTGTCTCAAGGTAAGTAGAAAATTATAAATATCGTCACCCGAGCGGTACTTTGATGGGTCGTATTTCTCGTAGTGGATTATTTCCTTGAGGTCACGTCTGTAAGGGGATGGCGGTTCATATGCCGGGTAGCCGACTGGGACTATGGTATGAATTGCCAGTTCTTCTGGCACATTCAGGAACTTCTTTAAACGGGCTTCGGTAACTACGTTGACGCTTACCCAGCCTGCACCGAGCCCTAGTGCTGCCGCAGCTAGGTTCATGATCTGGGTGGCATTGCCCATATTTTTAAGGAAGTGTGCCATCGGTCCACCCTCATTGTGCAGGAAATGTGTTATGAGAACCGTGGCCTGTACTGTTCTTGGGTCGCCGCAGACAATGATAAATACTGGTGCATCCTTGAAGTTCAGCGTGGTGGGTGGTCCGTCAACGTAATGGTTGTGTCTCATTTCCTTCACTCGGGTCTTCTCAATGTGCCAGGAACGTTGAGAATGCTCCATCCATAACCCGGCAATCTTGTCCTTCATCTCTTTCTTCTTGATCACAATGAACTCCCAGGGCTGGGCATTAGCTCCCGACTGTGCCCAACGTCCTGCCTCGATTATCTTCTCCACATAATCGTTCGGTATTGGATCTGGCTTAAACTGGCGAATTGATCTCCTTTTCCTCACCAGTCTGAAAAAATCATCACTTGGCATTCTATCACCCCTCTTTGTTCTGTAGAAATAGTAGCGTTTCTGAAAGTTAGGTCATAGTATATCATTTCCACCCTGTCTGTCAAGTGCTCTTTTGAGAAAAGATTGGGAAATTTTGAAGCGTTTGGAAGTGGCTCATTCAGTGAAAGTGCGTAGTTTGTCCGTAATTTGCTCTATATTTGTTGGGAGATCACCCAGTTCCGACACTTCGGCTGATTTAAAATGGAGCGGAAGACGAGATTCGAACTCGCGACATCCTCCTTGGCAAGGAGGCATTCTACCGCTGAATTACTTCCGCTCCAACTTTCTATGGTGCCGAGGGTCAG
>CAYFHI010000005.1:0-39151 GCA_964342875.1 uncultured Dehalococcoidaceae bacterium
TCCCCGCTCAGCAAGATAAACACCCCAAGAGAAGAGTAGCCAAAGCCCGATAAGAACAATAATCAACGGTATCAAAGGAGTTTCAGCAGCTATCTGCCTAAGAAATCTGAAAACCCCCGGAATGTCCGGAGCGATGCGAAGCCTTCTGCGAGGCCTTCGGCTACGGATACGAAGTACCTTGTCTCCCCGTTGCAGAGGTGTTACCTGTTCCAGTGTTTCTTCATCTTCCATCTCTAATGACCCCCCCCTTCCTGATTTAACTTTATATGCTCATCTCAATTGCTGAATTCTATTCATTCCTTCAACGTTCGTCTTAGTCTGGTTGTCACTAATAGTACCCAGTGCTATCGGAATCGCTCCCATTACCACAAGGTCTACGATGCCCAGAACATAATAAATGGAAGAGCCAACATTCCCATAACCGGTACTGAAAACGGCAGGCACCCCAGCACCCGCCTCAATCGAAAACGCTTGATTCTTAGCGGACGAATAATCCTGTCACCAAGTTTAGAACACCAATCATTAATCATATATTTTCACACACCCAATTTGACATTCTACTACAAAGAAAAAGTTTATGCACCTCACTTTTAATTAATAAATAACTCTATAATAACTTTAATGCAGTCAATTGACATAGTTGGTGCATTAAAAATATAATGGAAATGATAATTCTGACGAAGGTTTTTAAATGTATAATGGGAGATACCGCAACCTAACAGAGCTGGCTCAGGCGATGGAATTGTGTGTGAGCCAGGTTTGTCGAGTACGGGAGGATAAGCGCGGTATTAATGAAAAATTCCTAATCGGGGCGAAAAGAGCATTTTCTGATAGTAATCTTGATGATCTTTTTTATCTTGACTCTAGGCCTAAATATGGCAGAATGATGGAGACAACTGTCCAAAGTAACAACTATTATTCCAAGAACCAGTACATCCAGTCAGGATCAGCAAGTACGTAACACCTAGTAACCAACGAAACTTCTTAAGTTTCAGCCTCTTCCGGACCAACCCTATGGGGAACATTCCCGCTTTCCATGTGGTCCAGGTAAAGCAACCCGTTGATATGGTCTATCTCATGCTCTAAGGCTTGAGCCAGTAACCCGTCAGCTTTAATTCGAATTTCCTTCCAATTCCGGTTACGTCCTTTAACGGTAATTGATTCAGCACGTTTGATCTGCCCTACATATCCGGGAACACTCAGGCAACCCTCATCTACGAAACGTTCTCCAACCTTCTTCACGATTTCGGGATTAATCAGGACGATGTCTTCTTCTTCAGGTAGCCCGATGACTATCACCCGTAACGAAACGCCTATCTGCGGCGCGGCCAGCCCTACCCGTCCGGGAACTGAACGCATCGTCTCAATCATATCGTTGATGAGTTTCTTGATTGAGTCGTCTATATTCCGGACACGCTTTGCTTTCTGCTTAAGCACAGGGTCCGGAAATTCGCGTATATCCAGCTCTGCCATGCAAGCTTCCTTAATTACATTGTTATACCAATAGACAATGTTCCTGTTTGAGTTTACTAAATCACACTCACTGGGTCAATATCTACTGTCCAACCTATCGGAAAAGAAATTTCAGACAGGAAAGCGGAGAGCCCAGAACCCCGAAGTATCAACTGCCAGCGAAACCTACCCCGTAGCCTTTGCCTGAATGCCGGCGCCGGACCTATCAGACTGATACCGCCTATTCCTCTGGAATCTATCTCCCAGACGAGCAGCTTTTTAACCCTTTCCGCCTCTTTCTGGCAGACATAGTTAGCAGTATGACTGTAAACCAGCAATGCCAACCGGTTAAAAGGAGTGTTATGGAGCTGACGCCGGTAGGCAATTTCACTTTCATAGAAAGCGTCATAGTCATGCTTAGCCGCCGCTCGAACCGCATAATGCTCCGGGGAGAATGTCTGGATGATAACTTTCCCCCCACCAACACCACGTCCTGCCCTGCCGGCCACCTGACTCAAGATCTGAAAAGTCCTCTCTCCGGCGCGGAAATCAGGCAGGTTCAGGCTGGTATCCGCGCTGACAACCCCTACCAGAGTAACTGAAGGAAAATCCAGCCCCTTAGCGACCATCTGTGTACCGATAAGAATATCCGCCTCATGGTTACGAAATCTGCTAAGTATTTTTTGATGAGAGTCCTTGTTCCGAGTAGTATCACTATCCCAGCGCAGTTGTCTGGCTTGCGGAAAATCATTGAGAAGTTGATACTCAAGCTTCTGGGTCCCCATACCCAGAAATTTTATCCGCCGACTTGAACAGTTAGGGCAAACATCTTTAAATAACGTTTTATAGTTACATTGATGACAGGTTAAAGTATTATCATTAGGATGGTGTGTCAAGGCAACATCACAGCGCCTACAGCGCAGCACAAAGCCACAATCTCGGCATTGGATAAAGGTATCAGCGCCACGGCGGTTGAGAAAGAGAATGACCTGTTCCCCATTTGCCATCGCTCTGGTCATTTCCTGCGCCAGAGAATGACTAAAAATACTACGGTTCCCTGCTTTCAGTTCTTCCCTCATATCCACCACCTGAACCCGGGGTAGAGATACGCCTTCTTCGGGTACAATCCGCTGAGGAAGTTGCAGTAAATGGAGGTATCCCTTCCGGGCGCGGTAATACGTCTCCACATCAGGAGTAGCGCTACCCAAAATAACCACCGCTCCGGTCAACTCAGCCAGCTTCAACGCCGCAGCACGAGCATTATAACGCGGAGACTTATCATTTTGCTTGTAAGTCCATTCGTGTTCCTCATCAATAACGATAAGCCCCAGATCCGGTTGAGGAGCAAAAATGGCACTTCGTGATCCAATAACGACGTCGCACTCTCCATTTCTCATTCGTTGCCACTCATCGAACTGCTCGCCTAGAGAAAGCTTACTGTGAAGGACGGCTACCTTATGAGGAAAGCGAGCAGCGAAGCGTTCAATCGTCTGGAAGGTAAGGGCTATCTCCGGCACCAAGACGATACCCCGCTTACCGCGTTTGGTCGCTTCCGCTAACGCCTGAAGATAAATCTCCGTCTTGCCGCTCCCGGTTACTCCATGCAACAGGAAAACTGATGCCCTGGCTTTCGATTCATTGATAGCATCGCTAATTGCTTCAAAAGCTGATTTCTGGTCGGTAGAAAACTTTAAAGAAGAAGACCGTCTAATATTCTGGTAAGAAATTGGCTCACGTCTTACTCCAACTTGTTTAAAAGCAGCCAACCCTTTACGGACAAGAGCATTCGCCGTGGTTTTATCGGAACCAGTCTCTCTCCGAATTTCCGACCAGGGAACCGACCCTGACTGACGAGATAAAAAATTCAGAAGACTCACCTGTTTGGTGGCCCGTTTCTTCAGCAACCGATTGACAACCAACGATACTTTATCTACCGTTATCGCAAGCTCCAGGTAAAGATCCTGTCGGGACCGTACCTTTATTGGCTCAATCTGGTAACTCCTTATGATGATCCCCCGTCCTGCTAGTTTGGAAACTATCGCCTGAACCCTTTTCTTACCAGATATTTTTTCCATTTCTTTCAGACTGATTCTGCCACGTTTCCGGATTGATTCAATGACCTGTCCTTGTTCCAAGGTAAGATCTGTTATGTCATAATCCGTAGTAAGTGATAAGAAGATGACCGCCTTTCGCTCAAACCCAGGCGGTAGCATTAAAGCGACCGCGTTAAAAAGAGACGAAAGGTAATGTTCGCTTATCCAGCGGGCTAATGATAAGTGAGCTGGTGACAATACCGGGCGGGGTTCAATAAGACCGATTATCTCCCTAGTTTCCTCAACAGCCGGAGACGGACTAAGCTCGATAACGATTCCTTGGAGTATTTTATTACCGAATGGAACCCATACCGCATGACCGATGGCAACGTCCAGCCCATCGGGAACAGTGTAGCTGAATGTCTGTCGCTGAGCTATTGGCGAATTTACACTAACCTCAGCATATTTCATCCCATTCTCCAATAGCCGGCAAGGATGATACACAGAGTTAAAGATAACTACCAGTATCCCCGGTCATAGTTCCGTATTCTCCTTTTCCTTGATCGGTAGCTGCCTGTCAACGCGCCTTTCTTTAATTCGAGCCGCCTTGCCACTCAGACCACGCAGGTAAAAGAGCTTTGCCCGGCGTACTTTTCCATGACGTACAATTTCTACCTTCTGCACAACCGGCGAGTAAAAAAGGAAGGTACGTTCTACTCCAATACCGTGGGAAACATGCCGCACCGTGAAGTTAGCGCCGGCGCCACCGTGGTGCAGCCCGATAACTAATCCCTGAAACATCTGTACACGTTCCTTATCACCCTCCACTATCCTGGCATATACCTTAACGGCATCACCCGGAGTAAGTTCGGGGATATTTGGATTTGATTTGACTTCTACCAGTGAATCGATATTCATTCTTCTGACTCCCTGCATAAACTTGACCGAGATTTTCCTTGACGAGAAGACTGAGAGGTAATAGTTAACGAAAGATTGTCAATTAGTTTTTTATCGTCTGTACATAGATTTGCCTTTGCCAGAAGTTCCGGACGCCGTTCCAGCGTACGCCGTAAAATCTGTTCACGACGCCACTGGGCAATCCGGGCACGGTCACCGGAAAGCAATATATCCGGCACCTGCCATCCCCGGTATTCCGCCGGGCGGGTGTACTGCGGGTATTCCAACAACCCATTCGAATGCGAATCATCCAATGGCGAAGCTGCAGAACCAAGAACCCCCGGCAATAGCCGGACCACCGCATCCGCTACCACCATTGCTGGCAGTTCGCCACCGGTGAGAACATAATCACCAATGCTGATTTCATCGGTAACCAAGTGTTCCCGTACCCTTTCGTCAACTCCCTCATAATGACCGCAAATAAGAATGAGATGACTGCATTCAGACAGCTCCCGGGCAATTTTCTGAGAAAAGAGCCGCCCCTGGGGAGTCAGTAAGACGACTGACATCTCCTTAACCTGGTCTATTAAAGAAATCTCCGACTGCACCGACTCCACAGCTTCGAAAATTGGCTCCGGTTTAAGCACCATACCAGGTCCGCCACTATAAGGGTAATCATCAACAACATGATGCTTATCATGCGTATAATCTCTTATATTATGGGTACTAACATTAACCAGTTTACGGTCGGCCGCCCTCTTGAAAATACCATCGTCGAAGGGAATCTGGAACATTTCGGGAAACAAAGTAAAAATATCGATCCGCATTACCTTAATCCTTCCCCGCTGGTGGATGTTTATGTTCGGTTATCTCACCCTTGATTATCCCTATCGCATGGGGAACGGCAGGCAATACAATATCAAGGCATTCCTGTACTGCTTTAGGGCTACCAGGCAGGTTAATAATGAGGCAGTTCCCCCGCACCCCGGCAGCAGCCCTGCTCAGCATAGCAAAAGGAGTAATATCCAGGGTTTTAACCCGCATCGCCTCAGAAAAACCAGGCACCACTCTATCGACAACGGAAAGCGTGGCTTCAGGTGTCACGTCACGGGGACCCAGACCAGTCCCCCCGGTGGTTAGAATAACATCCAAAATCCCTTCATCAGCCCATTCAGCAAGCTCACTACTGATGATAGGAACTTCATCCGGCACTACTTTGTATTTTAGAATTTGGTTGTCACCCCGTCGAGCCAGATTATCACGTATCACATCGCTGCTACTATCATAACGCTTTCCCTGAGATCCCTTATCACTGATAGTGAGAATACCTGCTTTAAACATAGAATAATAAACTCCACGTAAACAGGATATATTTTACCATAAACCTAAGCTACAACCAAATTAGAAACTACGAGTTTATCCGGAACCCTTGAGAGCCACATTCAAAAGCGACTCATTGGCTGTACCACCCAAAAAATTTTGTAAATTCTTTCTAAATTCATAGCTAAAGACTTGACAAACGAGTATTTCTGTGTTATAAAGTGGTTTAAAGTGGTATTAAATGGGGGAAAATGGGAGAATACAAATATAACGATGTTTTTTGGCGAATTCGACTATAAGATTGATGAGAAAAACCGGGTACCTATCCCACCCCGGTTCAGAAGGGTCTTAAAAGACGGCATTGTGCTAGCTCCTGGTGCGGAGAAGTGCATAAATACATACACTTTAACTGAGTGGAACAAGTTGTCGGCAAAACTCACCAGTAGTCCCATTACCCCGAGCAAAATGAGGAGACTAAACCGAGCTATGTTTGCAACTGCCTTCAAGGCTGAGATAGATGGACAGGGCAGGATCGCCCTACCAATACCGTTGCGTGAATACAGTGAGATTGTCGATGAAGTAGTAATCGCAGGAAACAATAACTATCTAGAGATATGGAACAAAATGCATTGGGAAGAGGAAAAAGCCATCAGTCGGGAGCAAGTATGGCAAACCATAGAAAGCATAGAGGAACGCTGATGAATCCGAAAAAGCTAGCCTCCAACCATATACCGGTCATGTCAGAAGAGGTTATCAAATCGTTGGATGTCCAGCCAGGAGGTCGATATATTGACTGTACCCTCGGTGGTGGCGGACATGCCGCTGCCATTTTAGAACACAGCTCACCCGGCGGGCAGTTACTAGGTATTGATGCTGATCCGAAAGCCATAGAAGCAGCTAGGATAAGACTTGAACCGCATCGCAATTCGAGCCTTCTTATTAATGGAAACTTCGCTGATTTACAGACTATCTGTATCAAGAACGACTTTTCTCCCGTACACGGTATTCTGTTAGACTTGGGGCTTTCTTCCCTCCAGCTTAATGCAAACGGGCGAGGCTTTAGCTTCCAGCACAACTCTCCGTTAGATATGAGATTCGATCCCAACCAGAAAACTTCCGCAGCCGATATTATAAACACATCATCTGAGACTGAATTAGCCAGCCTCCTAAAAAATTATGGTGAGGAAGGTTTTAGTCGACAGATAGCGCGCCGCATCATTGAGACACGTCCAATGGAAACCAGCCGGCAACTTGCCCGAGTTATCGAAAAAGTCGTTGGAAGAAGGAGACGGAAAATTCATCCGGCAACAAGAACTTTTCAGGCACTACGAATAACTGTAAACAGAGAACTAGAAAACCTGAAAGCGGTATTAAAACAGGCAGTTAACCTTCTCGGATTTGAAGGTAGACTGGTTGTAATAAGCTATCACTCCCTTGAGGACCGCATTGTGAAGCAATTTATGCAGCAGGAATCACGGAACTGCATTTGCCCACCAGATATCCCCTCCTGTGTTTGTGGACATAAAGCCCAATTGAAACTGATTAATAAAAGAGTTATCACCCCATCTGAAGCAGAGGTAAAATTTAATCCTCGCAGTCGCAGCTCTAAATTAAGAGCATCTGAACGTATTATAGCCCAAGGAGAATACGACACATCCGGTATAGACCCCAGTATTTTAATAACCAATGCGACAATTGGATGGAGAAGGCCGACTCTACTTAGAAAGATAAAGATGGCCTACATAACGGCCTGAGTCACGATAGTTTTTCCAATACACTTGGAGGTAAAAATATGTGACAAGTCAATACAATCTAATGGGAGTTAAAATCCAGTTATTTAAGGAGGTTAGATGAAAAAGCAAAATATTGTGGCTTCTATTGATGTTGGAACTACCAAGATTTGCACTATTGTGGCTGACGCCGATGAAATCGGTGGAGTCCGAGTTATCGGTGTTGGAATCACGCCCTCAAGGGGATTGCACAAGGGTCTGGTAGTAAACATTAATGAAGCAAGAGAATCCATTCGCGAGTCGGTAAGAAAAGCGGAACAAGCGAGTAATTATAAGGTAGAATCAGCATATATTGGCGTCACCGGGAGACATGTCAGTTCCTTGAATAACCACGGGGTAGTGGCCATTACTCGTGATGACCGCGTCGTGCGCAGCGACGACTTGAAACGGGTGCTAGCATCTGCTCAAAGTCTTAAGGTTCCCAGCGAAAGAAAGTTACTCCACGTTATTCCTCGAAGCTATGCGGTCGACGGCCAGCTGGGAGTTAAAAACCCGGTAGGTATGCATGGCTTCAGACTTGATGTGGAGACGCACGTCATCACGGCTGCCGTCACTTCCGTTCAGAATCTGGTCAAGTGTATTCGCGGTATCGGTATAGATATTGAAGACCTAGTACTCGAACCCCTGGCAAGTAGTGAATCAGTATTGACCGAAGATGAAAAGCAGGTGGGAGTAATACTGGCAGACATCGGTGGCGGGACTACTGATATCTGTATCTTCAGAGAAGGCAGTATCTGGCATACCGCCATCCTACCGGTAGCCGGCTACCAGCTCACTAGGGATATCGCCATTGGCTTGGGACTACCCTTTGATGTGTCTGAGGAAATGAAGAAAAAGTACGGGAGTGTTCTCCCAGTCTATGAAGGGCAGTCAGAAACCCCTAACCCAATATCACATGATGGGCATGGTGTCTCATATCAGGATCTGAGTGAAATTCTCAGAGCGCGAGTTGAAGAGATTATGAAGCTTATTGTACTTGAGATGCCAAACTCCGACTATGACACATTGGTTCCAGCCGGCGTAGTTCTCACCGGTGGTAGTTCCAATCTATCCGGGATGTCAGCGATGGGACGAGATATTACAAAGCTCCCGGTAAGAGTAGGCTCTCCTAATAATATATATGGCATTGCTGATATCCTTCGCGACCCAGCTTATGCCACCAGTGTTGGTCTCCTGCTTTGGGGAGCAAAATATGAAGGGAAGCAAAACTGGCGCTCAAGGGGGTTAACCTCGGTGGTACGCCGAGTAGCCGGTCAGTTAAAAAAATTTTTCCGATAGAAAAGACCCTAAGGGTCCACTAAAAGAAACAAAAGGAGGAGGATATGGCAAGAACAAGTTTTGTAGCCAATCCAGCTAAAATCAAGGTCATTGGACTGGGCGGTGGTGGTAGTAATGTTGTCACCCGTATGGTCAGAGAAGATATTCAGGGAGTTGAGTTCATCTCAATGAATACCGATGCTCAGGCCTTAGCTATTAGTGAATCCCCCGTTCGCATCCAACTCGGGGAAAAAATTAGTAAGGGTCTGGGTGTAGGTGGTGACCATAACCTGGGCCAGAAAGCCGCCGAGGAGAACCGGGATGATCTCAAGGACATTGTTTCCAATTCTGACATGATATTCATCACCGCCGGCATGGGTGGTGGCACCGGTACCGGAGCGGCTCCGGTTATTGCAGAAATAGCCAAACAAAGCGGTGCTCTGACTATAGCCGTGGTGACAAAGCCATTCCGCTTCGAAGGCACTCACAGGTGCCAAGTCGCTGATGAGGGCATTGCCCGTCTGGTTGAAAAGGTTGACACCCTTATTATCATTCCGAATGACCGTTTACTCACTCTTTGCGACCAGAAGACAGGGGTTGACAATGCTTTTCGAATGGCTGATGATGTACTGCGACATGGTGTTCAGGCAATTGCTGAAGTAATCACCAGTCCCGGCATGATTAACCTTGATTTTGCGGATGTTAAAGCCGTAATGAAGGACGCCGGACCAGCCTGGATGTCCATAGGACGCGGGTCGGGTCAGAACCGAGCTACGGACGCCGCCAAAGAAGCCTTGGCAAGTCCGTTGCTTGACGTATCCATCGATGGTTCACAAGCCGTGTTGTTTAACGTTGTCGGTAGCAGTAATCTCACCCTGCTCGAAGTTAACCAGGCTGCGGAAACAATCCAACAAGCCGTTGACCCCGAAGCTAATATAATCTTTGGAGTGGCTCATGATCCCAATATGGATAATGAGGTACGGATTACCCTAATAGCTACCGGTTTCACAGCGCATCTAGGACTGGATGACAAAGGTGAGAAAGACGAAATTACAGAACTCCTGAAAGGTTTGAAGAGTGAAGAGGAACTGGATGTCCCCTCTTTCCTGCGCCGTCCGCTATTTAGCCATCGGCGTCAGACAGTGACTCCGTCTGCCAAGCCGGAAAAGGAAACCGCACAACGTCACTTTTGTTGAAGATCCGAAGATACTTAAATTAATTTAAGATAACCAATGCAGTATACGGGCAGAAAAGCTATAGCTAATTTAGTTGAAGCGTAGCCTTTCTGTCCGCCTATATCCGCTTACCGATTAAGGGCATTCCTGAACGAGGATTGAAGCACTCCGGGCTTTACTGAAGAAATAACTTTGTTGACAATTCCGGCTCCAGTGAGTATCTTATAATAAGATTATTGTTCGTGGCTCTAGTCAGTCTGTGTATTCAGGGAATCTCCAGTGAAAACTAAGAGCTCAGCAATGGTTTTATTTTTATTTATTTTGATATCAGGAAGAAATTACTATTAAATATGTTGTACAGTGAAGAATGCGAGTTATTGCCGGCACTGTAAAAGGACACCATCTTAAGTTCCCAAAGGGAACGACAACTCGTCCAGCGACAAATCTAGTGCGCGGTGCGATTTTTTCCATTTTAGACAACATTACATGTGACTGGGAACAGGTGCTTGACTTATTCTCCGGCAGCGGTGCCGTAGGTATCGAGGCACTAAGCCGGGGTGCCGGCTTTGTTGACTTTGTGGAACGTGAACCGCGGTGTTGTGATATAATTAAACAGAACTTAGAAAAGACTAAGCTCGCGGGTAAAGGACATATCCATTGCTGCAGCGTGTCTAAAGCAATTACCTTCCTTGATAAGGAGTATAGCATCATAATAATGGACCCACCCTATTCTGATTCCTCCATAGGTAATTTTATAACACAGGTTGCTCCCTCCAAGCTTGTCAGGGAAAATACTGTCGTCGTAGTCACACATTCACCTCATCTATCACTGGATCCAGTATACGCACCTTTAAGTCTTTTTAAAGAATATCGCCACGGGGATAGCAACATTGCCGTGTACGTAAAGGAGGGCTTGTCTTGACCATCGCCGTTTATCCCGGCAGCTTTGACCCTGTTACTAACGGGCACATTGATATCGCTACCCGAGCCTCCAAGCTTTTTGATAAAATAATAATAGCTGTCTTTGATACTCCATCCAAAAAACTTGTTTTTACTACCGAAGAAAGGGTTGAATTAGCAACAAAGGCGGTCGGCGACCTGTCTAATGTAGAAGTGGTGGCTTTTAGCGGACTAATTATTCATTTCGCCCGGCAGGTAAATGCCAAAGTTATGATACGTGGATTGAGAATGAGTGCCGACTTTGAGCGGGAATTCGAAATGGCAATGATGAACAAGAAACTTGATCCGGACCTAGAGTTGATTTGTTTTATGGCAAGTCAAGATTATCAATTCCTTAGCTCCAGTCTGCTTAAGGAAGTAGCCAGTTTACAAGGTAATATTAATGACCTTGTTCCCGATTTTGTTGTTAAAGCGTTAAAGAGGAGGATTCTTATTGAAATGTAGTAATAAAAAATACAATCGCAGTTTTGTGAAATAATTCAAGAAGTAGTTTATTCAGGAGGCAAACTAAATGGCCTATAAAATCACAGATGAGTGCATTAGCTGTGGAGCTTGCGAACCGGAATGCCCCAACGAAGCAATATCAGAAGGAGAAACATATTACATAATAGACCCTGCAAAGTGCACCGAATGTATCGGTTCCCATGAGACTTCACAGTGTGCTGAAATTTGTCCGGTTGATTCCTGTATTCCCGACCCAGATCATGAAGAAAGCCGGGAACAGTTGCTTGAAAAGTGGAAAACACTTCATCCAGGTGAGACACCAGTCAGTACCTAACGCCTGGAAGTTAATTTCACGTCATATTGAAACTGATCTGACTCTTATGGAGATAAATTCTTACATGCTGACGAGTAGTCTTCAAAAAGTGTAGGTGCATACTCACTACTGAAAGAAACCGCGGATAGCGTCAAACTCTTCGGGAAGAAACGCCAGTACCAGAGGAAAGCGATCTAACAATACGGGAGCAATGACCGATCCTGAAAGTGGTCCCCCCGCCCCCAGAAACTTAGCCCAAATGGCTAATATGGCACCACAGAATACAGCTCCCAGTAGCAGACCAAAGACAGCTCCGCCGAGACGGTTGACCCATCCCAATAATATGGCGGACACAACCATCTTTAGCAAAGACGCCAGTACCGCCGCAATAATCATTACCCCAATCAAGATAATCGCAAAGGCAGCAATATTAGCCCACTCAGCTGATGAATTAAAGGGCAAGTTCTCAGAGAGAGCTACATGAAATCGCCCTGCCAGTATTACGCCGATTATTATTCCAACCAGTGACAGGACTGCTTTGATAATACCAACTTTCATACCCATAAAAGCTGGAATACCTATCAAAAGTAAAATGATTATATCAATCCATTGCATGTTAAAATCCCTCTCTTCTCTATGTCCAACGAATTTAACTCTCTTCAAATCCCGTTGTAATATACAGTGTACTACCCGTAGTGTAAAGAGTCAATAGGATTTTGCCGGGCAGCTCTCATTGCCGGATAAATACCGGATACCAGGCCAATGAAAACCGATACCGAGATAGCCAGAATTACTATATCCGGGGAAACTACCGTAGCCAGATTTGTTCCACCCCCCAGATCTATTTTAGAAACTAGGAAGGATATCAGCCACCCGCCGATTATCCCAATACTACCTCCGGCAAGACTGAGCACCGCTGCTTCAAACAGAAACTGGAGCAGAATATCCCGCCGTTTGGCCCCCACCGCTTTACGCAGCCCTATTTCCCGGGTACGCTCGGTTACCGAAACCAGCATGATATTCATAATACCGATACCGCCTACGAGCAGAGATATACTGGCAATTGCCCCGAGGAGTACAGTGAATATACTGGTTATCTGCTCAAACATGCCGAGAATCTGCTCATTGGTGATTATGGCGAAGTCATCCTTTTCATCCTCATCAATTTTGTGACGCTTCCTTAACAACTCGGTGATATCATCAGTGATGATATCAGAAAAGGTGATGTCAGTTATCTGGACGACAATTGATTGCACAGCTTCCTCCCCCCGAAGTGTTTGACGAGGAAATAGCCTTGATTGCGTAGTAGTTATAGGAGCAATGACAATCTCGTCCATACTCATCCCCATCATCTGACCACCCTTCTCCTCTAAAACTCCGATGACGGTAAATCTACGCCCGCTAAGTTTTACCTCTTTACCAACGGGGTCTTCATCTCCAAACAAATCCTTCGCGGTTTTATACCCTATTACCACTACCGTGTCTTTTTTAGCGACATCTCGATCGGTGATGGAACGTCCTGAAGCCAGATAATAATTATAGATTTGCGCGAATTCAGGAGTAGTCCCCTCGATTACCGTCTGGGCGCTTTCATCACCGTAGGTTATTTCAATAAAGTTCTCACTTACCGGAGCTACTGCGACTACATTGAACACGCGGTTAAGGATAGCTTCGGCATCAGGTATGGTGAGGCTAGGAGTGGCAGTCTGTATTGCCACCATTCCGGTAGCACCCGGTGTTTGTGATATCACGGTGAGCTGGTTTGAGCCCAGGTCCTTGATTGTCGAGGTAATCTGTGCCTGTGCTCCTCTACCAATTGACATCAGGATTATTACCGCGCCCACCCCTATGATGATTCCGAGCATGGTCAATGAGGAACGTAATTTATTGGCGAATAGTGACCTTACCGCCAGCATTATAGAATCTATAATTTGCACCTGTAGCAATCTCCTGTCCGGTTAATTAACACTACGTTTTCGAGTTTACTTTTTCATCACCGACAATCTGCCCGTCCGTCAGACGGATGATACGCTGAGTTTGTTCCGCTACGTCCATTTCATGAGTAACCAGAATGATAGTGATACCATCTTTGTTCAGCTGGCAAAAGAGCTTGATAATCTCTTCGGTTACTCTAGTGTCCAGATTACCGGTCGGCTCATCAGCTAAAACCATGGACGGGTCATTTACCAGCGCCCGGGCGATAGCCACCCGCTGCTGCTCGCCGCCGGATAGTTCCGTCGGTTTATGGTAGGCTCGAGCTCCCAGGCCTACTCTTTCCAGCGCTTCAGCAGACCGCTGTCTCCTCCGACCACCATTACCATATATCATAGGAAGCTCTACGTTTGATAAAGCACTGACGCGGGACATCAGATTATACTCCTGAAAGACGAAGCCGAACTTCTTGTTCCTCAGTTCTGCCAGCCGATTATCATTGAGCTTACCGATATCGATTCCTTCCAGCAGGTAAGTACCGGAGGTTGGCTGGTCCAAACAGCCGATAATATTCATCAGGGTAGACTTCCCGGAGCCAGAAGCCCCAATTATGGCGACCATCTCTCCCTTGTCAATGGAGAAGCTTACTCCCTTAAGAGCGTTTACGTCTACCTTCCCCATACGGTAGGTTTTAGTAACGTTTTCAATTTCTATCATGCTTTCTTAACTATTCATCTGTCTTAAAAGAATTCCAATTCAGATGATTGAGGCCGGGCCTTAATTTTCAGAAGCACCACCTCACCTTCTTGAAGCCCGCTGATAATCTCCGTTTCCACATCATTACTGATGCCGGTAATCACAGGTCTTGCTTCTACCTGCTCTTCTTGTACCACCTTCACCACTATATTACCCTCTTTGTCCTGTGTTATAGCTTCTACTTGCTTATTTTGTATCACCTCCACCACCATAGTGCCCCCTCTGTCCTGTGTTATCGCCCGGGCCGGTACCATCAGCACATTATTCCGTTCGTTTATCACAATATCGATTGAGGCGCTCATCCCAATTTTAACGCCGAACTCCGACGTAACGACAAAATTAACTTTTACGTCATACAGTACCATGCCGCTTTCCATTCTTGGTAGCGGGTAAATAGAGGTAACTTTTCCCATGATTTCAATTTCCGGCAGGGCATCTAACTCTATTACCGCATCTTGATTTACCCGTACCCCAGGAATATCAATCTCATCCAATTCCACAACCAATTCCATATTACTGGTATCAATTAAATGGATGATTTTATTTACCGTAGTAATAGTGTCTCCCGCTTCAGCATCCACGCTGGCTACCACGCCATCGAAAGGGGCTGTAATAACTGCCTTGTCCAGCTGTTTCTGATCCTGATTCAGGGACTTCTCCGCCAGTTTAGCAGACCCCTCCTCCAGTTTAACAGACTTCTCCGCCAGTTTAGCAGACTTTTCAGACTGCTCAACGGATTGCCTGGCTGAATCCACCTCATGTTCTTTCAGATTTATGTCATCAGCCAATTTCCTAGCCACTTCATCTAGGTCTTTTTGGGCCTCAGCAACTGCTTTCTCCGCCGATTCTACTTGCCGTTTTTTTATAGCTACTTCCTCCACATCGAAGCCAGATGTCAATGCCTCTAACTGGTCTACAGCCGTGTCCAGTCTTGCTTGGGCATAGGTTACCTGCGCTTGCAAATTCTTGTAACCTTCATTTTTGGGGTAGTCATCATCAATATCCGGGTAGTCACCCTCCACATTAATTTTCGGCAAATTTTTATAAAGTCTCTCTATAGCATCGGCTAAATTGTCCTCAGCTGTATCCACGGCAGACTCTGCAATTTTTATGTCTGACCAGAGATACAGATCCCGGGACTTTTCGAGATTATATACGGCTGTGTCCAGATCGATCTGAGCGTCAAGCAAAGCAATCTCCAGAGTATCTTTTGTATCCGTAATATGTTTTAGATTATATTCGGCTGTCTCAAGTGCAACTTCGGCTTGAGTGACCTCTAGTTCTTCCTGAGTGACCTCTAGTTCGGCTTCAGTAACCGCTAGTTCAGCCTGAGTTAGCGCTACTTGCGACTCGTAAACTGCTAGTTCCAAATCATCCGTGTCAAGCCAAGCTAACACCTCACCCTTCTTAACCGAATCACCTTTCTCAACATTTATTTCTTTGATCCTACCACCGGTACCGAAGGTCAACTTCAAATCGTTAGAGGTCTCCACACTGCCGCTGCCGCTTACGGACACGACTAAATCCCCCCGCACAACTTCCACTTGCTGTTGTGTAATATTCTCCTGGTCCCCGCCTGTACAGGCAGTAGCTCCAGCTAGCACTAAACTAAGGGTAACAATACCTATTATCCTCCATCTTTGCATTTCTAAGCCTCCAATTTTAATCAGCAACTGGTAATACCTAGCAGGTATTTATTACTTTACCTTTTACTAGTTTGCTTTACGCTCTTGCTCCCAACGCTTCACAAGTCGTGGAAATTCTCGTTCCAGAAAAACGTACATACCGTGCATCTCTTCCAACCACTGGTGGTTAACGCCGATTCTTCCTTTGGTTAGCTCCAACCCGCGTTCCATAAGTTGCCTGAACGTTATGGTCTGCTCTATGCCGTCCTTGAGCAACTGATGTGAGGAACCTAGTTTAATGGTGAAGTAGTCGCGACGTTGCCCCGGCAAGCTAATCCGTTCAATCAGTCCAATGCGAATGAGCAAGCGGGTCACAGTACTAATTGAGCCTTTACTTACCATGAGAGCTTCCGTTAACTCACCTGTAGTCTGGTACGGTGAGCCAGATATAGAAAGCCTGCCAAGGATGCGTCCGGCCATCCTCGGCAAACCGGTCTGCTCAAAGAAAATTCCGATTTCTTCAACATATCTTTGCTCCTCAGCCTGTTGGTTTTGAGTCATTCTCCACCTCCTGAAAACCATGATAAATTATTCTATTGTTATTATAATATATATTATAGGTTTTGTAAATACTGAATATACTAATTTCTCTAATAGATTACTAGATATAGGCTACCGAATGACTGAATTTTATGATAGTGTTACCTGTGCTACCCAACAAAGGAGCTGCAGTGAAATCAAGCATACCGGTTCAGAGCATAATGCGACGCCTTGGTGACAAAACCAGTTCCGTGATTTTATCCAAAATCAACGTTATTGAATTCGATCGCGTGAAACTCAAGGCAGCAAGGCCCTGATGATAATAGCCACCGTCAGTACTTCACACAGATACCGGATAATGGTAAATAAAACAGCTATTTATTGCTATTTACCCAATTCCTTAGCTTTATTAAAGGCAGCGACAACCGCCTGCAAGACTAATTGACGAAACCCTCTCTGCTCAAACTTTTGCAGGGCTTCAGAGGTAGTGCCACCAGGGGATGTAACCATTCGACGCAATTCGGCAGGTGGCTTATCCGACTTCTCAATCAGATGGCCTGAACCCAGCATTGTTTGCAGTACCAGTTTCTCTGCCGTGTCACGAGGAAGCCCTATCTGAACGGCAGCTTCGACCAGAGATTCAACGAAAAGAAAGAAATAAGCCGGGCCACTGCCACTGACGGCGGTAGCCATATCCAAATACTTTTCATCGACAACGAATATCTCCTTTCCGGTAGCACCCAGAATAGAGCGCGCCCACTCTTTTTGTTGTTCGGTTACCTCGGGAGTAGCTGTCCAGACAGTTATCCCCTCACCTATCTGGGCTGGGGTATTTGGCATGCTTCGGACAACATGCCTGTGGTTTAGCCCCCGATGCAAAGTATCTATTCTAGCTCCGGCAACGATTGATAAGACCACTTGCTCCGGCTGAAATACCCCGCTAATCTCATCCATCACCCCTGCAAGATTCTGCGGTTTAACCGCCAGAACTACAGTATCCGCTTTAGCAACGGCATTCCGATTCTCTGCTACGGCGACAACGCCATATTTTTGCTTGAGGTCCCGTCGACGAGACTCACTGATATCACTGACGGTAACCTCCGTCGGTTGTACCAGACCATCGCCCAGAATAGCGGAGATCATCGCCTCTCCCATGTTACCCCCACCGATAAACGCTATCTTCATATTAACTCGCTTTACCTCACCACAAAATTTACCAGTCTACCTGGTACATATATTATGTTAAGTATTTTCCTGCCATCCAGATAGGGCAGCACTCGCGGTCGCTCCTTTACAAGTTGTTTCGCTTCATCTTCATTGATTGAAGCTGGCACAGTGATACGGTCGCGCAGCGTACCGTTGACCTGCACTACGAGGATAATCTCCTCATCCCGTGCCACTTCCTTGTCCCATTGAGGCCAGTCCTGATTATGGATACTATATCCAAGTCCGGTCATCTGCCACAACTCTTCTGCCAGATGTGGCGTCGCTGGTGCCAGGAGTAAAAGCAGTATTTTTATAGAATTTTTCCAGTCTGAAGCAACCACCACGCCGACTTCTTTAACTTTGGACAGATAGTTGGTATACTCCATCAAGGTAGCGATCATCGTATTCAGGCGAATTTTTTCCAGATCTCCAGTCACTTTTTTGATTGTCTGGTGAACGATACGAGATAGTTCCCGAGTTGTTTTCCGCCTGTCGTCGGTATTGACGTTTTCAAGCTGGCTATATCCTTCCAGCACCAGATGCCTCACTCTTTTGAGCCATCGACTGACGCCGCTGAGACCGCTATCATCCCATTCACCTCCCTGCTCCCATGGTCCGACAAACATAAGATAAGCACGCACCACATCTGCTCCCAGTTCCGCAACATATACGTCAGGATTGACTACATTACCTTTCGATTTACTCATTTTTTGCTTCCCGGCAATAATTATCCCCTGGTTAAACAAGCGGGTAAACGGCTCGTCAAAGTCGACCAACCCAATATCCTTAATCGCTTTGATAAAGAATCGTGCGTAGAGCAGGTGCATCACCGCATGTTCCGCACCGCCGGTGTACAAATCTATCGGCGACCAGTATTTAAGATTATCAGCATCAAAAGCGGCAATATCGTTATCCGGACTGGTATAACGCAGGAAATACCATGAAGAACACATAAATGTATCCATCGTATCCGTCTCCCTTTTCGCGGGAGATGCGCACTGCGGACAGGCAGTATTAACAAATTGCTCATTGTATTTCAGCGGGGATTCACCAGTGGGTTTGAAATCGGCATCTTCCGGCAAAAGCACCGGCAGGTCTTTCTCAGGAACGGATACAACGCCGCATTCATCACAATAAATTATGGGTATCGGTGCCCCCCAATAGCGTTGGCGCGAAATAAGCCAGTCACGCAGTTTGTACCTTACAGTGCGACCGCCCCAGCCCTTTTTCTTCAGAAAATCGGAAACCGCTTCTATCCCCTGCTGATTGGGGAGTCCGTTAAACTGCGCTGAATTAACCATTGAGCCCGATTCAATATAGGCTTCTTCCAAGTCTTCTCCCTGCCATTCCGGCGACGCAATCACTACCCGTACCGGCAGATTATACTTCTTTGCAAAAGCAAAATCACGTTCATCGTGAGCGGGCACCGCCATTACGGCACCGGTACCATAGCTCAATAATACATAATCGGCAATCCATATCGGCACCTTTTCGCCATTGAGTCTATTTATAGCAAAAGCTCCGGTAAATACCCCGTCCTTTTCTTTCTCTGTGGACAAACGATCTATTTCGCTAAGAAGCCTCGACCGCGCCACATAATCCTCGACCTCAGCCCTTTTGTCAGGTGAGATCAACTTAGCAACCAATGGATGCTCCGGTGCCAGAACCATAAAAGTCACCCCGTAAGTAGTATCGGGTCGAGTGGTGAATACCCTTAACTCCTTTTCTTCAATACAGGGATGGTCGAGGGCAAACGAAATCTCGGTTCCCAAGCTCTTACCCACCCAGTTCCGCTGCATTATCTTTATTCGTTCAGGCCAATCAATGCCATTGTACTCCATAAGCTCGTCAGCGTATTTAGTGATGCGAAAGAACCACTGCTCCAAGTCTCTACGGATGACGGCGACGCCGCAGCGTTCACAGAATCCTTCGCCGACTACCTGCTCGTTAGCCAGCACGGTCTGGCACTGGGGACACCAGTTCACCGGCGCTCTGTTCCGATAAGCCAGTCCGGCATTATAGAGCTTCAGGAAGAAGCACTGCGTCCATTTGTAGTAACTGGGCAGGCAGGTAACCACCTCGCGGTTCCAGTCGTAAATAGCCCCCAGGCTTTTAAGCTGTCGACGCATATTTTCTACGTTCTGCATCGTCCAAGTGAACGGGTGAATACCCCGCTTGATGGCGGCGTTTTCGGCGGGCAGTCCAAAGGCATCAAAGCCCATCGGGTGCAGAACATTATAGCCCTGCATTCGCTTGAACCGCGCCAGAGCATCCGACGGCGCCATAGCGTACCAGTGCCCGATATGCAGGTCACCGGAGGTATAGGGGAACATCGTCAGAGCGTACCACTTGGGCTTTGTACTATCCTCGGTAACCTCGTAAAGCTTATCGTCAGCCCACTTCTGCTGCCATTTCTTTTCAATTTCGACCGGGTTATAGTTAACAATCATCGGTTTTCAGCATCCACACTCGACTTAACAGCATTCACCGAAGGTAATTGTAGCAATTATACCTACGGCGTGCAAATTAACTTGTTGCGAAATATATGAAAATACATCAAAATTCATTACCAAATATGATATTATAATATGCTATAAGCAAAACGGTCATTCGTAATTTAGGAAATTAGTATTAACTGGAGATATACAAATAACGCCTAGACCAACAAATATTGGGCCAGCGAGTATAGACTTAACTATAGGAGATGAAGTCATAAAACTTTCAAAGGGAAAGTTATTAATTCTTCCAACCGGGGAAATGGCATTCGTTGTCACGTAGGAGAAAATTAAACTTGGTTTATAAAGAGCAGAGCATTTTAGTTTGAGGCCATTCTTTACAAGAAAAAGGCTTCTCCTGCTTGCGAATCCACAAATAGACCCTGGTTTTGGTGGAACTTTACGTATGGTATTATGCAATTTGAGTCCCACAGAGGTATTCATATCAAATGGGGAACCATTTTGTACGGTATAATTTCACGAGCTTTCAGAAAGCGTGAAAAACCATACACGGGGAATTATCGAAGCCAGAAGAGGATAACACCAAAGAAAATTAATAATATCCGCCAGCGGAGAGGCTACGCACTAACTGAAGTCATTAAAAATATGCAAACGATAGCACAAGATATTGGCACTTTGAAAGGGGCTATGATCAAGCTTACAAGTCGGACAGATAAGTATATGATGATTTTTGTATCATCCTTCGCAGCCCTAGTAATAGCTATCATTGTTAAGATGTTTGTCTTTCCGTAATATTTTAATCTTGCTTCCAGAATCTAATTAAAAACACAATTACTCGAGGTATCAGAAAAAACCAAAGCCATAAACGAGAGTAGGATTTAATCCCCATTTGACCCTATCCCAAAAGACGATGTACACTAAGAAATCTCCAGTATGCAGAATTCGTCTTTAAAGCAGCTAAACGAACCTCAAGGATACTACTATTAAAAAACGCTGGATCAGCTCATCTTTCTCTGGGTTACTGCCTCTCTTTGTGCTGGCACACTTCATGCATCATGTGCTGAATGCACTCTTACCACCACTTTTGCCATTCATACGCCAGGACTTCTCCCTTGATTATACCCGGGCGGGATTTATTATCTCGGCATATAGCCTTTCATATGGAGCCAGCCAGTTACTGGCAGGCTGGCTCACCGACCGCATCGGACCGCGTATCTCAATGACAATAGGGATAGTCGGCGTTGCCATATTCGGACTTCTCGTCGGCTTATCGCAAACCTATATTATGATGCTTGTCTTCCTGGTACTGATGGGGTTTGTCGGGGGCGGTTACCATCCTTCAGCACCACCACTGATATCTCAAATGGTTGATCCCAAAAACCGTGGCCGGAACCTGGGTCTCCACCAGACTGGAGGCAGCGCCAGCTTCCTAGTAACGCCACTCCTGGCCGCCGCCCTTGCCACCGCTTGGGGCTGGCGTGGTTCATTTATAAGCCTGGCGGTCGTCACTATGATATTCGGAATTATATTTTACATACTTCTTGGCAGGCGAGAGGACACAGCGGAAACCAGCCATAAGAATACTGACAGTTTTCAAGAAGAACCACAACCTCAAGGCCAGTGGCACCGCCTGATAATACTCATCTTTATGAGTACGTTTGTCGCTGCCATGGTTGTGTCCGTAGGCGCATTTATTCCATTATATATGGTCGACCACTTTGGCGTTAGCGAAGGGCAAGCCGCCGTTTTTGTGGCTATATTGTACTCTACTGGAATCGTGGCGAGCCCCCTGGGTGGATATCTTTCTGACCGTTTGGGGACAGTACCGATAATAATAGGAGCGTCCCTGATTGCTGGACCGGTCATATTCTTGCTGAATCTAGCGCCTTACGGGCAGGGCGTTAGCATAGTACTGATTGTGATGGGAATGACCTTGTTTCTCCGTCTGGCGGCGGCCGAATCTTACATCATCAGCCACACATCAGCACAGTCCCGCTCAACAATATTTGGCGTCTATTACTTTTGTTCCATGGAAAGCGGTGGTGTCCTGACGCCAGTGATCGGCTATCTTATTGACAAATTCGGCTTTTACCTCAGCTTTACGATTATGGGAGCAACAACTGTTGCCGTCAGCCTCATCTGCATAATGTTCCTACGATCCAGCCGGTCTTAACTACCCTTGAGCACAAAGTGCGCAAGCACCCGATATCATCGGCGCTTACTCATTTACCGTTTATAAAACCCATCTCTGGCTGACATTTGTTTCCGTTTGAACCAGGGATGAAAGCTGATAATAGCATCAGCCGGCATTTCATTTGCCTTAACCCCATTCCTAATCATATCTATGGTCATTAGATAATCCGCAATCCGATCAGGAAGCAGAAAGTGTTCGGATACATATTCCCGACCCCTTTTACCCATAACTTCGGCAAACTTAGGATTCTTTAAGAATCTCACTACCTTCCGAGCGGTTTTATGGGGTGTTTCATAAAAGTAACCGTTATCACCATCTCTCATCTGAAGGGGAATGGCGCCTACATTAGAGGTAATGACCGGCTTACTTTTCCAGAGGGCTTCGGTAATCACCAATCCGAAGCCCTCCCTGGTAGAGGGTTGCATAATAACGCTGGCAGATCTTTGGAGCGCGTTTACCTCCCTCCAGTTCTCAATTCGATTTTCAAGAGAGAGATTGAGTACACGAATGTCCTCTTCATCTTTTGTTTCCTCGTAAATCTTAGATAGAATCCTCGCGCCTTCCGGATCATCTGAAGCCATACCACCGGCCAGTATCAACTGGCATTGTACTTCCTTCCGAACTCTGCGGTATGTGGCAATAGTACGATCAAGTCCCTTCCACGGGTCAAATCTACCCACCTGAGTAACTATTGGGACCCCGGGATCGATGTGATATTTAGCAAGTACGACGTCTATCTCTTCCTGGCTCAGTTCCCGATTCTTTTCCGAAAGGGGATCAATAAAAGGAGGGATAACAAAGTTGGGAAGGGGCCAGCGCGAAACAACATAGTGGGCTGCTGAAAATATGGCGGCATCATAGTCTTTAATCCACGATGCCATGAAATCCCATAAGCCGGGATTTGCCTCAAGAGGCGTATCTTCAATATCTATATGGCATCTCCAGAGCCAAGTTTGCCCGTTTTTTTTAAGATGGGAAGCCAGACCGAGCGGCTGCGGGTCATTAACGATAACCACATCCGCATTGTCGATAAGGTCGATCTTAGCACAATCAGTAAGAGTGGAACAATATGACAGTTCCATCTCCCGGGTAAAAGAACCCTTCTTACCTTGTAACAGGTTATGCAATCTCTTAGTACATTCGTAGAATTCCGGATTCCCATTGATAACCTTCCATTCAGCATTTATCCCCAGAGAATTGAGAAAGGGCACTGAGCTATAGAGCATCTCCGCGACACCACCACCCTGCGCGGTGGCATTCAACTCCAGTAACCTAATTCCCTGCAGGCGCCCGGCCACCCGCAGCAATCTTTCCATTCTCTCATTTCCCAGGATACTGGTATAATCCTCCAGGGAAGATATAGAAAACGGGCAGACATTCTCTTTCTTGCTGTATACTACCCCATTTCCTTTGATTAGTTCCGCATCATCGCGTTTTGTTTTGGTTGTATTATTTGATTGCAAACTGGCGATTACACTCATAGAATCTCCTCATTATCATTTTGACAATTATATTCACCTGCAAACACCAAGCTCATTCTTTCCTGATAATTCTCTGGCATTTTCAGATAGACAGATCCGACCCCGTCTCTATTTTTTCATACTCCCAGTAAAAGTATAATCCAATGTTAATAGCAAAGACAAAGAAAGTCGATTACCTATAATAAGTTATTTAGTCGCTTTACCAGTACGCCCAGTATTACTCCGGTGATTATGCTCAGTATCCCGACGGTAATAAACATCATAGATATTAAGGCGCTGCCTACTTGCAGAATCTGCTGGGCATAGAGGGTCTGGATTACAACAATACCAAAGGAAATACCAAGTATGACTAATATAGCACCAAGCACCCCGAAGAATAATAATGGCTTCCTCTCGGAAATCATCACCATTATTCGATTGAGAACCCCCATGCCATGCTTTACCGGATTAATGGTTGAACCATCACCGGTATATGTAACGGAAATAGGAACCTCTGTAATAATTAGACCTTTAGCAGTAGCCACTGAGACCATCTCGGCTGATATTGCCATCCCCCGTTCCTTCAATACCAGCTCAACCAGTGCTTTCCTAGAATAAGCTCTAAACCCCGATTCGGTATCCGTTAGTTTTTCCCCGGACAATATATTCGTAAAAAAAAGAAGCACCCTCTGACCAATTCGACGGTAAATAGGAATATTACTCTGGGTCTGCATTTTCCTGGAGCCTATCACCAAATCATTACCCTCAGAAACGGCTTTTATAAAAACTGGTATCTCATCCGGATTATGCTGTGCGTCAGCATCTATTATCACCAGAACATCAGCATTCTTCTTTTTTGCCATAGAAATAATATCCTGAATTGCTGCTCCGTACCCCATATTTTCTCCGTGCTGGATTACGGTAGCTCCGGCAAGTTCGGCAACCAAGACAGTACGATCAATACTACCATCATCAGCGACGACTACTTCGTCAGCATATTGTTTTACAAGAGTAACCATACTGCCGATATATTTCTCTTCATTATATGCAGGCATACCGATAATTATTATTTTTTTAGCTGATCCGCTCATCTTGCGCCCCGCTTTTATCCGGCAGGTTATCACCTCTTAGCAAATATTATTTTGATTTCTCCATGACTTATGGTTGCATGTTACTACAATTACACCACTATCTGTCAACGCCGATTACACGCCCTCTAGAAATATTTCCACTACCCCCTTGTTATAATGTTTCCTTAACATTATGCGAATTGAAGAAACCATCATAACTGCATTTCCCTTAAAGTACCATGGCCGCCACAATATCCACATTCCTGACAATTGTGCTGCATATTTGAAAAAAAATATTCTTATCAAATATCGTGAAATATAAGCATAATCCGTAGAGAATCTTATAGCTTGCCCCGATTAAAACAATAAAATAATGAGTGATTATTAAAAGATAGTAGGCAATATACTTACCAAATGTCCCATTCAATTATACAATCAATCGTTTAATGATTCCTTGGATTCTATTTAAGAAAACCCTTGCCTAACATAGCCCATAAGGCATATAATGGAATATCTGAAAGAAAAGGTGAAAGAATTAAGACAAAAGAGAGATTGGACACAGGAAGACCTAGCGGCACTGGTTGCAAATTCGGGCTGAGCCGAATCAAATCTGAACTGAAAACCCGAATTTTCTAAACTTGAGAGTATCATAGAAAGCGCTTGAAGGTGGATTAACCAACATCCTGATGACTATGACGATTAGAGTTAATAAAGCGATGATTATGGCAGCGGGTGAGGGAACAAGGCTCAGGCCTCTTACCAATAAAGTGCCAAAGGCCCTCGTGCCTGTAGGAGAACTTCCCATGATTGAACATATTCTGATATGGCTCAGGCATCATGGTATTTCTGAAGTAGCTGTGAATCTCTGCCACCTAGGTGATAAGATACGTGGTTTCCTCGGTAATGGCTCCCATCTCGGGGTAACGATTTGTTATTCTGATGAAAAACACCTTCTTGGCACAGCTGGTGGTGCAAAAAAAATGGAGAATTTCCTTGATACCACTTTTACTATAGTCTACGGTGATATTCTTACCGATTTTAACCTTTCAAAAATGATACAATTCCACCAGAAACGGGGAGCTATTGCCACCATCGCCCTGATGAAAGTGACCGTTCCGGAGGGTGTCGGCATTGTTGAGATGGATGAGGAAAGAAGAATAATAAACTTCATAGAAAAACCCACCGGTGATGTACCGGCGAGCGATTATGGAAACAGTGGTATTTATGTCCTCGACAAAACAATTTTTAACCATATATCGGAGGATAGTTTTTCTGATTTCGCATATGACGTTTTCCCGAAACTTATTGAACTCGGTTTACCTTTTTACGGGTACGTATTAGCACCGGAAGATTATCTTATTGATATCGGCACTGTCGAAAAATTCCATACCGCCAATAGAGATGTAAAAGCCGGAAAGATGAAAATAAAATATGGGTAACAGGGCTGTATTCCTCGACAGGGACGGCACTATAGCCAGAAACGTCCCTTACTGCGGGAAGGTGGAAGACTTTGAGCTATTGCCATACGTTACCGAAGCTATAGCGCTTTTTAACTCCCATAAATTTAAAGTAGTGGTTGTTACCAATCAGTCGGGAATTGCCCGAGGATACTTCACCGAAGAAACACTGGACTATATTCACGACAAAATGATAAAAGAACTGGGAAAATATGAGGCAAAGGTCGATGCCATCCACTACTGTCCCCACCATCCCGATGATGGATGTGAATGCCGCAAACCAAAGACTGCTCTTTTCCGACAAGCGGCTGAAGAACTTAACATTGACATCGAGCATTCTTTTGTTATCGGCGATATGCAGATGGATATATCGGCAGGCAGGGATTTGGGATACCGAACGGTTTTAGTCACCACGGGTCCCGACGGAGGTAAGGATATTAGCGACGCACCGGATTACACCGCTGACAACCTACTTGAGGCAGCACGATGGATAGTACAACAGTCTCGATGAAGATCATCGGCGTTATCATTCCGGCTTTAAATGAAAGAATTCGGTATTACGGTGAAAAGAACCGGTACTTTAAACGCCTTGCATCGTGTTATGGTGATGCTAAATAACCAACCCGATACCTGATATCAGGAACCAAGTTCCAAAACCGATGAGCAGCAAGCTGCATGCCGTAAACAGCCATCCCTGAATTCTTTTCCCCCAGAGTGCATGGGTTTTATAAACGGTAACGGAAACAAATGTCAGCCAGAGCAGGTCGCAAAACCAGTGAACGGTAATGAAAACAAACAAGCCCATTATACCGAAAACGAGGAACTTCATAATGAGCAAACTGCCGATAGTCGCCCACCAGAGCAGGAAAAACGGATTAAGTACACTGGTCATGATACCGGCAACGAACGCATTGTAAGGCAAGTCTTTACCCTTCTGAACAACCTCAAAACGGGCACAAAACATACTTACACCTAGCCATAATATCACGCCGCCACCGAGTACACTCAGCACGAGCTGTACAATACTGTTCTGAAAAAACTGGGCAAATCCGAAGTATATAAGCAATATCAGCGGGACTTCAATCACAGCATGACCCAGCGATATCTGGGTACCCGCTAGCGGTGACTTATAGCTTTTAGCCAGTGTCACGGCAAACATGGGGCCGGGCATCATTACCCCAGAGAATGAAATCACAACCACACTGGACAGAATTGGCAGCAAATAATCCCCTTGACCAGAAAAAATTCACAATTTGGTGATGCTCATTATTTTCATTATAGCACCACTCCATCTTTTATACCTGAGACCCCGCTTGAGTTCATCACATTATTGCACTATACTTTGCCTAAGGAGAATCGAACGAGGCGGAGTAGATGTCATTAGATTTAAATAAGGTAGCTCCACAGGTCAGCAGTATGGTCGCTAGGCTGAAGGACAAAAGCGCAGATATGCAACAGCGCCTTCAGTATGCCCTAGACACGCTCTGTAACAAGACGACCGACCTTGACGCTTTAAGAAGAAAGATAGCGTCCAGCCGGACTACCTGGCTGGTGGCTGATTTAGTGGAGGGACTGGACGGTCGCTATGGGGTATCACCCCTCCCGCAGGACTTTACCGTCATCGCTACTGATGGTTCCCAGATTGATGTCGACCGGCATCGGTCAATGCGATGCTACCTAATAAACATCGGCTCGGCGGTTATCCATTATAGCGATGAACCGGACGCCATCTTTGGCAGCTATCCACAACTCTACGCCGGAGACGAAGAACTAGTAATTACACCCGCCGGCACCGGCGGGCGCGAGCAGCCCATCGAAGGAGCGCTTTTAGGAATCAAACGCTTCGTTGACGAGTGCCGGCAGCTTACTAACATTGCCACCGGAATGCCTGCGGGCAGCTCGACCATGGCACTGATTGACGGCTCCCTGATTCTCTGGGGACTGGAACCTTACTCCGACTTTGTCACCGAGGCTCTATTAAAGCAAGGTTTCCTGAAATACCTTGACGAAATGAAAAAACTAAATAATGACCGGCAGCTGGCACTTGCCAGCTACATCAGCTTTCCGAGAAGCGCCGATGTAGTCAACACGCTGCGAGTGGCAATTTGCCCCTTCGAGGTAGTGGATACCGACCGCTACTGCAAGGACTGCACGACTCGGGAGTGCGATGCCGTTACCAGGATTACAGACCGCGAGATGTTTACCGGTCTGCTGTCCCCCAAGGAAAGGTCAGATCTCTTTGTCAGTCAGTCCTCCGTAATTCAGAAGCATTACGGAGTCCACCGTGTCTATTTCTTTTACCTGAGGACGGATGATGAGATTGCCCGGGTGGAGATTCCGCAGTGGGTGGCGATGAATGAAGAGCTGCTTAATCTTACCCACAGGCTAATTTTAGACCAATGCCGGCGGGGGCACGGCTATCCGGTGGCGTTGAGCGAAGCCCATGAGCAGGCGGTAGTCACCGGCATGGACAGAGAAAACTTCTGGCAACTTGTGGAGTCTTCGCTGGTGGAGAAAAGCATGCCCGCTTACGGCTCCGCCAAGAGTTTTTCTAAAAGGACAAGGTGGATCTGATGAAGTTACGACCTCACCCCCAACACCCTCTCTCCCAGTAGGAAAAGGGGAGGTTATGTTTTGAAAGAATAACCTCTTTCAAACTTCCCAAATAATTTTTTGGGGAAAGGAGGACAACTAAATGGGCAGTAAGGGCAGAAAAAACGTAAAGAAACCCAAGCAGCAGAAAGACAAGAAGCTGGAAGCGCCCAAGAAGAAATAGGGAATTTTAGAGAACTTAAGTCCCTCTTGCATAAGTTCCTCCTTCCCCCTAATTAAAGGGACCAAGACAAAGGAGATAGGATTACCCTAAATAACTAAAGGGGGTAGATCATAACTGAATATGCCTGAACTATTAGATAGGATCGCTGAAGTTATTGAAGCTGGTACCACCGGCTTCACCGCCCAGTGCTATGAGCTTTACCAGTTGCCACCCCTGGGTAGCCTAGTGAAAACCGGAGGTGGAACAGTGGAACAGTACGGCATTATCTATAATGCCGAAACCACCGGCATTGATCCAAATCGCAATCCCATTGCCCGCGGTAAAGACGAAGCTACGGAAGAGGAAATTTACCGCACGAGCCCGCAACTTTTAAAGCTGCTCCGCAGCGAGTTCAGCGCCCTGATAGTCGGGCACCGGGATGACGATAAATTATTTCACTACCTGCCCCCCACACCGGCGCGGATACACGGATTTGTTTACCGTTGCGGTCCCGAAGAGACAAGAGAGTTCAGTCGGTCTTTAGACTTCCTCAACATACTGCTCAACGCTAACCTGCCAGTTTCCGTCGACGAACTCGCAGCTGCAACTTTACGCCAGATGGGCCAGTCTCAGAAAGACCGCGATGTTTTCATGGTAGCGGCGGGCAAAGAGCTTGCCACCCTACTCAGTGGTCAGTACGCTCTTCTCAAATCCATTCTAAGGAGGCTCAAATGACGGAACGACTCGGCATGGTAGTCTCCGGTTCGCTAGATAAAGGCATTGATATTCGACTGGACGGTTCAGTATCGGTGGAAGACATGGCAGTCGGACGCTACGTCACCGTCGAGGGAAACCGACGACGCTTCTTCGGCATGATTGCCGATGTCAGCTTGGGTGTAACCGACCCGCAGCTTACGCTGACACCACCCGATGTAACCGACCCCTATATCGCTAAAGTCCTTACCGGGACCAGCTCTTACGGTTTACTGCACGTCGCGCCCATGCTCACCATTGGCGACAGCGATACCGGCATGATTGAAGGACCCCAGCCGATTAAGACAGTCCCCAGTCACTTCTCCACGGTCAATCTGGCTTCGGAAAGTGATATCGAACTTGTTTTCGGCGAAGAGGACGAAAAGCGATTCTATGTCGGGACACCACTGGATATGGAGACGAAGATCTGCCTCGACCTGCCGGAACTAGTCAAGAGGTCAAACGGCATCTTCGGCAAGAGCGGCACCGGCAAGACATTCTTGACCCGCATCCTGCTTATCGGCATGCTGCAGAAGAGCCAAACGGTGAACCTTATCTTCGATATGAACAACGAGTACGGCTGGGCGGGTACCAGTGAAGGGGGACCGCCAGTTAAGGGAATGAAGCAGCTTTTTCCTTCAAAGGTAGCGGTATTTACCCTAGACGAAAAACATTCACGACAACGCGGCGTTAGCACTGATTTCGTCGCCAGGATAGGCTACGACGAAATAGAGCCGGAAGACATCAGGCTACTACGACAGACGCTGAACCTCACCGAACCCGCCGTGGAGGCCGTCTACCAGCTGAGGCGAAGGTTCGGTAGGGGCTGGTTACAAAGCACCCTTGACCTGCAGGATTCCGAAGAAACTGGAGAACTATTAAAAGAGATGAGTATACATGAAAGCACTTTTCAAAATCTGCAGAGAGGGATGGCAACCATCGGACGACTGCCCTTCGTGTCACCCCACGTTACAGATAATGCGGTAAAGCGCATCATTGAAAGTCTTGACCGAGGCTTGAACGTGGTACTAGAATTCGGCAGATTCAGAGATGTCACCGCCTACGTACTGGTAGCCAATATGCTCACCCGGCGCATCTATACTCAGTACCAGGAAAGAACAGAGAAAGCCATAGCGGGAAATATGGCTGCTCCCATGCCGTTAGTGATTACTATTGAGGAAGCCCATAAATTCCTCAGTCCCGAAGTAGCCGGCCAAACAATATTCGGTACCATTGCCCGTGAAATGCGCAAGTATAATGTCACTCTACTGGTGATTGACCAGCGACCCAGCGGCATTGATACAGAGGTTATGTCCCAGTTGGGCACCAAGATTACTTACCTACTCGACAACGAAAGAGATGTAGACAGTGTCCTCGCCGGTATATCCGGCAAAAGCGCTCTGAAAATCGTCCTCGCCCGTCTGGAATCGAAGCAGCAGGTGCTAATCTTCGGCCACGCCGTACCGATGCCGGTGGTAATCAAGACAAGGGAATACGGCACCGCCGACTCTTACCGTGAATTGACCGCCACGAGACGAACTAACATTAAGAAACAGACCGAAAAAGATATCGAGGAATTATGGGAATAAGCCGGTTTACATGATAACCGTTAACTAACATTTCTTGCACAACGATTATTTTCTCCCCTATTAAAAGCAAAGTAGTTGACAAAGAAAGTCTGAAGTTTTATAATATTATTGCAAGTAATATGCATTAGCAATAATATTTAAGGACGGCAAAGACAAATGACAAAAGCAGGTCGAATTACGATGAAGGCAACGGGAATGAGAATCACCAATCAGCGCAGCCTAATCATGGAAATCATCCGGCAGGGAAAAGATCACCCTGATGCCGATGAAATCTACCGTCGTGCCCGGGAAAAGGGAAGGCGGTTGAGCCTGTCGACCGTCTACCGGACTCTGCAAAGATTCAAGAAGATGGGCCTGGTTGAAGAACTTCACTTTAATGAAAACCATCATCACTATGAGATAAAGCCAATTACCGAACATCATCACCTGCTTTGCCTCGACTGCGGCAAGGTTATCGAATTTCAACAGCCATTATCCCATTATGTCAGTAAGAATGTCGCTGAAGCTAAAGACTTTGACATTGTTGAAACCGAGGTCAGGATGACCGGATATTGCGTAAAATGCCGCCAGAACCAGAAATAATTATTTTTGCTTGCTTGTTACAAATAAGACACATAAATAGTTAATAACAAGTAAAGAAGATAGTGGTACTAGAGTAGAGAATCTATTTAACCAAAGAGTAAAAACAAAGAAATATACACTAAGGAGGAGACTATAACAAATGCTATGTTCACTTTTAATTACGCTGAGAGAGGGGCCGGAAGTCGCCCTCATCGTCTATAATGGCAACCCTTCTCTGATAGAAGTGGCTACCTATTTCGTGTACCTGGCATTGACTTTCAGTCTCTATTTTCGTCCCGCTAAAGCCAATGGCGGCAACCAAAAGTAAGGTCACCACAAAGCATTAAACGTTTAAAGAAAGTGGGTTAATGAATATCTGGCGAAAATTTATTAATATTCTGGGATTCGGCAGTATGAATGCTAGCTGTCATGGAGAAAGTCTTAGCCTGAAGAGTAAAACCCTCAGAAAGATAACCTTGGTCGGCAACCCCAACGTCGGTAAAAGTGCGCTCTTTAACAAACTGACCGGAGCCTACGTTACCGTTTCCAATTATCCGGGTACAACCGTAAATGTGTCAAAAGGTAAAACGAAAATTGAAAGCGAGGATTTCGAAATAATAGATACGCCAGGTATGTATTCCCTGCTCCCTATCACCGAAGAGGAAAGAGTAGCCAGATCACTTTTGTTCGAGGAGAAACCAGCGATAGTGATTCATGTGGTGGACTCCAAGAGCTTGGAGAGAATGTTACCTCTAACTATCCAATTGGTTGAAGCCGCAGTTCCGGTTATATTAAATCTAAATATGATGGATGAAGCGGAAAGAGCCGGAATAGGGATTGATGTCAGCCGGCTTGAGAAAGAACTGGATATACCAGTGGTGGCCACAGTAGCAACTACCAGCCGTGGCCTTGATATTTTAAGAAAAAAACTGGAGGAATATGCCAAAAATCATTAAATACGATGAATTTCTGGAATCGGCGCTTAACCATATGGGGAGCCTACTTAAAAGCGATTACGGCATATCCGAAAGAGCCGTCTGCCTTCTACTTCTTCAAGGAGACCAGCAGATTGAGGAAATGGTCAAAAAACAGGAGGCGACTATCTTTCCACAACTACAAACAATTGTAACTGCAGCCAGGGCCGACCACAGCCAGCCGCTGGACTACATTATCGCTATCAGACGCAAGCTGGAAGCGGAACTCATCCTTTCCAAAGCAGTGACTTTAAAAAAGGCGTCCAAAAAAGACTTCGCCGAAAAGCTGAGCCGCGCTATGATGAGTCCGATACTCGGCATACCTATTTTACTTGTAGTTCTTTACTTCGGACTGTACCAATTCGTAGGAATTATTGGCGCTGGTACTATAGTTGACTTCGTAGAGAGTACTGTATTCGGGCAGTGGATTAATCCCTGGTTCACCAATATCGCGCAACGGCTTATCCCTTTTGAAGTTGTACGCAATCTTTTCGTCGGGGAATACGGAATTATCACTCTAGGCCTGACCTATGCTATTGCCATTGTATTCCCTATTGTTGGTACTTTCTTTATCGTTTTTTCAATAATTGAAGATAGCGGTTACCTGCCCAGATTGGCGATGCTTATCGACAGAGCATTCAAATGGATTGGACTTAGCGGCCGGGCGGTAATACCGATAGTTCTGGGACTCGGCTGTGATACTATGGCTACCATTGTAACAAGAACACAGGAGACGAAACGAGAAAGGGTCATCACCACTCTTCTCCTAGCCCTGGCGATTCCCTGCTCGGCACAGCTAGGGGTTATTCTGGCTATTTTGTCTGATAATCGCACGGCGTTACTCATCTGGATAATCGTTATGACGCTGATATTTTTACTGGTGGGATTCCTAGCATCAAAAGTAATTCCGGGCAAGCAGGCCAGTTTCTACATTGAAGTACCCCCACTACGCCTACCCAGCCCCACCAATGTAATTGTAAAAACCTACACACGGTTACAATGGTACTTTGTAGAAGTCCTGCCCATCTTTATTGTTGCCAGCGTTATCCTCTGGCTCGGAGACCTGACTGGTTTGCTGGCGCTTACCACCCAAGGGATTGAACCTGTTGTTGAGTTTATCGGTCTGCCCCCGGAAACAGCGTTTGCCTTTCTTTACGGCTTCTTCCGTCGTGATTTTGGCGCTGCCGGGCTCTATGACCTTCACAGCTCCGGAGTACTATCAGGGGTGTCGTTGGTAGTATCTGCGGTAACCCTGACTCTCTTTATACCCTGCATCGCCCAGTTTGCGGTGATGTTGAAAGAGAGAGGTGTAAAAACAGCACTAGCGATTACGCTGTTCGTCTTCCCGTTTGCGTTTTTAGTCGGTTTCATCGTCAATTTAACTCTCACTACACTGGGGGTGGCACTATGAAATGCTCTCTTTGTGGTTATCAATTTAGAGAGGATGAAGGGAGAGCGACATGCAGCGGGTGTCCGCTGAACAAGCCGTGTCACATGGTAAAATGTCCCAATTGCGGGTATGACATACCGCTAGAACCGAGAATAACAAAGGCTTTAAAAGCCTGGAGGGATCGGAATCATGGAACTGAACGAAAAAGCTGAAGAACTCCTAGAGACACTGTGGATTCGCACTGAGGAGAAAAAAGAGGCCTCTGTCTTTTTAGATGACCTGGGAACGACCGAAAAAGAGCCGGTAAAGCAGTTGGTGGAGGCTGGTTATATCGACCTTACTGATAACAGGATAAAGCTGATCGTTAAGGGACGCCACATTGCTCGAAGCGTCGTCCGGAGACATCGACTTGCGGAACGTTTATTGACCGATGTACTGGGGACCAAAGACAACCTGATGCATGAGAAGGCATGTAAATTTGAGCATTTACTTGACCGGGGTCTGGACGAAAGTATCTGCATATTGCTGGGACACCCAAAGATATGCCCTCACGGCAAGACGATACCTGAGGGACGGTGTTGCCGCCAGAAACTGACACCGGCGCAAAAGCTCGTTTCCCCCCTCTCCCAGTTAGCTCAGGGACAGAAGGGCAAAGTAGCTTACGTCTACGCACTGGAGTCAAGCCAACTACAAAAGCTAATGGCAATGGGCATCCTCCCAGGAGCCCCTATCGTTCTCGTTCAGAATTTTCCCTCTTATGTCTTCCAGGTCAGCCAGACCCAGTTTGCCGTAGATAAGGACATCGCCGATGCCATCTATGTCCGTCTGGTAGAAACGGAAAGCACCGACGAAATAGACAGAGATAAAGAACACCAGCCGTAACACAGATTTGAGCAATTTAAGTAATTCAGGCAATAAGGAGCAAAAAGAAACCAGCTCCTCAGGGAGAACTATAAAGAACCTAATATCTTAATATGACTTCTTTCCTCTAATTTTTATGTTTGTCTTTATTCACGCGCGCAGGATATAATTTAGCAGGATCGATTAGTTCATATAAGAATACATAAGTTATGGCATGGTTTTATTATATAAACAAAATTATAGTAATCAGCCTGATGCATCTCTTGACACGCTGGAAAGTAGAAGGTAAGGAGAATGTTCCCGGCAGCGGCTCCCTACTAGTCATCGCCAATCACCTCAGTTTAGCCGACCCCCCAGTCCTGGGGATCAGCATTAGGCGAAAAGTAGTCTATATGGCTAAAGAAGAGCTTTTTCAGACGAGATTATCAAGTTATTTCGTACGCTATTTTGCCTTTCCGGTACGCCGGGGGAAAGTAACCAGGGATGCGTTGAAACATACCGAGCAAAGTTTGGCTCGTAACCTGGCGGTGATTATGTTTCCGGAGGGAAGCCGGAGCCCTAACCACCGATTACAGCCGGGTTTCCTCGGTTCGGCATTAATTGCTTCACGCATTAACACCACCGTTTTACCGGTAGGCATCACCGGAACTGAGGTTATCAAAGGCATCGGCTGGTACTTGCGACGGCCTAAAATAACGGTTAAAATCGGGCGTCCGTTTAAACCGCCGATCAGCGGTAAGTTAACCAGACCGGAACTTACCCGGTTGACCGAATTTATGATGGAGCGTATTGCCGCGCTTCTCCCTACAGAGTACGGAGGAAATTTCTCAGCGGAAAAAGTGAACAAGTGATAATCGAAAAAGCAGATAGTCCGGGTTTTTGTTTCGGAGTCAAGCGAGCAATTAACCTTCTTGAAAAAACGGCCCGGGAACAAGGTGGTATCGAGACGTTGGGAGCGGTAGTCCATAACACACAGGTACTTCAGGGTTTGGCTGATTCTGGCATCAGGACGGTTAAAGACATCGATGACATCAAAGGTGATACCGTGGCTACCAGCTCACACGGAGTAAGCCCTCAATTGAACCGTCAGATTAGAGAGCGAAATATCGACATTATCAACACTACGTGTCCTTTTGTTAACCGCGCCCAGGTTTCTGCCCGAAGATTAACTGAATCCGGTTTTTTCGTAATCGTATATGGAGACGTTAATCACCCTGAGATCAAAGGGATTCTCGGATGGGCAAACAACAACGGAATAGCCGCCCTAGATTTAGATTTTTTAGATACATTCAAACGTATTCCCCGGCGCTTCGGGATTCTGTCCCAGACAACTCAGATTCCAGCCCATTTCACCGAATTTGTGAAAAAAGTGATTGACCGGACTTTTACCAGGGACTCCGAAATCCGCATTATTGACACCATTTGTCATGACATCAGGGAACGTCAAGCAGCATCTCTCGAACTAGCAAATAGAGTGGACTTAATGCTCGTTATCGGCGGACGCTCAAGCGCTAATGTGAATCTCCTTACCGAACTATGTTCTACGGTTACAGAAGCACATCTTGTAGAAACCACCGAAGATATTGACACGTCTTGGTTAGAAGGAAAGGAGCATATCGGTGTAACCGGTGGCGCCTCAACTCCTGAAGAGACAGTCGATAAAGTTATCGCCAAGTTAGAAAGCATGGCTTAAACCAGCGAATCTACCTGCTCATCAAGAGACTCATAATGCATTTACCACTTACCGTACATCCCCGAACATCATTGTTTTGAGACAGGACTTTGTTTATAATCCCATCTCCTGAGCTACAATCTCACGGTGAAAGTCGCCATCACCAAAGGTTGTCGTCGCTGCCTTGAGTCGCCGCGTATACAACTGTAAATCATGATCCATAGTAATACCAATAGCACCGTGAATCTGATGTGCCAAGGCAAGTGAACGCTGGCAGGCATCACCCACCCACGCTTTAGCAATAGCCACCTCTTTACGGCAAGGAATTCCTTCGGTCAGCATCCAGGCGGCATGATAGGCACTCAACCTCGTACCATCGACGTCAGTTGCCATGTTGGCGCAATAATGCTGGATAATCTGGAAGCTACCGATAGGACGATTGAATTGTTTTCTTTCTTTAGCGTAATCAACCGTCATCTCCAGCACCTGCTGAATACCACCGATTGTTTCACAGCATTTTACCACCGCCGCCCGCTCCATTATCTTGGTTACTTCTCCCCACCCATGGTCCAGTTCTCCAATGATGTTTTCTTCAGGCACCCTAACCTTCGTAAAAACCACCTTACATAGCTTATCGCCGGCAATAGTCTTTAAAACCGTGCTGCTTAACCCGGGACTTTGAACGTCTACTAGGAATAAAGTAATGCCACCCTCAGGATTTTTCTGCTGACTGGTTCTGGCAACACACAGTATATAATTGGCAACACTGGCATCTGGAACAAACAGTTTGATACCGTCAATAACATAATCGCCTTTATCTTTAGTTGCCTTAACCTTGATGCTGGTCGAATTAAAAGAGGCATCCTGCTCGATCAAAGCCAAGGTGAAGACTGCTTCACCACCGGCTATCTTCGGTAGATATTTTTCTTTTTGCTCATCAGTCCCGATATCCATAATGGTTAAACTACCAAGAACCACCGTGGAGAAAAAAGGGCCCGGCAGACAGGCACGCCCCATCTCCTCAACCAGTATCGTTAGGTCAAGAAGGCTCATCCCGCTACCGCCATATTTCTCCGGTATCACCAGACCCATCCAGCCCAACCCCGCCATTTCCTGCCACAATTCTGGCGGATACCATTTTCCATCCATCTCCACCTTTTTAACCAGTGATTTAGGGCATTTATCGGTAAGGAAATCACGCCCCATATTCTTCAACATTTCCTGTTCTTCAGAAAGCGATAAATCCATCTCAATCCCTCCTGCTGACTTCATAGGGTATCGACCTTATTTACCAATGTTTCTTTTCCCAAAAAAGAAAAAATAGAAGGCAAAGCGGCTACTGGGCAGGTAATCCAAGCCCTCTTAGCGCAATGATGTTCCTTAAAATTTCCGTCGTTCCGGCTTGCAGACTATAACCCTGAGACATCAAATAAGAATTGGGCGCCATACCTCGAAACGGCGCCAGCTTATCCCCCTCTACCAGCTGACCATACAGCCCAAGTATATCCATAGCATAGCTAGCGAGACGCTGCTCAAAGGTGGTACCGTATGCTTTCGCCATTGCCGCTTCAAGATTAGGAACACGTCCCTCATCCATAACTACGGCGACTCTATAAATCAGCAAACGCCCGATTTCGAAATCTACCTGCAACTGCGCCAACTTTTGGCGAATCAGGGAATCTTTAGACATCGGTTTACCATTCCGTTCGGTCTCCTTAGCATACTTGATTATAGCGTCAAAGAGAGGATAATTAGCCATCAGCCGCTCCATGCCGCTTCTTTCATAGTCGAGCTGCTCAAGAATCTGGTAGAAGCCACGGTTCTCCACCCCGATAAGCGCTTTTTTAGGGACACGGACTCCGTCAAAAAAGACCTCGCTGAAGTGCTTTCCGCCAGTAATATCAACAAGTGGACTAATAGTGATACCAGGTAAGCCGATATCCACGATAAACTCACTGATCCCTTTGTGTTTCGGCGCTTCTGAGTCGGTCCTAGCTACCAGGTATATATAATTCACAAAGTGAGCGCCACTGGTCCATACCTTCTGCCCGTCCATAACGAATACATCGCCATCTTTTGCCGCCCTCAATTGCAAAGAAGCAAGGTCAGAGCCAGCCTCCGGTTCACTCAATCCCAATCCCACGTAAGCCTCTCCCCTCATTATCTTTGGTAAGATTTCAACCTTTTGCTCTTCAGTGCCGAAATTGAGCACCGCACCACCTATCTGGCGGTCGGCAAACCAGTGGCAGGCGGTGGGAG
>CAYFHI010000006.1:0-38918 GCA_964342875.1 uncultured Dehalococcoidaceae bacterium
AACCACTGTTTGGTACACTATACGTCAGACTTGAAAACCGTTGTCGGTGCAAGCCGACCGTGGGTTCGAATCCCACCCCCTCCGCCACTAATGGGGTTCAATAGAGATACTATTTAACATGGCAAAACCCATTGGATTCAGGTTATAGCCCTTGACGTAAGGCTTCACCAAGAGATAGTTCCGCCCGAACCATAACGGCAGAACGGCGGCATCATCCACCAGCATCTGCTCCGCCTGTTGATATAGCGCCAAGCTCGTGTCGTTGTCCTGCTCCACCGCTGCCTTCTCCAGCAGCGCATCCACCCGGGGATTACTGTACTCTCCATAGTTATTCTCCACGCCGGTGTGAAACAAAATATCCAGGAAGTTCTGCGGATGCGGGTAGTCGGCTATCCAGCCCATGAAGAACATGTCGTCCTTTTCTTCCTTAAGGTTATAGATAAAGCGTTCCGGCTCCAACTGCCTGACTTCCACCTCCACCCCTAGGTTCTGCCGCCATTCATTAATGATGGCTTCCAGCCCCTGTGATATCAAACCTCCCCTGCCAGAATCTGTAATGATAATCGAAGGTAATTTTGTTACGTCGCCGTATCGAGACACCTCAATCAATTCCTTCGCCTTATTGACATCAAAGTCCAGCCCCGCTAAATTTTCATTAAAGCCAGGCATCCCCAACGGCAATATGCCATCCGCTAGTTTTAACATATCCCGATACACCAGCGATACCAACTTACTCTTGTCAATTGCGTGGGTAAAAGCCTTCCGGACATTAACATCATCAAAAGGCGGCCTGGTAGCATTAAAACCGATATAGCTAAAGCTCAGTTCTGGCAATACCTGCAATTCCCGGTAAAAGGGTCCGGATTCATCAGCCACCTTGTCAATATAATAAAGATAGACAAAAGCAGTATCAATTTCTCCCGTCTCATACAGATTCACCGGAACCCCGCTGTACAGCTTGAAATCGACCGTCCTGACTTTGGCTTTTTCTCCATGATAAAACTCGTTATTCTCCAAGACAAATGAATTATTTTCTTCCCACTCCTTCAATTTAAAGGGGCCGGTGCCATTAGGTCGATGCCACCAGTCTTTGCCCGACTCCACGTTAAATCTGTCAACGACGAAAGCCGTCGGATAGGTCATCTTTGACAGAAAATAGGATTTGGGAGAGTCTATCGTTACCTGTAGTGTATAATCATCAGTCACCTGAATACCGCTGATTTCCGTGGCTTTACCTGCTAAAACCTCTTCCACCCCGACGATATCTCCCAAGTAGGTAGTCGCCGTCAGTGACCTTGTATCAGGGTTACTGGCCCGTTCCCACGAGTATTTAAAGTCCCAAGCATTGACCGTCCTGCCATCGTGAAAGCGGACATCCTGCCGCAGGTGAAAAGTATATGTCCTGCCGTCATCGCTCACTTCCCACTCATGGGCGATATCCGGCACCGACTCTAGGTTATCCCCAAATCGCACCAGACCACTGAAAAGCTGTAATATGTACTCGTGGGAGGTCATTTCACCAGAAACCGCCGGGTCGAGCGTTATCGGATCAATCCCATATAAATGAATCTCTCCTTTTACCGCCGGAGCCAGTGACGGCGACGGCACCTCCATGGTTCGCCGGCAACTGCTAGGCATAAAAATTACCAGCAAGCTGGTAATTATAATAATAGTCATAAGTATATAAATTATTTTTTTTATCATTTGTCTCTTTTAGAACAATCCTTCCCTTTTTAAACTGAGGTATTTCTTATCACCGATAATAATAATGTGGACAGATCTGATTGTACTTCTTCCGCTATAGTTCAATCAATACCTTCGCCTCGATTATTATCGTGTACGTTTCTCAACTGATTGGAGACTACTTCCGCCATAAAGCGTCCAGCCCATCCATATCAAAACCATAGACGCTTAGGAGAGCGTTATCGTAGCTACAACCCTGCCTGAATGTATTCATGAGATCAAACATCTTTACCTGTCCGTAGTTATTTATCAGATAATCCACCAGACTGTAGCTTTCCGCATAGGCAAGGATAGATTCTTCAGCAAAAGCAGAAAATGGACTTGCTAGGCTACGTACTGATATCAGTTTGCCATTCTCCCGTGCATTCTTTAGAAGTTTGGCGAATTCCGATTCCAGTTCCCCTTCAGCATACATCGCCAGACCTTCATCAAGCCACGAAGGCAAGTCGCCATAGGGATTAATGGTCACCTGATGGACAACCAGATGGGTCAGCTCATGGGCAATCGCCCTTCGCCCCCAGTCAATATTACCGGGTGATATACCGATGGCAATAATACCGTATCTGGTAAAGGCTACTCCTCCCGTCCACTCCTGAGGATGAATCATAGACTCACGTAAATCCTGAGAACTACCGTATACATAAAGTTTAACCGGGCTATCAAGTTCGGCGCCAGTATTCTCCGCCAGTCTACCCAATGCCTGCTGGACAGCATCCATTATTTTACCGGCGAAAGAATCGTCACCTTTATACCAGTATATCGTTACCATACCACGAGTTAAGCTCTGCCATTCGTAGCGGTTGTCATCAAACTGTACCCTAGCCAGCTCTGTTTGTATCTGTCCGCCGCTAGCATCCCCAACTGTCCACCAATACTCCACGCTCGATCCCGGTGGCAACCCGCCTGTTTTCCTCATATCCCAACTCCATTCCGCCTCGACTGTAGCTGCAGGAGTATGGTCGATATATACCTCGCTAATTACACGGGCGAAGCCTATGCGTTCAACCTGATAATGCAGACGGATATCATTAATATCAGTATCGCTCCGAGCGGAGATACTGAAATCAAGTGTGGCGGGAAAATCCGCCGCCACGTTGCTGCTCAGAACTGTCAGCCCGCTGTCAGCGACAATCAATCTCGGACTTACAATCAACAGAAACAAACAGATTATTAGAAAGGCTAAACCTGTCTTTTTTATCATTCTTCTTTCCCTGTAGCTAACCTGAGAAAAGCAGTAATAAAAACATCTAATTCCCCATCTAGCACGGCATCAGTAGCTCCTGTCTGGTAATCAGTTCGGTGGTCCTTTACCATTTTATACGGGTGGAGAACATAACTTCTAATCTGATTGCCCCAGCCGGCGGCGACCCTTTCCCCTTTGAGTTTGGCTCTCTCCTCCGCCTTTACTGCCAAGTCCATGTTTAACAAGCGGGTCCGAAGTATCTTCATGCCTATTTCTTTATTCTGAAACTGGGAGCGTTCACTCTGGCAGGTCACCACCAACCCGGTCGGCAGGTGAGTCAACCTGACAGCGCTACTCGTTTTCTGCATATGCTGTCCTCCCGGTCCGCTGGACCGGAATGTGTCCACTCTTAATTCATCGGGGGCAATCTCCACATCAATATTAGTTTCCGCCTCCGGCATGACTTCCACCATGGCAAATGAAGTGTGCCTAGCATGGTCGGAATCAAAGGGAGATAGTCGAACCAACCGGTGGACCCCATGTTCTGGTTTTAAATAACCACTGGCGTATTCACCATTAATCGCGATAACCACGCTCTTTACTCCCGCCTCCTCACCCGGGGAAATATCCAGAACCTCGGCACTATAACCGCGCCTCTCTGCCCAGCGCAGGTACATCCGCATTAACATTTCTGCCCAGTCCTGAGATTCCGTACCTCCGGCACCAGCATGAATCGCCAGAATCGCATTCCTAGTATCGTACTCACTGCTGAAAGCCTTCTGTAATTCCAGTTCATCAAGACGGGAAGCCACTTCATCCACTTCGGACTGCGCTTCGGTCAGGAGAGAAGCATCTTCTTCAATCAAAGGGACTAATTCTGTAATATCAACAATCCTTTTTTCCAGTTCACGCCAATTTTGCACCACTTTTTTCTGTTCCGCCAATTGACGCATAACAGTCTGTGCTCCAACCTGGTACTGCCAGAATTCAGGATGGAGCGACTTCTTCTCTAATTTTTTTATCTCTTTTTCTCTAGTAGCAACATCAAAGATACACCAGAGCCATAGAAATTCTAGTTCGCAAATCCTCCAGCTTATCTATTAACTCTTGCATTCATCCTCTCATTCTCAGGCCGTTAATTTCCTTATTACCCTACCGTCTGCATAACGGCACTTATCTCTCGACGCAGACTTCCAACTGCCAACTGATGGGCAAGCCGTGTCGGTTCCGGCAAACGGTACCCACGACAACATTCCAGCACCCAATATATAGCGGATTGCAAGTCAATCTTATGACCCGCGGAAACATATACCGGCTTTATTCCTCTTCTGGTTCGGAGCGCCGCCCCGATCACCTCACCTCTGTCTTCTACCTCAGCGTAATTACCCGTTTCTATACCCGGCATCGGATGAGTACCACATAGACGCGATTTGGCACACCCAATAGTTGGTATGTTTAGAAAAAGCCCTAAATGAGAGGCGAGCCCCATTCGCCTTGGATGAGCGATTCCCTGTCCGTCAACCATCAAGGCATCGGGAGTAGTGGTAAGTCTTTCACAAGCTTCCAGTATTAACGGGGATTCTCTAAAAGATAAAAGACCGGGCACGTACGGAAAATCAAGCCTCCCGTTAACTACCTGCGTTTCCACTAATTTAAATCCGGGGTACTCCAGAACTACTACTGCGCCGGTCGCCATCTCCATTTCTTTTCTCACCGATATATCCGCCCCGGCGATAAAACGGAGCTTGGTAATTTCACTGGTCATGGATACCAAGACGGCAAGCTCTTTCTGTAATTCCATCGCCTGAGTTATACTCACCTGCCAGCCGTGCAGCCTTTTCGCTTTCACACCCTGATTATAACCTCAACATATTCTCTTTACAAGCAATATCCGTTTTCTGATGAACTGAGTGATTTCGTAATATAAACGAAGCTGGGGAGAGGGACCAAGGGATTAAGTTAAAATATTGGAATAACTAAAATACCATAGGCCCACACAGGTAACATTGACAGCCATACATTTATAGTGCATAATAATCAATGAACTATATCAGAAAAAGAAGGTAATATCCGAATGCTGAAGATTAGATTAAGAAGAACCGGAGCTAAGAAACAACCGTCATACCGTATCGTGGTCGCTGATGCCCGATCGCCACGTGATGGAGCTTTCGTAAATATCATCGGGCACTTTAATCCGCTGACTGACCCGGAGACCGTAGTTATCGATGAGGAAAAAGCGCTGTACTGGCTGGGTAATGGAGCTCAGCCCACAGATACGACTGCCAGATTACTTGCCAAAGCAGGCATTACGGAAAAGTTCAAACTTCTCAAGGAGAAATCATGAAAGAACTCGTCGAGTACATCGCCAAATCAATTGTCAACGAACCGGATCAAGTGTCAGTTGAGGAAGAGACTGATGAGGAAGGCATAACGCTTAAGCTACAGGTTGCTGATGATGATAAAGGAAGAATCATTGGCAAGCAGGGACGAATAGCCCAAGCTATGCGCACATTACTCAGAGTCAAAGCAGCCAAAGCAGCTACTCAAGTCAGACTCGAAATTATCTAGAATATCCAACCTTTAACAGTTTGTGTTTCTGCAAAAGATCAGCGAACTACCCGCTTTAGGAAAGTGTATTTTCATTCGAAGGATAACGGAGAGAGTGGAAGCGGAGAAAATCACACGCGGTATTAGCAGTGAAATCACCTGAATCAGAATTCGTCACCGTAGGCAAGGTTTTATCTCCGTGGGGTACCGAAGGTAAACTAAAGATACAGATTGAAACCGATTTCCCCGATCGGTTCACTTCCAATTCGCAGGTTTATCTTGATCGGCTCCCGGTAACAATCGATAGTGCAGAATGGCATAACCGGAAACTTATTATCAAGTTTAATGACGTTGATCGGATTGAAGATGCTCAAAAACTCGGGGGACAAATTATCGAGATTCCCCGCAGTCAGGCACACCCTTTACCTGAAGGACAATACTACTATTTCCAGATTATTGGGCTGGAAGTCAGAACAATTCAGGGAGGAATAATCGGCAACGTTACCGAAGTTCTGCCATCAAAAAGCAATGACAATTACATGGTTCACGGCAGCCAGGGGGAAATCCTCATTCCAGCAATCGAGGATGTAGTCAAATCAATCGACCTAGACAAAGGATTGATGACTATCGACGCCATTGACGGGCTTTTAAGCTTAAATAAAAAAGCCAACCAGACTGGCTCGGCAAACTCAAGTGATAGCTAAGGGATTATTGGCCCCAGTCTTTTTCTTCCTCCTGATCTTCTCAGCCACCGCCAGCCGTGTTATGGCGCGATGTAATGATGCCTCGCAGCTAGCCGCATCCACTCCAATAGCCCCTCTTTCTGCCAGTAGCTTCTCAGCACGGCGCTTTGCCTCTTCTGCCCGCGCCACGTCAATTTCATCAGCCCTTTCGGCAACATCCGCCAGAACAACCACGCGGTCAGGCCTTACCTCTAAAAAACCACCGGTAACGCTTAAGGAGATTTCTTCTCCATCTTTTTTTACCAGTAATTCGCCCGACTGCAGTGTCGTCATTAACGGAGCATGGTACGGCAGAATTCCCAGTTGACCCTGAATACCGGGAGCTATGACCGCATCCACGTCTTCGGAAAAAACCGCCCGCTCTGCCGTAACAACATCAAGCCTTATACCAGACATTACCCTACCCCTTTAATTTTTTTGCTTCCTCAACCGCCTCTTCAATATTACCCACCATCCAGAATGCCTGCTCCGGCAGGTCATCATATTTACCTTCCAGAATCTCTTTAAAACCGCGTACCGTCTCGGCTACAGAAACGTACTTCCCTTTTCTACCGGTAAACGCTTCACTGACAAACATCGGCTGGGAAAGAAACCTCTGGATACGCCGCGCCCGTGCTACGGCCTGTTTATCCTCTTCGCTGAGTTCCTCAATTCCCAGTATCGCAATGATATCCTGCAAGTCCTTATAGCGCTGCAGCACCCGCTGAACCTCACGCGCCACCCGGTAATGCTCCTCCCCGACGACGTTGGGGTCCAGTATACGGGAAGTAGAGGTCAGCGGGTCAACCGCCGGATATAACCCCTGCTCCGCAATAGACCTTTCCAGAGCCACCACGGCATCAAGATGACCGAATGTGGTGACAACACCGGGGTCTGTATAATCATCAGCCGGAACATAAATAGCTTGAAAAGATGTAATCGAACCCTGCTTTGTGGACGTAATTCTCTCCTGCAGCTCACCCATTTCGGTAGCCAAGGTAGGCTGATAGCCTACCGCCGACGGCATTCGCCCCAACAATGCGGAGACTTCCATGCCGGCCAGCGTATAACGATAAATATTATCAATAAACAACAACACATCTTGACGCTCAACATCACGGAAGTATTCCGCCATCGTCAGCCCGGTCAGACCCACGCGAAGACGGACTCCAGGAGGCTCATTCATCTGGCCAAAGACCATCACCGTCTTCTCTAACACACCTGATTCCTTCATTTCATTCCACAAGTCGTTCCCTTCTCTAGATCTCTCGCCAATGCCGGTAAAGACAGAAAATCCGCCGTGAACGTTGGCAATATTACGGATAAGCTCCATGATAATAACCGTCTTGCCGACACCGGCACCGCCATAGGCGCCTATCTTACCACCTTTTACGAACGGCGTAACCAAATCAATAACCTTAAGTCCCGTTTCCAGAACCTGGGTGCCTGTCTCCTGCTCTTCAAAAGAAGGCGGCAGCCGATGAATAGGCAGTTCTTTCTCAGCCTTAACCTCTCCAATATTATCCAGCGGTGTTCCCATAACATCGAACAAGCGTCCCAAGGTAGCTTTACCCACCGGAACTGTAAGAGCCGCTCCAGTATCTACCGCTTCCACTCCCCGCCCCAACCCATCTGTCGGCGATAAAGCCAGACATCTGACCCAGTTATTGCCCATATGCTCCTGGACTTCAAGCACAATTTTACCGCCGCCCATATTAATCTCAACCGAATTAAAAAGCGCTGGCAGCTCATCAGGCGAGAATTCCACGTCAACTACAGTGCCTATTACCTGAGCTACTTTCCCTTTAGCCATAATAACCTCCTCTGCTAAGAAAGAGCCGCCACTCCGCCGGCGATATCAAGCAGTTCTTTCGTAATTGACTCCTGACGAGCCTTGTTATATAGAAGCGTTAAACCTTCTGTCAACTCACCAGCATTATCTGTGGCGTTCCTCATCGCAACCATCCTCGCCGACTGTTCGCTGGCAATTGACTCTAAAATGGCATGATAGACCTGCATCTCCACGAAACGTGGCAATAACTCATTCAGGACAGCGTCAGTACCCGGCTCGTATATATAGTCCACATTCTGCACTCTTGGTATTACTGCCGGTTCCACGGGAAGTAACTGTTTTATGACCGGTTTCTGGAGCGCTGTGGAAATAAACTGGGCGTAAGCCAGGTAAACTTGGTCAACCACGCCATTACTATAATCGTCAATAATTATATGGGGAATGGAAAGGGTTTCCAGCAATCCCGGATGGTCCCCGAGTTGAATAAATTCAGCGCGAACATCACGACCGGTGCGAATCATAAAATCGCGCCCCTTGCGACCAACTGTAATCAGTGTCACTGGTACTTTTTGCTCCAGGATAAAGCTGGAGACAAGACGATTAACACTGCTATTAAGCCCGCCGCATAAACCACGGTCGGGAGTAATTATCACAATCGTTATCATAGCAACGGGCCTTTTCTGCAAAAGCGGATAATGCCCTACTTCCGGTAAAGCCGCCAAGTCGGCAATAACCTGTTGAATTTTCTCTGAATAAGGACGCCCGGCGAGACCCCGTTCCTGCGCCCGCTTCATCTTGGACGCCGCAATCATCTCCATAGCCTTGGTAATCTTGGCTATGTTCTTGATACCTTTAATGCGGCGACCGATTACCCGTATATCTGCCATCGTTTATAAACTCAACCCGTTTTCTTCAAAGTATTAATAATTTAGAGACGCTTCCCTGCTCCGGATTATTCCGAAAAGTGGCTCTTCTTAAATTCTTGAACTGCCTTCTTTAACGCCTCTTCTATTTTTTCATCTATTTTACCTGTCTTGATTATTGACTTACCGAAATCAGGATAATTCGACTCTATAAACATATGAAAAGCGCTTTCAAATGCAGCAACTTTCTCCACGCCAACATCATCGAGATAACCGTTAATCGCCGCATATAAAATCATAACCTGCTTTTCCAGAGACATCGGACTGAACTGCGGTTGCTTCAGTATTTCCGTAATTCGCTGCCCCCGGTCTAACTGAGCCTTGGTTGATTTATCCAGTTCCGAAGTACCAAACTGAGCAAAAGCAGCCAGTTCCCGAAATTGCGCCAGTTCCAACCGGAGCTTGCCAGCCACCTGCTTCATGGCACTGGTTTGCGCTTTACTACCCACCCTTGATACGGACAATCCCACATTCAATGCCGGTTTGATACCTGCGTTAAACAGGTCTGTTTCCAGATACATCTGACCATCGGTGATTGAAATAACATTGGTAGGAACATAAGCGGACATATCTCCCGCCTGTGTCTCAATAATGGGTAGGGCAGTTAGAGAACCTCCTCCATATTCGGGAGCATACTTGGCTGCCCTCTCCAGCAATCTGCTGTGTAGATAAAAAACGTCACCTGGATAAGCCTCACGCCCAGGTGGACGGCGCAGCAGCAACGAAAGCTGCCGGTAAGCCCAGGCGTGCTTTGAAAGGTCGTCATAGATTACTAGGACATCCTTTCCCTGCTCCATGAATTCCTCACCCATGGAACAACCGGCATAAGGGGCCAAGTACTGAAGAGCCACCGATTCAGAGGCATTAGCGGTAACGACGATAGTATGCTCCATAGCGCCAAACTGCTCCAGGGTAGCCACAACCCTCGCCACCTGGGACACTTTCTGACCAATAGCGACATAAATACAGATTAAATCGCCGGCTTTCTGATTGATAATTGCATCGAGAGCAATCGCCGTTTTACCTGTTGAGCGGTCACCAATGATAAGTTCCCGTTGACCACGACCGATGGGTATCAGGCTGTCAACCGCCTTAATACCGGTCTGCACCGGGGTATCCACCGATTTACGCAGCACAACATTGGGGGCAACTCTCTCTACCGGCCGGCTCTTATCCGTCTTAATCGCCCCTTTCCCGTCCATAGGTCTCCCAAGTGCATCAATCACCCTTCCAATAAGCGCTTGTCCAGCCGGTACTTCAGCAATACGGCCGGTGCACTGCACCTCATCGCCTTCTTTGATCTGAGTATAGTCGCCCAGAACCACGGCAGCCACGCTATCCTCTTCCAAATTCAGTGCAATCCCTATAATATCATTAGGAAACTGAAGTAGCTCATTATATTTTACCGCCGCTAGGCCATGAATCCGGGCAATACCATCACCAACTTGAATCACAGTGCCTACATCCACTGTCGTTACTGCCATACCGAATTGCTCAATCTGCTGTTTGATGACAGAAGCGATATCCTGTCCTTTCGTTGTCACCTGCTCTACCTCCTTTTCCACACTGTTTTCTAAATCGACCGATTATTTATATCTTTATAAAGCTTCCTTAGTTCGTTATCCTGGTTTTAAAGCCGTATTCCCGGTTCACTTTCTCCGACACATCTATCTTAATACCATTATTTTCCCGTCCCGGCTAGCTCTCTCTTGAGATTCACCAGTTTACGGCGAGTACTGCCATCCAGCAGCTTCCCGCCAATCCGAGCGGTAAGTCCCCCAATGATATCAGGGTCGACTTCAGCCCTAATGACTACCTTCTTACCGACTATGGTGCTCAAATTCTCCACCAATTTTTCCTTCTCTCTATCACCAAGCGGGACAGCGGTAATCACATCAGCCTGCTCAATACCATGATAGCTATCCAACTTCCGACGATACTCGTCAGTAATTGCTCCGATTAAATCCAGCTTTCCCCTGTGAACCAGCAGGTAAACCAGGTGTAATGCTAGGGGATTAATATCCTTCAGGCGTTCGGACAGCAGTTTGGATTTATCATCAAAACGAAACTTCGGACTCTCAAGAAACGCTTTAAATGACACATCCCCGACGACACCAACCACCGTTTTCAGGTCTGATTGCCACCGCTCTAATTCTTTTTTCTCCAGCGCAATCTCAAAAACAGCCTGAGCATAGCGCCCGACATAACTTTTTCCAGACATAAGTAACCTCTACCCGTAATTTATTATTTCTCTTTCAGGGTAGTGCTTTCTTCCAGCACTTTATCAATTAACTTCCGATGAGATTCCTTGTCCAGCGAACAATCGATGACCTTTTCCGCCGCCAGTACCGTTAAATCGGCAAACTCTTCGCGTAGCTCACCAATAACCTCATCTCTCTCCCTTTGAATCTCGGTCCGAGCGCGGGCGATAAGTGCCTCCGCTTCCTGCTTGGCCTCTTCCTGCGCTTTTTGCTTAACCTCTTCTCCGGTTTTTATGGCACGGGCTATCCTTTCCTGCCCTTCCTTACTGGCGGTCACCAGCTGTTTTTTTATCTCTTCTCCGGAAGAGGCTGTGTGTTCCTTCATGGCTTCTACCTGTTCCATGCTCTCTTTGACTCGATGGGAACGCTCGTCAAGCATTTTCATAATTGGTTTATAGGCAACCAAACGCAAAAGAAACAGTAGGATGGCAAACGTCACCACCTGCGTTAGCAGTACCGGTAGATTAATTCCAAGTCCTTCCACAATACCCTCCAAATATCTGAGTTGAGTCCCAGAATCACTAAAGTCGGCCCAATCAGTCACGAAACCACTAATTACCGACACCAAAGACTGCGTCAGCAGGGATACCTAGGTGACGACGAAGATACCGACCATCACCCCGATACCCATAAACCACCGCCGCGATAATAGCAATAAAAGCTGGAATGCCACATCCTATTTTCTTCCATAACCACTTTTTATATAATCCCAATCAAGAACAAAGTAAAATTTCCCATGAAATGAACGTCACTCTAACCGAGGAAATTACCGGCAAGTAGAATCGCCACGACCAGAGCATAAATACCGATAGCCTCTGCCATGGCAATGGCCAGAATCATGTTGGTCATGATGGGACCTCTTGCCTCGGGGTTACGCGCCAGTCCTACCATGGCGCCATAACCCAGAATGCCGATACCGATTCCTGGTCCGAAGGCACCCAACCCCATAGCCAGCCCGGCTGCTAACATCCTGACTGCTTCTGCATCCATTCTTCATCCTCCTTAGAATAATAAAGTTATTTTAATGTAATTCCGCTTCATGCGGAGTCACAGCCATAGTAACAAACACAAGGGTCAATCCGGCAAAGATAAGAGCCTGAACAAAACCAACCAGTAGTTCCAGGCCGTAAAACGGCAGGGCTAAAAACCAAGGGATAAGGAAGGCAGCGATAAGAAGCAGTATTTCTCCCGCCGTCATATTACCAAAGAGACGAAAGGTAAAGCTGGCAATGCGAATAAGCTCGCTCAGAAACTCTAGCGCCCCAACGAAGATATCAATCAACCCGGAGAACAACCCCGTCAAATTAAACTTACCCTTGAACATCCCGCCAAAATGCCTGAAAAACAACCTGGTATTAACGAACTTTCTCAGATACCCAATGCCGAGCACCTTGAGCCCATAGAATTCCACGAAGACGAATGACACGAAGGCTATCGCTAGGGGGGTGTTGATATCAGTATTGGCTCCCCGCAGTAATTCCATATGGTGCCCATGTGACGTAATTGTTATTGAACCAAAGCCCGGAATGAGGCTGAGCCAGGCGTTAAAGAGAATGAAGAGGAAGATAGTACAGATGACGGGAAAGAAACGCCGCCCGTTTTTCTCACCGGCGACACTCCGGCAAAGATCATAAATCCAGCCGATTAGGAATTCAAAAGCAGCCTGCATCCGGCCCGGTACAAGCTTCATGCGGCGGGTAACAGCGAAGCTGAAAGCCACAAGGACACCCACGGTGAGCCAACTGCCAATGATACTATTGGTAATTGGGAAACCGAACAGGTGAAAGATTGTTTCCGCAGGGAGTTCAGGCCGTGGAGTTGGCACAACCAACCAATCCGGCATAGCGGTGTGGAATACCCCTTGCCCGATGGGACCAGCCAGAAAACCGATGGTAATGATAACCAGGAAAAAAATGGCGATTCCGATTAAAACAGGCAGCGATAAACCAAGAATACGCCGTTTTAGCACTAACCATTCTCCTTATCTTCCTGGTCACTTAAAAGGTATCGAAGCATTTGATAAACGCCAAAAAAAGCAGCGATAATACCAAGAACCAAACCGATTATCACAAAAACAGGCTCAGTGTTTAATTTACCATCAAGCCAAATTCCGGCAATAACGCCCAATACAATACAAGCTCCAATGAAGAAGCCCACGCCGGTCAACCTGAGATCCGCTACCCACCTTGGCATACCAATCTCACCATTTCCATGAGTAGCATATCAAATTTATCAGTGTCGGTCAAGCTTATATTCACGGAAGGCCTGACAAACTTTAACAGTTGAAAGCACAGTAGCTCCGTCACCAGAGATAATGCAATCACACTCCTGAGTTTGATGAATACTTTAAAGGATATGAAAAACCCTGATTTACTATTTTTCAGGACTCTTTATTACTGGCCAGAAATATTAACGATTTGAACTAACGGGGATATTCTTGCCCGAACAAGCAAGAGAAGTCACCATCAAAATCCTCAGGAGACTTGTGCATAACTTTCTTCAACAATAGCTGCCACCAGAGACTGCGAGTGGCAGGAAGAAGACAACACTTTTAAAAACCACAAATCGTCGTTGTTCCCGAGCACATCAATATTGCCTGTCTCATAATTTTACCCGCAGGAGACACACTTTATTGAGGTCATCAGTTTTTTAATCAAAGGTTCTTCCATTTTCATTTAATGATAGTTTTTGAATCACTACTTTTAAGATTTGCGTTTATCAAAATCATCCAGGTCAAGCGTATTAATAAAATCATAGAAGGCCGACATCTTTGTTTTCATCTCCTCCTCCGAAACTCCCTTCTGTTTACCGCCGCCTTCCAAGCTCTCATCAATAATAGGCTTTCCCGTCTCTCCATCCAGCAAGATGCCGGCTTTTTCCAGTATTGTATCCTCCGCGTAAATAGTCGTTCCCGCCCTTACCGCCAGCGCCAGCGCATCGCTGGGACGAGAGTCAACTTTCACCTGCTTCCCATCCACATTAAGCATTACCATAGCATAAAAAGTATCATTTTTAAGGTCATTAATAATAATGGAGTCAATCGTAGCCCCCAGAGAATCAATGACCGAAAGTAACAAATCATGAGTTAAAGGCCTGGGCACATTCGCCCCCTGTAATTTCACTGCGATAGCATCCGCTTCCGCGGGCCCAATCCAGATGGGCAGGTAACGCTCCGAATCTTTTTCTTTCAAGATCACTACCCGCTGGTAATTCATTAAACTTACCCTGATACTATCGATTGTCATCTCTATCATATTCAAGCCTCCCCAATTACTCGCCCATATTTAAAATTCTACTCCTCACTATGCTTGATGTCAAATATAAAACAAGCTTAAATCCGCTCATAATCCAATTGCTTTACCCGTCTTTTTGTCACTCACGAAATAGGATATAATGGACAGATTCACTTGCAGAAGATCTGCAAGAAGCAGGGATTGCAAACAAATATAATATAATGGATAATAACAAGTGTTCTGAGAGAGGTCGGTCAAATTTCTAAAATTACCGGAGAGACAATTAGTTTGGTTAACCAAACTATCCTGACCTGATATGATATAATATATATATCATTCATCATTGATTATTAGACTTACTCCAATTCTAATCATATAAGGAGATGTAACATTGCTAAAAGAACAAAAAGTAGTACTCTGGTTTAATGAAGTTACCAAGAATGATATTCCCATAGTTGGGGGTAAGGGAGCCAACCTGGGGGAAATGATCAACGCGAATATACCGGTTCCTACTGGCTTTAACGTAACCGCAGGAGCCTATTTCAACTTTTTAAAACAGGCAGGTATTACTGACCAGATACGCAGTTTACTGACACCGCTGGACATTCACGACAGCAAACAACTTCAAGATATTGCCGGCAAAGTTCAAAAACTCATTTCAGAAGCCCCGATACCTCCTGAAATCGCCAGCGAAATTGAGCAAGCCTATATTAATATGGGCGAGGGGCTGGTCGCTGTTCGCTCCTCAGGTACTGCAGAGGACCTGCCGGAAGCTTCCTTCGCCGGGCAGCAAGCCACTTTTCTTAATATTCAGGGGAAAAAAGAGGTGGTAAAAGCAGTGCAGGAATGCTGGGCATCTCTCTTCGGAGCAAGAGCCATTTTTTACCGGCAGGAACAGGGCTTTGAACACTTTAAAGTTGGCATTGCCGTTCCGGTACAGAAAATGGTGCAGTCGGAATCCGCCGGGGTCATGTTTACCGTGGAACCTACCAGCAGTGACCGGAGCAAGATAGTCATTGAGGCTGTACTGGGTCTGGGAGAAATGATTGTCTCCGGAGATGTAACTCCTGATCACTATGTTGTCAGCAAGGACAGCATGAAAATTGTCCATAAAGAGATAAAACGTCAGGAGTGGAAACTAATAAAGAAAGAGGGAGGAAAGGGTAGAGAAGATAATATTAAGTTAGGCCTTACTCCCCAGGAACAAGCAAAGCAAAAGATTACCGATGATGATATTCTAGCTCTGGCAAAAATAGGGATGACATTAGAGAAACATTATGACGCACCACAGGATATTGAGTGGGCTAAGGAAAAGGGGGAAATCTATATCGTACAAACGCGCCCGGTAACCACTATTAAGGAAATGACGAAAGTTACCCAGGAAATCACCACCCCTATACTCCTATCAGGGTCACCTGCCAGCCCGGGTATAGCTGTCGGTCCGGTGAAAATAGTACCCGCTCCCTCCCAGATAGATAAGGTGCTGGACGGGGACATTCTGGTAGCGGAAATGACCACGCCGGACTTCGTCCCGGCAATGAAGCGAGCAGCTGCCATTATCACCGACCGCGGCGGCAGGACCGCCCATGCTGCCATTGTCAGTCGTGAATTAGGTATCCCCTGTGTTGTCGGCGTGGACAAAGCAACAACTACCGTCAAAGACAGCCAAGTCGTAACCGTAGATGGAGCCAAAGGAAAAGTTTATGACGGCAAGATAGAAATCACCGTAGAAAAAGAGGTGAAAGCCAAAACAGATATAAAAACTAGGACCAAACTACTGGTAAATCTAGCTCAGCCGGAGTTAGCTGCCCGGGTAGCCACCCGCGATGTTGATGGCGTGGGTTTACTACGCGCCGAATTCATGGTCGCCCAGATGGGAGCCCACCCCAGTTACATGATCAGCCATCACCGCGGTCGTGAGTTTGTAAATAATCTCACCCAAGGACTTACCACTTTTACCAAAGCTTTTCACCCGCGCCGCGTTGTCTACAGAACTACAGATTTCAAGACAAACGAGTACCGATCCCTGAAAGGCGGAGAGCAATTTGAAGAAATCGAAGAGAATCCCATGATCGGGTATCGAGGAGCCTCACGATATATCACCGATATAGAGACTTTCAAACTTGAGCTTGCTGCCATCAAGAAAGTAAGAGAACAATATAACAACCTCTGGGTAATGATACCCTTTGTTCGTACCGTTAGTGAACTGGAACAAACGGTAAAAATCATGGAAGCCGAAGGATTAAAACGCTCTGATAATTTTAAAATTTGGATGATGGTAGAGGTACCATCTAATATATTCCTTCTGGAGAAATTCTTAGCAGTTGGAATCGACGGCATATCTATCGGTTCCAATGATCTAACACAGCTTGTCCTGGGAATCGACCGGGACAGTGCCAAATTAGCCGATACGTTTGATGAGCGTGATGAAGCTGTGCTAATAGCCCTGGAAAGAGCTATTAGAGTAGCCAATAAACTTAGCGTTACTTCCTCTATCTGCGGACAGGCACCTTCGGTTTATCCCGAGCTTACGGAAAAACTGGTAAAATGGGGTATAACATCGATTTCGGTAAGCCCAGATATGATAGACATTACCCGAGAGATAATTGCCAAAGCCGAAGCGAGATTGAAAGCTTAGTGGTCAGACAATATAATCTTCGACAGGTAACCGAAGAAAAAGAAGAAAGATTCTCTCCCCACGCTACCAAAAGCAAATTATCAAAGGGCAGACCTCGTCCGGAAGAACCCTGCCCCATTCGTACCGCTTTCCAGCGGGACCGGGACCGCATTATTCACTGCAAGGCTTTTCGGCGTCTTAAACATAAAACACAGGTTTTTATCGCTCCATCCGGTGACCACTACGTAACACGACTCACGCACACACTTGAAGTGTCTCAGATTGCCCGCACCATAGCCCGTGCCTTAAATCTCAATGAGGATTTGACGGAGGCAGTTGCCCTGGGCCATGACCTAGGGCATACCCCTTTCGGACATGTGGGAGAAGACGCCCTGAATGAGCTCTATCGCCACGGATTCAGGCATAACGAGCAAAGCCTTCGGGTGATAGATGTCCTGGAAAAGGACGGTCGGGGGCTTAATCTCACCTGGGAAGTCAGAGACGGCATTTTGAACCACTCCAAACCACGAGTGGATATTCAAGGGGACAAAGACGAGAACGCCATCACCCACGAGGGAGAAGTCTGTAAAATCGCCGACGCTATTGCTTATATCAACCACGATATTGACGATGCCGTAAGGGCCGGCATCGTCAACAGGGGTGACCTTCCTCTTTCCGCTGTAACCGTACTGGGCATCTCCCGCTCACAACGGATCAACACTATGGTCAGTGATATTATTGATAGTTCACTGTTACCCGGTAATTATGGTATAATTAACAATAAGCTAACTATAAATATGAGCCCCCTAGTTTTAGCCGCTACCAACACTCTTCGAGATTATCTTTTTGAGCGAGTTTACAATTTATGGTCTGCTCATGAAGAAACGGAAAAAGCCAAAGAAGTGATCCGACTATTGTATAATTATTTCATTGAAAATGAAGGCAAAATACCCGCCGAGTACCAGCTCCTCAGTAGTGAACATGACCGAAGAGTAGTCGATTATATCGCCGGAATGACTGACCAGTATGCCCAGAGACTTGCTGAAGATATCCGAAAGTAAGATAATATTCAGGCTTGTGTTCCAGAAATGCCTAAATGAAATTTGTTTCTAAATTTATTCCCTTCTACCTTTTCCCGGATAGAAAGATAATAAAGAGGGGTTTATAATACGATACCGGTGATAAGAAAGTGGGTATTATTGATGACGTAAAACAAAAAATAGATATCGTCGAGGTTATTGGCCAACACTCTACCTTAAAAAAGGCCGGACGTAACCTCACGGCGCTTTGCCCTTTTCACAGTGAAAAGCATGCTTCTTTCTTCGTTTATCCGGAGCAACAGAGCTGGCATTGCTTTGGTGCCTGTAATACCGGCGGTGATGTTTTTTCTTTCATTATGAAGAAAGAGGGTATCGGATTTGGAGATGCGCTGCGTCTTCTTGCCGATAAGGCGGGGGTTACCATTCCATCAAGATTCGAGCGTGAAGAAGGAAAGGAGGAGAAGGAAAAGCTTTTTCAAATCAATGAGGATACGGTACAATATTTCCATAACATCCTCTTAAATTCCTCAACCGCTGAAAAAGCACGAAGCTACGTAACAAATCGGGGATTTTTACCAAAATCGACAACCGACTTTCAATTAGGTTTCAGCCTGAAGAGCTGGGAATCGCTTAAACAGCATCTACTTGAAAGAGGTCATGACGAAAGTTTGTTACTTACCGCTGGTTTGTTAGTGCCTTCGGAAGACGGCAAAACACATGACCGATTTCGAAATCGTTTGATGTTCCCGATACGAGACAGCCAAGGACATACTCTGGGATTCGGGGCGAGGTCTATTGATGACTCTATGCCTAAATACATCAACTCACCGCAGACACCTCTCTTCGATAAAAGCAGAATTCTCTATGGTATAGACATAGCTGCCCAAGCAATTAAGCAGCAGGACATGGCAGTAATTGTCGAAGGTTATATTGACGCTATTACCGCTCACCAGAACGGTGTCAATAACGTATTGGCGTCTATGGGGACTTCAATCACCGAAAAACAGGTCAGCACGATAAAGAAACTCACCCGCAACCTGGTTCTAGCCCTCGATTCCGATACTGCTGGTGAAGAAGCCATGCTACGCGGTATCAGCCATGAAAATACCCTTAATGCGGAAATAAAGGTTGTCATATTGCCTCAGGGCAAAGACCCTGATGACGTGATCAGGGAAGACGCCAAAATCTGGCAGCAACTTGTGGAAGAAAGTTTACCGATAGTTGATTTCACTTTTCAGATAGTAACTTCTAAACTGAACCTTTCTACGGCAAGAGACAAGTCTCTTGCCGTAGAAAGACTTCTGACTGTAGTTGCAGAAATAAAAGACCCGATACGCCAGACTCATTATTTACAGAAGCTGGGACAGATAACCGATGTTCCCGTGCGTACTCTTGAGACATCACTGAGCAGAATGAAGACAAGGCTAGGAGCCAACAGGACTAAAGAACCCGCATACACAACTGAAAAGCGCTCATTGCGCCCAGATTTATCCAACCCCGTTGAGGAATATTGCCTGGCTTTGCTATTGCAGCATCCCGGTCTTAAAGACAATATCGAACGTCTTTTGCCAGAATACTTTGAACAAAGTGAAAACCGCGAAATCTTCCTCGCCTGGCAGCAAGCCGACGACTTAGCATCCCTTAAGACAAATCTGGACACGACTATCCATGAGCATCTTGATGCCCTGATAAGCAAGAGTCTACTTCCAAACCAGATAGAGCAGAGATATACAGATTATATCCGTAACTTACGTTTAAAATACCTGCGCAATAGAGAATCGAGGAGAGCCGAAATGCTCGCCAGAGAAGCAGAGACCGGAGGCACTGGAGCTGATCTGTCCAAGCTTGAAAAGGAAGGAATAGAACCCAGTATTCAGCTGAAGGAGATGTTTGACCGGAAAAATCAGCGGAGAACAGATTCAAGGAGATAAGAAAATGAACCAGGAAAACAGTAAAGATAATTTAGAGATTTATCCTAATAATAAAGGTTATGAAGACCTACCACAGGATTCAATGCTGAGGATCCCATCAAAACCGGGCAATTTAGTCACACCCCACGTTGAGTCCGGAAGAACAATCGACAGTGAGGACGCAAGCGACTCGGAAGCGCCGTGGCACGAGGCTAGGCATCTTGACACTGAGAAACCGAGCTCAGAATTGGGTGCCGAATCAGGTACACCGGCGGAAGAACTGGTGCAACAGGATATAACCGATGATCCGGTCCGCATTTATCTACACGAAATTGGCAGAGTACCCCTTCTGACAGCTGCAAACGAAAGGGAACTGGCAAAAACGATGGAAGAAGGCAAACGCATTAATGACATTAAGCAACAACATTCAAAAACCTATGGGAGGACTCCTCCGGCAACCGATATAATACTTACCATACTCAGAGACCTGGGGCAGTCATCTTCTTTCGTAAACCTTTTGCAAGAGCATCTCGAGCTAACACCAAGCGAGAGTTTTGTTGAATGTATCCATAACTCCACGCTACAGCAAAGTATCGACAATACTATAGACCAGGAACTAATCCTGGCTATTGCCAACAAACTGAATAAATCAATGCCGGAAACGGAAAGAATTATAGTTAACTTGTCTATAAATTGCAGGTTACTACCAGAAGAAGTAATTAACGCCGTTGGAGAGGTTACCTCTCTCCCTGATGTGGATAATTTAATAACAGACAGCGCCTTTATTAAATCAATCCGTAATTATGAAAAAAAACTGGAAACGTACCTAACAAATATCGAACGTAAGGCAAAAAAATCTGAAAAGCATCTTATTGAAGCCAATCTGCGCCTGGTAGTCAGCGTCGCCAAAAAACATATCGGGCGGGGAATGTCCCTACTCGACCTTATCCAAGAGGGAAATATCGGCCTGATGAGAGCCGTTGAGAAATTCGATTATCACAAAGGCTATAAATTCAGCACCTATGCAACGTGGTGGATTCGCCAGGCACTTACCCGAGCTATTGCCGACCAAGCACGCACCATTCGCATACCGGTTCATATGGTGGAGACCATCAACAGACTACTCAAGATAAGCCGCCGTCTTGCCCAGGAATACGGAAGAGAGCCTACCTCCAAGGAAATCGCCAAGGAAATGGAAATATCATCGGACAAAGTCAGGGAGATAGTCAAGGTATCACAGCTCCCGATATCTTTAGAGTCACCCATCGGTGAAGAGGAAGATAGTCCCCTAGGTAACACCATTGAAGACAGAAATACCCTGCCACCAGTGGATGCAGCCTCCAAGCAGCTCCTTAAAGAGCAAATCGAAGACGTGCTTTTTACCCTTACACCCCGCGAGCAGCGGGTTCTCCAGCTAAGATTCGGCCTTGAAGATGGTCGCAGTCGCACATTAGAAGAAGTAGGCAGGGAGTTCAACGTCACCAGAGAAAGAATCCGTCAGATAGAGGCGAAGGCGTTACGAAAACTGAGACACCCAAGCCGGAGCCGGAAACTGAAAGACTACCTCGAATGATATATTAACGGAACATACCCATTATATTGTTGGGGAGTTTACCGCTAACACCCATCTTCATTATCTTCTGCATCTGGTGGAACTGATTGATAAGCTGGTTGACATCAAGGGTTTTTACACCACTTCCATGAGCAACACGCCGGCGCCGGCTACCACCAATTATACCCGGATCCTGCCGCTCCTGAGGTGTCATTGAAAGTATTATCGCTTCAATCCTCTTTAACTGGTTTTCCTCGATACCTTCCGGAAACCGCCCCGCCAGTTTCGTCATACCAGGCAACATCTCCGCCATCTGGGATACCGGCCCCATCTTCCTGACCATCCTCAGTTGCGAAAGGAAATCATCCAAGCCAAACCGGTCGCTTCGGACTTTTTTCTCCACTTCCTTTACCTTCTGCTCATCAAAGGTCTTCTCCGCCTTTTCGATGAAAGTTAGCATGTCACCCATACCCAAAATACGCGACGCCAAACGGTCGGGATAGAACGGTTCCAAGGCATCAGCCTTTTCACCGGTTCCGATGAATTTTATCGGTACTCCGCTGACCCACCTTATTGAAAGCGCCACACCACCGCGAGCATCTCCATCCATCTTCGTCAGGACAAGTCCGGTCAGATTTACCCTTGAATAAAACTCCCCCGCTGCCCGCACCGCATCCTGACCAGTCATAGCATCCACTACCAACAGAATTTCAACCGGTTTCAGTTCATCTCTGGCCTGAGTCAATTCTTCCATCAGATCTTCATCGATATGTAACCGACCCGCTGTATCAATTATGAGGTAGTTCACTGCCTGCTTTTTTGCTTCTGTTACCGCATGCGCGCAAATATCCTTGACAGCAGTCGCCGGAGATTCACTATATACAGGTATATCAAGCTGCCGTCCCAAGGTAACCAACTGCTCGATGGCTGCCGGACGGCGATTATCCGCCGCCACCAGCAGAGAGTTTTGCCCGGAACGCTTTAGACTGAGCGCCAGCTTGGCGGCAGTAGTGGTTTTTCCACTACCCTGAAGTCCTACTAACATCACAACGGATGGGGGATGACTTGCTGATTCCAGTCGACTCTGCTCACCACCCAGAATTTCGATAAGCTCGGTATTGACGATTTTGATTATCCGTTGTGCCGGTGTCAGGCTCTGCCGCACTTCTGCTCCAAGAGCCAGTTCCCGCACTCGCGACACGAAGTCCTTGACCACCTTGAAATTAACATCCGCTTCTAGGAGAGCCAGGCGCATTTGGCGCAGGGCTCCATCGATATCTTTCTCACTAAGCTTACCTTTATTACCTAATATGCGAAATACATTACTTAACTTATCTGTGAGAATTTCGAACATATTGTTATTCTAAGGGGATGGGAATAATAACGTCAAGCAATACAAGGTAATCACGATGTTAATCCCATTACGAACAGATAGAAATGATGACTATGCAAACTGTTGAATTTGGTCTAATCAGGCAGATAAACCAGACTGTCCAAATATAAATAGCTTACCGCCGCCTCTTCTACCTAGGCCTTACCAAGCGATCCGAAAATGCTTTGAGGATTCAACTGGGTATCCCTGATTCTTATTCCTGTCGCATTGTAAATAGCATTTGCAATGGCAGGCGCAATCGCCACAGTTGCAGTCTCACTCATGCCCTTAGCTCCGAAGGGCCCGTAGAAACAGGGATTCTCGACAATTATCTCCTTAACATCCGCCATTCTGGGAAAATCAAGCACTGTCAGGAGCTTATAGTCCAGCAGATTAGGGTTGAGAACCACACCATTTCTCTTGTCGATTATAAATTCCTCTGATAATACCCAGCCCCCGGCCAGTACGAGTGACATGTTTATCTGGTTTTCGATTATCTGAGGATTTATTGCCCGACCGCAATCGTGAGCGGAAACTATCCCCTGTACTTCTACCTGTCCGGTATCCGTATCCACGTCCACCTCAGCAATAGTAGCCACCAAGGCAACCGGGATGGTGAGCTTTCCGGTCGTCTTATCTCTTAAAACTGAGATCGGCGGAGTAGTGGCGGTACCCATAATCTGAAAACCGCCAGAACAAACTTTAGCAATTGGAACGCCCACTTCCGGGCTATCTTTAAGATAGATTCTTCCGGCCTTTACCTCGAGAGTAACCGGGTCGACCTCAAGCATCTCGGCGGCAACCAGAAGGAGTTTTTGCTTTACTTCATCGGCGGCCAGCTTCGCTGAGAGAATAGCACTGGGCGTTCCTGAACTGGCAACATTTCCATAACCGCGCGGGGTAACCATAGTATCTGCAGTGACAACATACACGTCCTTGTACTTAAGCCCCATCACCTCCGATACGACCTGAGCAGTAGCTGTCCTAGTCCCCTGACCTGTATCGCTGGCACTAGATAATACATTGGCTGTCCCATCGGCATTCATTTTCACAATCGCAGAATGCTTTAAATCAAAAGCCGTATTATGAAGACCAATAGCAATACCGATACCTTTTCTCTTTGAACCATTAACCTCAACCGGTGTTTTCCATCCCCGCCATTTTTCCTGCCAGCCAGCTCTAGCGGCTGCTCTCTCTATCAGCTCCGGAAAAACATCAATGTCACGACCCATTATCCCCCAATCCACCGGTTTTACGATAGAAGAATCGTTTTCACCAGATGGCTTATCCAGAGTGCGCTCCCCGCCAAGAATGTCTGCTTTTCTGGCGCCCCTGAAACCGGCTCTGGTACAGTTTTTAATCCGGAACTGGACCGGGTCCATCCCTAATTTTTCCGCCGCTTCGTCCATTAACCTTTCGACAACATATCCGGCAGGCGTATCCCCATAACTATTCATGCCGGTCTGACCTGGAATATTGGTCATTACCTGGCAGGTTTCTGCGCTGATATTGGGGCACATGTAAAGAGAGCTTCGAACGTTGGCAATACCACCCGAAGCCTCAATGAAAAAATCACAGATATCCCTGCCCACATTCGAAAAAACTTGTGTGTAAAGTGCGGTCAGCGTGCCATCACTCTTCACGCCCACTTTCGCATAAGCCTTATACTGTGGCCGCCCCCGCGTAATAATGAAATCTTCACTTCTGTTTAACATTATCCTTACAGGTCTACCGGTACGTTTTGCCAATATTGCCGCCAGGGTGGCTACCTTCTCCGGCTGCTTACCACAGTATCCTCCGGCCGTATATGTGGCGATAATACGTACATTAGACTGCGGAATATCCAGGCTACTGGCGACATCCTGACACACCTGCGATGGTGCTACCGTATCTGTCCAGCAGGTTAATTGGTCCCCCAACCACTGGCAGACTACAACGCGCTGACCGGGAGAACAAGAGTGCTGAAAAGGAGTTTCATAAGCCCCGTCAATTACGTAGTCAGCTTCGGTAAATCCTTTATCGATATCACCGTCATCAGCAATGAGCCAGCCATCAGGTTGACAACGAGACACCCTCTGGAATTCGGTACCATGAAACAGGTTGCTTCCGTGCTCAGCATGTACCAAGGGTGCACCTGGAGCTATCGCACTTTCAATGTCAAAGACAGCGGGGAGTTCTTTGTAATCCACTTTAATAAGTTTTGTCGCTTCTTCAGCGTCTTCCCTAGTAACAGCCGCTATCAATGCTACCTCTTCCCCAACACAATGTACTGTCTTGTCCAGAAGGTACTCAAACTTGCTTCTCGGATGAACCTTAGGCACATCTTTGTAGGTGAGTATGTCTTTTACCCCGAGAGCCTTCTCCGCTTTGCTAGTATTAATGTTCAAAATTTCAGCATAAGCATATGGAGACCGTAGAAATACACCCTCTAGCATATTAGGCAACAGGATATCAGTACTAAAACGAGCACTGCCTTTGACCTTTTCCGTCCCGTCTTCTCTGGGTAACCTCTTACCGATTACAGAAAAACCTTCACCCATAAGTCTTACTCATTACATATAATAACCGCTTGATCCTAATCAAGTATATCATTGAATTATCAGTCTACAAAATTTTTCTACTATTATTTAAGCTTCATTAAAACATCAGCTAATGATATAATATCTGAAGCTTGATATACTTAAATCTGTTTTGCGCGTAACTTAAATAAGATATACGCATTAATCTGTCTTATAATAACAAATGTTTGTATTGTTATCTCTGAACGGTGTGAAACCCTTTAACAATTGTTGTTTTTATAACTATTGGCATTACGGCTAACCAGCATATTTAGTATCCAGAATCTAAATAATAAATACGCTTGGGGAGGGGAGTAATATGGCAAAGGACTTGCGCTACTTTCTCAAGGAATACGAAGCAAAATACCCGGAGGAACTGATTAAATGATTCCGGTTAAGCTGACCATGCGCAATTTTATGTGCTACCGCGATGATGTGCCACCACTTTATTTCGACAGCATTCATCTTGCCTGTCTCTCCGGTGACAACGGCAACGGCAAATCAGCTTTAATCGACGCCATGACCTGGGCATTATGGGGGAAGGCAAGAGCTACAAGCGATGACGACCTAGTCTACTCCGGTCAGACCGAAATGGGAGTGGAGTTTGAATTCCGGATCGGGCAGCAGCTCTACTGCGTCATACGAAAGCGTTCCAAGCCAAAGCGTCAGCGAAGCGCCGGACAGTCCATCCTGGAACTCCAGACGTCCACCGAAGACGGTTTCAAGCCGATTACTGGTAACATCATCTCTCAAACTCAAAAGAAAATCACCGAAGATATTCTGCACATGGACTACGAAACCTTCATTAACAGCGCTTATCTGCGCCAGGGTCACGACAATGAGTTCACGGTAAAACAACCGGTTGAACGGAAAAAAGTACTTGGCGAGATTCTGAGGCTTTCCCTCTATGATGAACTGGAAACAAAAGCTAAAGAGCAGGCGAAACAGCAGGAAACGGAAAAGGCAGGAATAGAAACCACTATCAAGGATATTTCAGGTGAATTAGCCCGGAAGTCAGATTATGAGGCCGAGTTTGAACTGGTACGGGGCGAACTCTCCGGCATAGAAACGGCTATCGGGGAAAAGGAATCCTACCTGAATGAACTGCGACAGAAAAAACAGGAGATTGAGCAAAAGAAAGCGCAACTTCAGCAGATTGAGGGAGACATCAAAAAAACTGAAAAAGACCTGGCCCAGTGGGACGATCAGTTGAAACAAAATCGTTCCCGACTTCAGGGATATGAAGAGTTGATTGCCCAGCGCTCTGATATAGAGGCAGGTTACACCCGACTTACCGAAACCAGGAAACTCAGCGAGGAACTCAATCAAAAATTTAGAACTATGACGAATATAAAAGAGAGAAAGTACGACCTGGAAAATTATATTAATGGGGCAAGACAGGAGATACTAAAGAACCATGAGTTCACACAAAATAAAATCAGCGAACTGGAAGCCGAGCAGCAAAAACTACCCGGCCTGAATAATCAGTTATGCCAGGCGCGGATTAAGTTAAACCAGTTGGCAGGGCGGAAAGATACATTGGACCGGAAAAAACAAACCCTCCAAGACCTGCAAACCAAGGTCAACCAATTAAAATCCGACAAAACCCGACTGGAAGTTGAAAAAAAAGATATTGAGGAAAAACTCCGCCTAATTTCAACCCAGCAAGAGACCACGTGTCCCCTATGCGAAACAGAGTTGACCCGGCAAGGCTTAAAGCACATCGAAGCAAAATATATCTCCGAAAGTAACGAAAAATCGGATTTACTGAAATCAAACCAAGCAAGCCTGACCAGTAATAAACCAGAGATAGAGTCGCTAATAAACGAAACAAATCAACTGGAATCATCGCTTTCCCGGGAGAAAGCCGACCTGCGGGGAAAAATCGTAATTTTTAATAATGGAATCACTAAAGTAAGAGATGCCGAAAAGCAGCTGACAGAAAAAAGAAAGGAACTGGCAGAAATCGAACAGCACCTTGCCGGCAAGGATTTTGCCGCCACTGAGCAAGCAGCACTAAATGCTCTGGAGGATGAATTAGACCGGCTCGATTATAATGAGGAATCCAATCAGCAGGTCCGGCAACAGTTGGCCGATTCCGAACATTATGTCAATTCTAAACACCGGCTGGATGAAGCCGATAAGCTTGTTCGCCAGGAAGGAGAAAATGTTTCCCGGGCGGAAACAGCGTCTCAGGAACTAAGTGGCAGCCTGGAGACTTTAGACCAAAACAAACAGGAGCTAACCACGGAACTGAATGCATTCCCCACGAGAAACAATGACCTAGAAGAAGCCCAGATTGAACAGCAGAAAAAGACCCTGGTGAAAGAGCGAGACAAGGTACAGGAGACTATTGGGAGCTTAAAGAATAACCTGCAAAGAATTACGGAACATGAGAAAAAGAAGAAAGACATGGAAAACCAGTTGTCTCAAGCCACCGAACAGGAAAATATATATAAGGAACTGGCGAAAGCCTTTGGCAAAGGCGGCATACAGACGCTCATCATCGAAAAGGCATTACCCGAAATTGAAACCGAAGCAAATTTTTTGCTGGGGCGGATGACCGACAACCGAATGCAATTAAAATTTGAAACAAGGCGGGAAACAAAAAAAGGAGATCTCGTCGATACCCTGGATATCATCATCTCGGATGAGCTTGGCACCAGAAATTATGAGATGTTCAGCGGCGGGGAAGCCTTCCGAATCAACTTTGCCATTCGCATTGCCCTGTCAAAGCTATTAGCCAAAAGGGCGGGCGCGCCGTTACCGACACTCATAATTGACGAGGGATTCGGCACTCAGGACAGCACCGGCATTGAGAAACTAAAAGAGGCAATAAATTCCATTCAGGACGATTTTGATAAGATATTCGTGGTCACTCATATTGAAGAACTGAGAGATGCTTTCCCCACCCGCATTGATGTCATCAAGACAGCCGAAGGTTCTACCTTGGCCGTAAACTAGCCGTTACAGCCCCAATTGAGCGGCAATGCCCTTCATCGCCTGCAAACCGAGATCGATAAATTCATCAAGCTCAAGACCAATTTCGTTACATTTACCGATTTGTTCCCGACTGACGCCGGCAGCGAAGCTCTTCTCTTTAAACCTTTTTCTTACTGAATTAGCCTCAACAACCCCCAGCTTCTTCTCAGGGCGCACCAGTACCGCCGCCGTTATCAACCCGGTTAACGGATCAGCGCAGTAAAGAGCCTTGTCCAGTTTCGTTTCGAAAGAGACTCCGAGTGCCTCATTATGACAGAGGATCGCATGAACCATGGTCTCACTGGCTCCAAGTTCCCTCGCCAGATCAGCGCCAAGCCCACCGTGACTACCCATATCATCCTTGGTAAGTTCCACGTCAATATCGTGCAACAGACCGGTAAGACCCCACGCCTCCTCATCCTCCCCAAATCGGCGAGCAAGAGTTTTCATTATAGCCTCGGTAGCAACCATGTGTTTTACGAGATTAGCATTCTCCACATTGTCTTTAACCGAATCAAGCACCTCTTCTCGGTTCATCTCTCCCTCCTTTCTCCGAAACTACTCTCAAACTCGAGATTAACACAGCACCAGCAATACAAGCAAGGGCACCTGCCAGGAAAGCCATCTGGTAGTTCCCTGTATAGTCGAATATATAGCCGGCGACGAAAGGACCCAAGGCAAATCCTATAGTGAAGCCAACCCCTACCGTGGACATGATTATACCAAGCGACTTTAAACCGAATAGTTCGGCTACCAGAACTGTCTCTATCGCGTCACCACCATAGGCAAATCCGAAAATGACTACAAACAAGTATAACATCCACATCTCTCTGGCTGACATCAACCAGAACATGGAAATAGTCCCCACAAAAAACACAATAAAATAACCAGATTTACCACCAATCCTACTAGCGATACTCCCCATTATGAGTTTACTGATAATGCTAACACCACCGATGATTGCCAGAATATTAGCGGCGTCGGCTGCTGATATGCCTATATCCGTGGCGTGAGGAACCATATGAACCATTACACTTCCAATAACATAGCCGTAACAGAAGAGCATGCCAAATACTATCCATAGTTGCCTGGAATAAATCGCCTTCTGAAGAGAAAGCCCCTTAGATTGCCCGCCAATACCTACTCCTGATTCACCACGAGTATCAATTTGTGATTCAGTCTTAACCGGGTGACGGCGTAAAAACAACGCTGACAAAACGATAAGCACCAATGCCATAAAACCTATAACCATATATGACGTCTGCCAGCCATATTCAGTGACAAGCCATCTAGCTAATGGTGGCATAACCAATACAGAAATGCTCATACCGGTTAATACGATACCCGACATCATTCCCCTCTTGCCAACAAACCATCTGGCTACCGTTGAAAGCACCGGCACCCAGCTACCACCCATACCGATACCAACCATGACACCATAGAACAAATATAACTGCCAGGTAGAACTAACTTGGGACATTAATAAATAGCCAGTGCCCAGAAATAATCCGCAGACCACCATTACCAGTCGCGGTCCGAACCTGTCCGTTAGCTCTCCCATAACAATACCCAGTAAACCACGGACAACATTGGAAAGTGAGAAGGCTCCTGAAGTCATTGCCCTTGTCCAGCCAAACTCTGTCAGAAGAGGTTTAAAAAAGATACCGAATGAATAAAAAGTTCCCCAGGTGGCAAACATAATAATAAAGCCAGCCAGAACGATGACATATCCGTAACAAAAGCCAGGCTTCTCAGCCTTACTCATCAGTATTTACCACTACGGCTTTACGACTGATTGATGTTAGTTGCCAGCTCGATAGTAAGCCGACAATCGCGATTCCAGCAACAAACAGAAAAGCAGTGAAATAATTTTCGGTAATATCAAATATCCATCCGCTTATGAACGGACCCACGGCGCCCCCTATTTTTGACCCAAATTCAACAATTCCCAGAATTACGCCAAGTGAACGCAATCCAAATAACTCGCCTGTCACCGAAATCCTCAGTGTGGCGATAGCTCCCCAGCCTAACCCGAACAGAACAGCAAACAGATATAGCATCCATATTTGCCGGGAAAAAACTACCCAGAATAGCGTTATGGCTATGAGGATAAAACTCATCATGACCGTCACACGATTACCGAGGTTATCACCGACGCGACCCAGGATAAGCCCGCCGGCGCTGCTGGCACCGGAAATGGTAGCCACCACACTAGCACTCACTATCAATGAAAAACCGAGGTCGGTTGTATATGGCGCTATATGAATATATATAGCGCTCCTGATTAAACCAAAGCAGAAAAACACCACCCACAGAAACCAGAACTGCCGGAAATAAACCGCTTTACCGAGAGAAAACCCTTCTTCCTGTAAACCGACACCGTTAGTATTTGCTTCACCATACGGGGATAAACCCTTTTGAGATGGGTCACGTCTTAAAATCTGGGCTGCCAGAATCGTGGCTACCAAGGTAATAAAGCCCAGATAGATATAGGCATTGCGCCAGCCGTAATCCAGAATGAACCACCCAGCTAACAATGGTAAAACTACCCCACCCACACCAGCTCCCGCCCTGACAACTCCAGTCATCAGTCCCCTTTTCCTAACAAACCACCGACTCGTTGTCGACATCAGCGGGCTGACCGTTGTTCCCAACCCAACACCGACAATACTATATAGGAAATAAAACTGCCAGACGGTTTCAATTCGCGATAATAAAATGGAACCCAAGCCCAGACAGATACCACCGACGGTGAGCACCAGGCGTGGACCGAACTTATCAGTTAATTTGCCACTGAAAATACCGGTTATGCCTGCCAGAGCCTGTCCTAATGTATAAGCTGCTGATGTAACTGCCCGTGTCCAACCAAACTCAACTAACAGCGACTTGAAAAAGACGCCGAAACTGATATGCAGCCCCCATGCCATTAAGTAAATAAGAAAGCTGGCGACAATAATGATATACCCGTAAAAAAATCCGGATTCCTCGTTTTCATCCGGGGTTAAATTTTCACTGCTGCCTTGCATTAATAATCGACACCTCCCTAACTAATAAACAGGCAAATATACGGCAACAGCATAGAAGCATCATCCGGTTAAAGCCGGCTCGGTTCTATCATGTAAAATCTCTTCTAAATATTGACCGGTGGCTGACACCTTTACCTGTGAAACTTCTTCAGGGGTACCGATTGCCACAATATAACCACCGCGGTCACCAGCCCCGGGTCCCAAATCGATAATGTAATCAGCATTTTTAATGACGTCGAGATGATGCTCAATGACAATCACTGTGTTACCAGCATCAACCAATCGCTGCAACACCCGCAATAGCGATGCCACGTCCTCAAAGGAGAGGCCAGTAGTAGGTTCGTCAAGGATATACAGCGTCCTGCCCGTCGACCTTTTTGACAGCTCTGTGGAAAGCTTTACCCTCTGCGCTTCACCGCCGGAAAGAGTAGGCGCCGGCTGACCGAGGTGAATATAACCCAATCCCACATCCTGCAATGTTTCTAGCTTATTAACTACCCTAGAGAAATTTTTAAAGAAAGTCACCGCCTCCTCAACAGTCATATCCAGCACCTCAGCGATATTCTTACCTTTAAAGTTGATTTCCAGCGCTTCGCGGTTATAGCGCTTACCCTTGCATACTTCACAAGGAACGGTTACATCAGGTAAAAACTGCATTTCAATCTGGGTAAACCCCTCGCCGCGGCAGGCTTCACAACGCCCACCCTTAACGTTAAATGAGAACCGCCCCGGAGCGTATCCCCTCATCCGGGATTCTGGGACGGTAGCAAAAAACTCACGTATCGGAGTAAAAGTTCCGGTATACGTAGCCGGATTACTGCGCGGCGTACGCCCAATGGGCGACTGGTCGATATTGATCACCTTATCAATATTCTCCGTTCCGCGGATACCATCAAAATCGCCAACCTTTTCCCGTGACCGGTACAATATATGCGCCAGCTTACGGTAGAGTATTTCATCAATCAACGTGCTCTTACCGCTGCCGGAAACACCAGAGACACAGACTAGCTTCCCTAAGGGAATATGCACCTCGATATTTTTCAGGTTATTCTGCCTCGCCCCGGTGATTACAATTTCCTCTCCGGAGCCGGGACGCCGTTTTTTCGGCAAAGGTATCTGCTTCACCCCGCTAAGATACTGACCAGTAATGGATTCTTTGCAATTCAAAATGTCGGTTAAGGTGCCAGTAGCCACAATATAGCCACCATGCTCCCCGGCACCGGGTCCGAGGTCAATGATGTGATCAGCCGCCCGCATCATAGCAGCATCATGTTCAACAACCAGTATCGTATTGCCCAGGTCCCTTAACCGTTTTAAAGTCTCAATCAGCCGGTGGTCATCCGCCGGGTGCAGACCGACCGTCGGCTCATCACAAACATAAAGAACACCCATCAACCGACTGCCTATCTGAGTCGCTAGGCGAATCCGTTGAGCCTCACCGCCGCTCAGAGTAGCTGAAGCGCGGTCGATCCCGAGATAGTCAAGCCCCACATCCCGAAGAAAACCCAGGCGTCCCTCAATCTCTTTAAATATTTGATGAGCAATCACTCGTTCGCGCTCAGAAAGAACACTCTCACCAATAGTCGCTACCCATTCCAGCGCTCGCGTTACTGACATCGAGCTGACATCCACGATATTCTCTCCCCCGATTGTTACCGCTAAGGATTCCGGCTTGAGTCGTTTTCCCAAGCACACCGGGCAAATCCTGGACACCATATAACGCTCGATATCCGTCCGTGAGTGCTCTGACTCGGTATCCCGATGCAATCTCTCCATCCGAGGTATCACTCCTTCAAAACCTTCATAATACTCCCTGACCCTCCCGAATCGGTTCCGGTGCTTAAATGACTCTCCGCCTTCCCCGTAAAGAATAAGATTCAAGTGTTCGTCACTCAGATCCTTTGCCGGAGTTTGCGGTGAAAACCCGTGGTTCCTGGCTAAAGATTCGAACTGATTGAAATACCATGATTGGAACTGCCAAGGACGAATTGCTCCTTGAATCAGGGACAGTTCTTTATTGGGAATAACCAGTTCGGGGTCTATCTCCAGCTTGACACCAAGCCCGGAACATTCAGGGCAGGCGCCATGAGGACTGTTAAAACTGAAAGTCCGGGGGGCAATTTCTCCCAAGCTTATACCGCAATATACACAGGCGAAATGCTCGGAAAACAGCAGTTCATCCCCATCAATAACGAATACCAGGACCACCCCAACCCCAAGCTTCAGTGCCGTTTCCACAGAGTCGGCGATGCGGCTCTGGTTACCACCTTTCTGCCCGATTACCAGCCTGTCCACCACCGCTTCAATGGAGTGCTTTTTATTCTTATCCAGCGAGAACTCTTCTGAAAGATCATGTATACTGCCGTCAACCCGCACCCTAGCATAACCCGCCTTACGCAGATCATCAAACACCGACTGATATTCGCCCTTACGGTCTTTTATTAACGGAGCCAGTATCATTATGCGACTGCTTGCGGGCAGATTCTGGATGGCGTCCACAATCTGCTGCACCGTCTGCATCGTTATCTCGCGCCCGCACTTGGGGCAATGGGGATGACCAACCCGGGCATATAATAACCTCAGGTAATCATATATCTCGGTTATCGTACCCACCGTCGACCGCGGGTTCCGACTCGGTCCTTTCTGGTCGATAGAAACCGCTGGGCTTAATCCCTCGATATAATCGACTTCCGGTTTCTCCATCCTGCCCAAGAACTGTCGGGCATAAGCTGAGAGTGATTCCACGTAGCGCCGCTGTCCCTCTGCATAGATTGTGTCAAAGGCTAAGGAACTTTTTCCCGATCCGGAAACGCCGGTAACGACCACCAGCTTATCACGGGGAATAGATACGTCAATATTCTTAAGATTATGCTCCCTCGCCCCTCTGACGACTATGGAATTTAACGGCATCTTAAAAACCTTCCTCAACCCCAGATTCTATTGTAACATCAGGCTCAAAAGACAACAAATCTACGACTTCTCGAAATTGATTGAAAATCGGGTTTCTGGTACGTAAGAGAAGAAAAGCAATATTAAGTAAAAGACAACTTACTTATAGATTGAAAAGTAGCCGGTTTTCAGCTATAATGCATCTGGAATCCGTGGTGAGTGTGGCCTAGCGGTTAAGGCGCCAGGTTGTGGCCCTGGAGATCGAGGGTTCAAATCCCTCCACTCACCCCACCATACCTTGGCAAAGATTTTTTACACCACCCGGCAGCTAATTTGTCGGTCTGCTGCCGCGGAGATCGGCAATGAAGTCTTGTACCTGCTGGTCCGTCCTGTATTTAGCCTTATCGTAACCATCATAGTGGACTATTTCTTCCCTTGGTCTCACCGAACGAGGCTTCAGCACAAACGCCGCATCAGTATACCCTAACGCCAGCATATCATAAAACACCAGTTCTTCCGGTACACCCAGGAGTTCCTTAGTGAGAGACTGTACGTATGGCATACCGATAGCGGATACCCACTGAGAAGCCAGACCAAGCGTAACCGCTGCCAGCTGCATATAGGTGAAAGATATAGCCAGACCGGAAATAAAGTTCGACTCTCCCTTGCTGATTTTGGCGGCCAAGGGATAAGCGTCTTTAGTTCTAGGGTCGCCGGCCATAATGATGAGTACGGGAGCACGGACATAGCCTGGGGTTGACCGACGAAATCTCATTTCAGGTTCTCTGACCAACTCCATTTTGTGGTTGAGAGGTTCACTTTCATGAATAAATTCGACGATTTTATCTCTCAGCTCTGGTTTCCTAATGACAAGGAATTCCCAAGGCTGCGAGTTAGCCCCTGAAGGAGCCCAGCGAGCCGCTTCGATTATCTTATCTACATATTCATCGGGTATAGACTCCGGCTTGAATTTACGGATACTCCGCCTGTTCTTTACAATCTCCAGCAGATTTTCATACTCCACATTCTCCCCCTTATATCACGATTGGTCTCGTATTTGTTGTTAAAGCTTAACACTTAACAAATAAATTGACAACCTGCAAACGTGCCATTTTACTCAATTACTAGTTAGTGTTTTAGTAGCATGTTTTTCAGGTTTGACGAGAAGTATTAATGCAGTTGTTATTATCATAGCTACTGAACATAACAGGAAAGTGAATGAATAACTATTTGCAACATCAAAAATAAATCCGCCCAAGGCAGGACCAACAGCGGCTCCTATAGCATAACCGATATCCAATGCACCCCATATTACTCCAATATTATCTAATTCAAAAGTAGTGCCAACTATTGCTCCTAAGCTGGAGCTCAAGCCTCCATTTGCATAGCCAAAAACTAAGGCGAAAAGATAGAGCATCCACAACTCTTTGGCCCAGACTAGCCATAGCATAGATACGGCTAAACCCAATGTACAGAATATAGCTGCGGACTTTCTTCCAATCCTGTCGGACATGATTCCCCCTAGAACCTTACCTACCGTAACGGCGATACCCATCAGACTGATGATAGAAGCAGCTGTGATACTTGAATAACCCATATCCGTAATATGAGGTACAAGGTGGATGAAAATAAACCATAAGCATCCGGCAAATAGTAATAATATAAACATAATAAGCCAAAAGCTTCTGGCTTTAAGTACATGCAATAGTGGAAAATCAAATGGCTGGGTACCATTAGTCTGCATTTGTACGTTCGGTGAATGTAACTTTTCACCATCAGGGAAAGCTCCAACCTCATATGGATTCTTTTTCAAAAGCATAGACAATGGGATTATTATTACCCACGCAACAATCCCTATCACAATGTATGCCATGCGCCAATCAAATTTAGAAATAAGGTATGTGGAAAAAGGCGCCATAATAACTGCCCCTAAACCTTCACCAGCACCAGAAATACCCAGGGCTAATCCCAGCTTTTTTCTAAACCACCTGGATACCGTTGAGCTTAGAACCACATACATCGCAGATGTCCCTATGGAAAAAAGCAAGCTATAACTGATATATAATTGCCAAGGAGAAGTAGTCTGGCTAGTGAGTAACAAACTCAAACCAGTAAACAGGCCCATTAAAAAAAAGACGGTTCTCGGGCCATATTTATCGTTGGCCCAACCACCTAAAAAAGCAAATACCCCCAGAAGTATCATACTAATCGATACAAATGAAGATGTTATAGTACGGCTCAGGTTAAATTCATTCTCGATTGATTTAAAGAAAACACCGAATGAAATCTCCATTCCATATATAATAATGCCAATACCTAAGAGGGCTATTACGATTACCCAACCATAAAATAGTTTATTATTAAACTTTATGAACAATTAAGTAAGCTCCCAACGTTGAATTTAAACAAATCGTTAATTCCCCCGATTAGACCGAGAAACATCTCAACCATTGTATCATCTTCGTAAACGGTTAGGCTAAATCTACTATTAGTATTATTGTTAAATTTGACTGGATATCAATTATTCAATGATAATGGGTAAATGTGCAATTCTCAGTTTTATCGTTATCTCCCGACGATTGTTATTGAATCGTCCGGCAGCAACCACAAAGCAGGTAGGTATTGTTAATGAGTGGCGAAATTTTAGCGTTCATTGCTGTACTTGCTTTCTCCGCCAACATTATTATTTTACGCAGGGCAGTTCTTCAGGTGACTAACCCTACCGCTGGTGCTATAATAACAGTTCCTATATCGTTTCTCTTTGTCACGATTACTCTTATTATAACGGGGCAAATTAATAATATTTTTAACCTTTCATGGCAAAGTTATTTTTGGTTTTCACTAGCAGGTATTGTTCACTTAGTAGTGGGACGCTCACTTAGTTACAATTCTGTACGGCTCGTAGGGGCAAATGTCACCAGCGTAATGCGTAGAATACAGCCTCTTGTCACAGTTATCCTTGGTATTTCCATACTTGGAGAAACGCTAACCTGGCAATTAACGATAGGGGTATTATTAATATTTTGTGGAATTATGGTAGCTGGTGTTGTACCTCAAGATTTTCGGAGTGGCCGTAACTTGTTTTCAGATATACCGCGAAGGGCAATTCTTTTTGGCTTTAGTAATGGATTAGCATGGGGGATAAGCCCTATCCTAGTGAAAATGGGGCTCCGCGGCTCAGACTCTCCGTTGGCTGGAATTGTGATTTCATATCTTGCGGCTACTATTGTCTCCGGCACTCTGTTATATGATCCAAATACCAGAGCTGCCATTGCTGGATTTACGCGCAAGGCTGTGATCTCATTCTCTGTAGTTGCTGTGTTTGCAAGTACGGCTCACCTGGTGCGCTATCTTGCGCTACACATCGCTCCAGCAAGCGTGGTGGAACCTCTTGTCTCTACCTCTCCCATCTTAATAATAATACTTTCCTTCCTCTTCAATCGCAATCTAGAGATATTCAGTAAACCGATTATAGTAGGGATAATAGCCGTTGTCCTCGGCAGTATCTTGCTGATTTGACCGATACCTCTCCCATTAAATCATCGTAGTTACAATCTATATAGGACATGCCAGAATCTTATTAACGAACAAAGCATATTCGGCTTTGATAAGCGAGAGGCAAGTTATGTTCGTCGTTTGGGCCTTGGTCATAATAAGGACCATCTCCCTTTTAGATAAGCTCGGTGTCATCTTAGGGTCTATATGAGATTATGCATGGCCTTCTCTACTCGTTGTATTGGGGCTGTCTATGATTCCACGTAAGGGCTGGGTCGAGAGGTGATGATGGTCGCAAAGTTACTACTCGCCAGATGATAAGGAAAAGAAGCAGTATTAGGAAGGCAAAGCCTCTATTGTGCACCTCAACTGGTTTTAATATTAAACGCTCGATGGCTCGTTGAAATATGAGTACCGGTGACTGGTAGCCAAGTGAGCCGGGCCTAAAGTATTTAAAATAGCCAAGACAATTGATGTCATATGGTTTAAGAAAAGAAGTGCACAACCTGTGTGGTTTTTCGAAATTGAGTATACAACCACAGTTTATTCAGGTTTATTAAGGATTAATAATGTTAAAATAGACTACCCACTACCGAAGGCTACTATAGTTACTCCAAAAGAAAAGAAAGGAGCTTTTGAAAGTCAGATTTCTCGGCGGACATTTGTACATAGTGAACTAGAAGGGATTTGTGACTTTATGGGATAGAATGATGTTAAAAAAGTATTTGAATCAGAAAAAGTAAGGGCAGAGATGCTCCGTGGCTATTTACGCTGACCGGGCGCGAGCCAATTTTAATCTTATGGGAAGTCCTAATTTACCCGCCTACAATGTCCGGGATATAGTAGTGGCTTAGGACAGGCTATACAAAGTGTAAAATATTGTTTCAGGTGGAGTTCGACTGTAAATCTAACGCTATAAGTAGTGTATTTTTTTAGGAACAGGTTAAATAGAAGCTCTGAATTACCAGTTACCAAGCACTGGAATATTATAGATAAGACAATAATTAGGAGATACGGATATGTTCTTCAAGGACTTCAGAGATTATCTGGATAATCTGGAAAAAAATGGATTG